>CAZMOW010000016.1:21510-40297 GCA_964567975.1 uncultured Anaerolineales bacterium | reverse complement strand
CCATCTGGTCATCTATGAACCAGGGCGTCGGGATGCCCTGACCGCGCTCCTCGGCCCCGACTTGGACGACGAGACCATGTACGAACGGGCCCTGGAGAGGGCCCGCGCCGAAGCCGCCGAGCCCCCCGCCTCCTGCGTGGCCTATGCCGACTGCGACGATTGGATCGCCTTCTCCCATTTCAACATAGGCACCAGCCTGACGTCGCTGGAGCGCCACGAGGAGGCCGCCGCCGCTTACGACCATGCGCGCCATCTGGGCCTTCACCCCCGCATGTTCTGGTATCAACTCGGCCCCTATGAGAGTTATCATGCCACGGAGCGGTATGATGAGGTCATCGCCCTGGCAGACGCTACCCTGAACATCGCCCCTAACATGGAAGAGGCCTACTATTGGCGGGGCAAAGCGCGCCTGGAGCTGGGCGACGTGGAGGGCGCACGATCCGACTTTGAGAGTGCCCTCCACTATCATGAGGGCTGGCCTCCCGCCCAGGAGGCCCTGGCGGAAGTGGAAGGGCTTGAAGAGTATTAAAGACTTTTGCCCAGCACGCCAGACGTTCCTGGAATCAAGTTTTTCTCTCCCATCTCCACCATCCTGGCCAGCAGGTCCGGCCGCTTTTGCGCCGCATCGCTAGGTCCCAGATTGCCCTCGGAGACGACGGCGACCTCGCCAAAGTCGCCCATCCAACCCATATAACGGGCCAATATCTGGGCCTCGCGACGGTAGTCGTCCCGTGGTGCGTCCTCGTAGGTGACGACGACTATGCCTTTCCGCTTGCCCTCTAACTGGGGCCGCAATTCGTGGGTCTGAGGATCGATGGTAAAGGTGCGGCAGCGGTCGAAAAAGGTCTTCAACTGCCCCGAAACGCCATCGTAGTAGATGGGAGAGGCGAGGATCCAGCCCTCAGCCTCGGCAAGGTCGTCCAGGACGGGCGTCAGATCGTCCTGGAGGATGCACTCGCCCCCGCCCCTGCAGGGCTCGCAGCCCTGGCATCCCTTGTAGGTGAGCTTATTCAGATACACTTCTCGCGTCTCTGCGCCGGCCTGTGCCGCGCCCTCCAGCAGGGCGCGCATCAACGTGGCCGAGTTGCCCCGTCTTCTGGCGCTGCCGGCGATGCCCATGACGTTCGTCATTCGAACCTCCGTATCACGCCTTCCCCTCTTTCCGCGGCCTGATGGGAAGATGTACATCGATGGATGCCCATCGCTCCTCCCCTTCCAGATCGGGAAACTGGGGCAGTCTCTCCACAACGGGAACGTGTTCCTCCAGCCACTGACGCGCATCGTCGTACACGTATCCGTTCTCCTCCGCCCAAAAGCCAAAGCGCCGGCGGGCCCATTTCCAGCCCTCCTCAAGTCCTCTAGCCACCACATACAACCCCCCAGGCACGTCCTTTACCCCCACCAGATCATCGCCAGCCACGTCATCGTCGACCACGATCCAGAACTCGTATCCATAGACGGGATCCCGGAATTGGGGCTCGGGATTGTTAAAGCCATAAAAGCGAGGAGGAGGGCTTTTTTTCAAAAGTCCCTTTCGGGTCGCCCAGTCGATCAAGTTCTGAATCGCCGCATCTTCTGGCTCCCGGCCCTCGTAACGGTACCAGGCCGCTCTCATCGGATCCAATTCCATCAGTCGAACGTCAACTTCTGTCATGTCCAACCTCTCTACTATCAAATCTCCATTATCGACGAACTGTACAGGATGCTATATAGTTTTAGCCAACGTCAGGGCAAGAGGGAGTAATCCCACCCATGTCATATCCATAATAAACGAAAGAACCGGAAAATGAAAAGACAGCGATATGGTATACTGACTGCAATCTTGATAGCGGCGCTCCTCATGGGCTGTGGGAGCGCCGAGGAAATGGCGACGGGGACGCCCGAGGCCAGCATGCCCACAGCGGGGCCGGCCACCGACACCCCCGTTCCCGCCACGGACACTCCGATACCGCCGACGGAGACGCCACCCCCTCCCACGGATACTCCCATACCGTCGACGGAGACACCGGAGTCATCCCCCACTTTTACGCCCTCAGCGGGTCCCCCCACTCCCCGTGCGGACGGTGACATTGAGAGTAACGAGCACACGACCATCCTTCTGACGGGCGACTCGATGCTTGGAAGATCCGTCAACTTCAGAGCGCAGAGCGAGGGCGATCTTTATCCCTTTTCAAAAGTCAGGGAGGAGATAAGTAGCGCCGATATAGCAGTGACCAATCTGGAATCCCCTTTGATAAAGGATTGCCCCCCAACCAATGAGGGGATGGTGTTCTGTGGAAATTGCGCGCTGGCAGATAATCTCAAGGCGGCCGGCTTTGACGTGGCCATGATCTCCAACAATCACATCAGAGATTGGGGAGATAAGGGATATGCCGAGACGGTGGACTGTTTACGAGAACGAAATATCGATGCTGTCGGTATCGATCATACCCTTGTAAAATCCGTCGACGGCGTCAAGCACGGATTTCTGGGCTATGACGCCGTCTGGCGCGATATCCCCCAGGAGGTACTGAAACAGGATATCGGGGAAATGAAGAGGGAGACAGACAACGTTCTCGTCTATTTTCATTGGGGAGAGGAATATACACACGAACCCACGGAACACCAGGAAAATCTGGCCTATCAAGCCATCGACCATGGAGCAGATGTCGTCTTTGGCAGCCATCCCCACTGGGTCCAGCCCATCGCCGTCCACAAGGACAGGCCAATTTTCTACTCCCTTGGGAATTTCGTCTTTGATCAGGGCTGGTCCAAGAACACAATGCGGGGGCTCGCCGTCAAGCTTTTTTACGACGGCAAGACGCTGGTCGACATTCAACTGTTGCCCGTGAAAATAAACGAGGATTGGTCAGCTTCCTGGATGGAGGGGAAAGAGAAGGAGCTATTATTGCAAGACCTTGACAGACCCGACTCTTGATCCCTCCCCCGTCGGTGGCGAATTTCCTCATCAATACAAGACCAGGGCCGTATTATAGACCCCAACCCATCGTCGACGAATGGGACAGTCTTTTTATATAATCCACAGTACTAGAGCATACATGGAAGGAAATTGTACAAATGGACGGAGAAGAAATGAGAAATCGTGGATAGTGAGGGCACCGTGGTCCCTGCAGCCGCGGCAAGGAAGGCCGAGTCCAGTTCTTCACGACAATGACGCGATCGCACGAAAGTCAAACCTGATCAGTTGACGTCCCACGGCAGCGTGTGCTACACTCGACACAGGTGAACTGATTTCGGGAGAGACAATCATGGAAATTATAGAAGCACCAGGTGCGGTACGCACCATCATGATCTATTTCAGCCGCGGCGACTATATCATCGAGGAACTGGAAGCCTTTCTCGAAGAGGAGGACGTGGACGCGGCCCTAGTCACCTCGGGCATCGGCTCCTTTGACATCTGCAACCTGCACACCATCACCAAGACGGGGTTGCCCTCCGAGGATCGCTATTTCGAGCTCGAGGGACCCATCGAGGTGGGCTCCATGCAGGGCACCGTGGCCGGCGGCGAGCCCCACATCCACGTCGTGGTACACGACACGGCCAACGATGAGGTGCACGTGGGACACCTGGAGCCGGGCTCTCGCTGCTGCTACCGCGCGGAGATGGGACTCATCATCCTCGAGGATGTGTGGACCCAACGCATCACCGATCCGGACACCGGGATGACCGAGATTGTGCAGGTGGAGGGATAGTATGACGGACATGTCGGACCTGGAAAAGGTACAGAAACTGGCTCCCTCCACCCTCGACCGCTTTCGCCTGGACGGCAAGGCCGCCCTGATGGTGGGTGGCACACGGGGATTGGGGCAGGCCATGGCCCTGGGTCTGGCAGCGGCCGGCGCCGACGTTTGCATCGTGGGCCGGGGGCCGGCGGGCCTGGAGGAGACGGCCCAGGCCATCACCGATCTGGGACGCAAGGGCACCTACTATGCCGCCGATGCTACCGACGAGAGCAAGGTGGAGGGCATGGTACAACACATGCTGGATACCTATGGTCACCTGGACATCCTGGTAAACAGCCAGGGCGTCGTGGATCTGGAGCCCATCGCCGAGTTCGACACGGAGGCGTGGGAGCGCGTCATCGACGTAAATTTGCGCTCCGTCTTTCTATGCTGCAAGCACGCTGGCCGCGTGATGCTGGAGCAGGGCCATGGCAAGATCATCAACATCTCCTCGGTGCGCGGCTTTCAGGGGCGGGCGCAGGACGCGGCCTATGCGCCCAGCAAGGGGGCTGTGAACCAGCTCACCCGCTCCCTGGCCATCGAGTGGGGGCCCCAGGGCATCAACGTGAACGCCATCGCCCCCGTATTCACGCGCACGGCCATGGCCGCCGACTTTTTGGACGACCCCGAAAAGCGCAACTGGGTCCTGGGGCGCATCCCCATGAACCGGGTCGGCGAACTGGACGACCTGTTTGGTCCCGTGGTCTTTTTGGCCTCCGAGGCTTCCAACTTTGTCAACGGCCACGTCCTCCTTGTCGATGGCGGTTGGGTCGCGGCCTAGATCGTTATCGACCGCCTTGTCTTTCTTCAGAGGGGCCCTGCGAGGCAGGGTCCCTCTGAATTACCCCGGTCACGCCCATCCTGCAACACCAACCTCTGCCAAAACGCGGCGTCCCTACAAAACAACTCAGCTCTCACAAACGCCCCCCGTAACGTCTTTGGCAGATAGAGGTTATAATAGGTAGACTGTAGTATCTGGTGCCATTACCCACAGAAGGAAATGCATGACAAAAATCCTGGTCATTCTCAATCCCGTCGCCGGACGAGGCTATGCCGCCAGCATCGCCCCCCTTATCGTGCAGCACTTTGCCGCTTTGGGGGCGGATTTCGATCTGGTAGAAACCACCGCCCGCGGTCAGGCCATCGATCTCGCCCACCGGGCCATGGACGATGGCTATGATTGTTTGGTGGCCGTCGGCGGCGACGGCACCTCCCACGAAATAGTGAACGCCATGCTGAAGCACACCGAGGAGCGTCCGGTGGGCAAGTTGGGCTGCATCCCCGCCGGGTCGGGCAACGATTTTGCCGTCATGAACGGTGCGCCAGAGAACGTGGCGCAGGCCTGCCGCGTCATCGTCGAGGGCAGGACACGCCGCGTCGACGTGGCGGAGGTGACCATCGATGACGGTCCCATCCAGTATCTGGACAACACACTGGGCATCGGATTTGACGGCCTGGTCACCCGAGGCTGTCTCAACTATAAGCGGTTGCGGGGCATGGCCCTCTACCTGCCCGTGGTACTCAAGACGGTCTTTGTGGATATGGAAGCCCCAGAGGTAGAGATCACCTACGATGGCCACACGATACGGCAAAAAACAATAATGACCGTCATCTGCAACGGCCCGCGCGAGGGCGCCGCCTTTCGCGTGGCCCCCGATGCGCGAACCGACGACGGGCTGCTGGATCTCGTCGTCACCGACGACGTATCTCGACTCAAGGTCCTGACCATGGTCCCCAGATTCATGAAAGGCACACATCTCTCCGACGAGAGTACCGAATCGCACAAGGTGAAACACGTGATAGTGGCCTCAGAAGATCCCCTCTATCTGCACATGGACGGCGAGATCGTCTGCGACGTTGCCCATCGCATAGAGGCACGGGTGATTCCCCGCTGTCTGGAGATGATCACCTCGGAAGATGGTATAGACGCGTGACCTCTCTGCCTCTGGCCCTGCTCATCGGCTATGCCCTGGGCGCCATTCCCACAGGCGTCCTCCTGACCAGACTCCTAAAGGGCAGAGAACTCTTGCGCACGGGCAGCGGCCATACCGGGGGGACGAACGTGGCTCGCGCGACGAAAAGCGCCTGGGCCGGACTGGGCACCGCCCTCATCGACGCGGGGCTGGCCGCCCTGTCCGTGCTGCTGGGTGACCTTATTTCTCCCCTGCCCTGGGCGCCCGGGCTGGCCGGAGTGGCAGCCGTGGCGGGACACAATTGGTCCCTCTACATCGATCTGCGCGGAGGCGTGGGGCTATCGAGCCTGGCGGGCATGCTCCTGGCCCAGAATCCGTTGCCGGCGACCGTTACGGGCCTGGTGTTCATCGGCCTGTGGGTGGGACTGCGCAAGGCGATCCCCCACGATGCCCGACGCACCGCCATCACCGTGCTCACCATTCCCCTCTCCCTCTGGCTTTTGCGCCAGCCTCCATCCATGCTCGTGGGCGCCATAATGGCCGTTCTCCTTGTAGTCGCCAAATCGCTGGGTGACTGGCAGCGTGTCTATGAGGAGGGCGAGGGCCTTCTCGAGCAATCGAATGCACGTGGGAGGTGAGAGAGAGTGTCCTTCAATGTCGCCGCCAACCCGACAATCTCTGCCAAATGCCTTTGAGAATCGCCTCACGATCGAACCTGCGCAGTTCCGCTGAGGGCCTGCCCACTTTATCATAGTCGATGCGCGCATAGGTCAGGCGACGCCTGTGTGTATACCGCTCCGGATTTTTCATCAGGCGCTTCCAGTCAGCATGGCTCCGCCCGGTGAAATCCTCTGCCCATGTCCAGGTTCCAGTGTTTAGATAGACGCCATCATGAGAGAGGGATTTAACAGAGGGAGCATGAGCGTGCCCAAAGATGATGATCCTCGCGCGCTCTTGCAAGCGTTTTCGTTCGGCCACCCGATGAAGCGCCGATCTTTGGGCACGCTGCTCAGCCCGTCCCCGTCGCAGCGCCAGCCCCATGGACAGGTCCGGCCAGGCGGTCACTCTCTCCGGCAGAGAGCCACGATAGGACGTAAGGAGGTCCTCCAGGGCCTCATAGAGGCGTTCCCGCTCTCGCGCATCCTCCCCCAACGACTGCAGGTACGCGTCATCCTGCAACCTTTTTAAAAGATCGTGGGGCATCCGAGGGGCGGCTTCTGTATCACTTGCACCCACGGGCGCTCCTCGCCAAAGAATAGCGGGCATGGCTTGCAGGAGCATTGTCAGAGCCCGCATGGCAAAGGGAAAGTCGAGGGCAAAGGTATACCAGATGAGAGCGGAGATGGGCCTTATGCCGTCCATCCAGTATCGTTGTCGCTCCACCTCGTTGAAAAAGTTGATGAGAAAACGAGAGCCGGCGGGCAGATAGAGCTGATCCGGGACATCGGGATCGTGGGGCTCCTCAAAGTCGGGAAAGCGACTGAACCAGTCGCCATATTGGTTGCCATGTTCCACATAGATGCCCTCGCGGGCAATGCGGCGCTCCACAAAAGCGAGACAGTCCCTTCGTTCCATCTCGTCGGCACCCACGGCCCAGGCCAGCATCTCTTGCACGCCACGCCAGTGCAGATCCGCGTCGTGATTACCCTTGATAAAAGTCACGGTGCGCCGAGGGGGCGTCGCCCGCAAAAAGCCTTGAAGGGCGGCGAAAAAGCCGGGATGCCCGGCGATGATGAGGGCCATCTTACGAACGGACGCGCCCTCAGAAGAGTCCAGATAGAGACCCATAGGATAAGTGACAGAAGGACAAAAGTCCTCGGCGGAATCGAGACAGGGCACCTGGAGAAACTCAAAGGTGTCACCGGCGAATATGAGCTCCACCGCCTTTCCCTCGCGCTCGCTTTTCTCGGTGATGCCAGAAAGGAAAGCGCGAAATGCCCTATCGCTAATAAAGTCCTCCAGCGCGTTTCCTGCCTCGGCGTATCCCGCCCCCAGATGCAGATCGCTGAGAACGATCTTGAACTTTTTCATGACCTCCTCCCCAGGGTGTCAGCCTCGGCACATTATAACGCGGGCACGGGGGGCAATGCAACGAAGACGCCCTTTCTCAAAGATAGGCAAACAAAGGACGCCTGTGGATAATAAAGGTAAAGTTGTGGATAACTTTGCCAACCTGTGGATAACTCGTATCCCGCGCTTGACGGTCAGAATGCACTGGGGTAAAAAAGAAAAAGTGTGGCCTCATCGCCAGAAAAGGAACTTGCAAACGAGATAGATATTAAGTGAGGGGAGACACCATGAGCATTCCAAACAATTATGAAGAACGCGTCTATGCCGGCGTGTTGGGCAAGATCATCGGCGTCTATATGGGACGTCCTTTCGAGGGCTGGACGTATGAGCGGATCATGGAGCGACTGGGAGAGATCAACTACTATGTGCATGACGAACTGGACAAACCCCTTATCGCCATCGATGACGACATCTCGGGGACCTTTACCTTTCTCAGGGCCATGCCCGACTATGGCAACACCCCTGACCTGACGCCAGCCCAGATAGGCCAGACGTGGCTCAACTACCTGATCGAGGAACGCACCATCCTTTGGTGGGGAGGGATGGGAAACTCGACCGAACACACAGCCTACCTCCGGCTCAAATCGGGCCTGGAGGCTCCCGAAAGCGGCTCCATGGCGCGTAACGGGCGCGTGGTGGCCGAGCAGATCGGGGCGCAGATATTCATCGACGGCTGGGCCATGATCTCACCGGGGGATCCAGAGCGGGCGGCGGACCTGGCACGCCGCGCCGCCAGCGTGAGCCATGACGGGGAAGCCATACACGGCGCCCAGGTGGTGGCAGCCATGGAGGCCCAGGCTTTTGTGGAATCCGACATCGACGCCCTGCTCGACGCGGGCACCTCTCTTATCCCCAAGGACTCGCTCATCTATCGCCTCATCGCCGACCTGCGGGAATGGCGGGACATCTATGATGACTGGCGCGAGAGTTTCTATCGCATCGTGGCGAACTATGGCTATGACAAATATGGTGGCAACTGCCACATGGTGCCCAATCACGCCCTGATCATCCTCGCCCTCCTCTATTGTGATGATAGCTTTTCCAGGGCACTGCGCATCGTGAACACGGCGGGTTGGGACACGGACTGTAATTCGGGCAACGTGGGCTGTCTCATGGGCATAAAGAACGGCCTCCAGGGGCTTGACGCCGGGCCGGATTACCGGGGGCCTGTGGCGGACCGTATGTACCTGCCCACCGCCGACAGTGGCCGGGCGGTGACCGACGCCCTGCACGAGGCCTATAGCATCGTACAGATCGCGCGCGATCTGTACGACGAACCGGCGCCCCTCCCCAAGGGGGGAGCGCGATTCCATTTCGATCTGCCCGGTGCCGTCCAGGGCTTTGTGATGGATGACAGCGTGGAGAGCAAGGGCACGACGCGCATAGAGAACGTTCGCAAGCATAGCGCGCAGGGGGAGCGCAGCCTGGCGATCCGCTATCACGGCCTGACCCGGGGACGTTGTGCGCGCGCCATGCGCGAGACCTACCCCATCCTGTCCCAGAGCGCCAGCTACCGCATGGTGGCCTCGCCCACCCTCTATCCGGGGCAGGAACTGCGCGCTCGCCTCTCCGCTGATAAAGGGAACCCCTCGCCCATCGACGCGCGTTTCTTTGTCAAGATCTATGGCCAGGATGACGACCTCATCAGGATCCATGGTCCCAAAACGACGCTTCAAGCGGGGGACGCACAGGAGATGGCCTGGACCGTCGACGTTCCCACAGGATGTCCCATCGCCTGGGTGGGCCTGGAACTGGCCTCCGAAACCCGCACCGACGGCGTCGTGTATCTGGATTGGCTGGACTGGTCCGGCGTGCCCTCCACGACCTTTGACCCGCCCGAACACGACGGAACCCGCTGGGTCGAGGCCTGGGCGCAGGCCTGCAGCGACGTACAGACGCAGCGCGAGCACACCTACCGCCTCATCCAGAACGAGGGCACGGGCATGCTTCTCCAGGGTACCCGGGAGTGGCACAACTATACTGTGAGCGCCAGGCTGACGCCCCATCTGGCCGAATCCTGCGGCATCGCCACCTATGTCCAGGGGCTGAGGCGCTACTATGCCCTCAAACTCACCAGGAACGGAAAGGTTCAACTCGTGCGCGAGTTGGACGGTACACACGTCCTGGCAGAGGAGGATTACGCATGGAAACTGTACGACACGTATGAACTGCAACTGGAGATCGCGGGCAACCTGCTCACGGGACGCGTGAATGGAGAGCGGGTGTTGCAGGCAGAGGAGACGAAGACGCTCGACGGGGGTGGGATCGCCCTGTTCATCGAAGAGGGCCGCCTGGGCTGCGATGAGGTCAGGATCCAGCCTGTGGCATGAAGGAAAAGGCAACGGCCCGCCACGCCAAGCACACAACAAAGGGGCCCCGAAGCTATGTCCGGGGCCCTCATGATTACATGCGTGTAGTTAAGCGCTATTCCCAGCTTTCCTCGGGTTTGGGACGCCAGAAACCAAGCTTGGGTGTGTTCCAGCCCTCGGTGGGCTCGAACAACCCTCCGCTGCGCAGGTTCTCCTCGATACCCTCATAGTTCAGATCCACGCCGAGGCCCGGTTTCTCCGGCACCTTCACATAGCCCTCTTCCATCAGGGGCTCATCGAGTCCGGTCACCAGGTCCGCCCAGAAGGGCAGGTCGAGGCCGTGGTGTTCCAGGGCCACAAAGCTGGAGACGGCCGCCGCACAGTGTACGTTGGCCATAAAGGCGATGGGCGAGCCGGCAAAGTGCTGTGCCGTCGGTATCCCATAGCGCTCCGCATAATCGGCGATCTTTTTCGTCTCCCACATGCCGCCCGACGTCAACAGATCCGGATGGATAATGTCGACGGCGCGCTTCTCGATCATCTCGCGGAAACCGTCCCACAAGAACAGCGTCTCGCCGGCCGCCGTGGGCACGTTGATGGCGTCGGTGACCCTCTTGTGTCCGTCGATATCGTGCCAGGGCATGGGATCTTCGATCCAGGCCAGGCCGTACGGCTCCAGGGCTTTGCCAAGCCGTATGACCTCGTTTACCGTCATATAGCCGTGCCCAAAGTGGTCGGTACAGAGGGCTATATCCCACCCCACGGCCTCGCGCACGGCGGAGGCGATCTCTGCCATACGCGCGATGCCCTTGTCCGTTACCTTGCTGACAACGCCCGTGCCGGGCGCCTTTCGCCGCCGTCCCATGTTGTACTCGTATTTGGTGGATGTACCGATGGTGGCACCGGGAATATCTGCAAGGATGCGAGGGGTCATATCGAACTTGATAAAGGTCAAGCCCATCTCCTTGCGTCCCATGACGCGCTCGGCATAGGCCGCCGGTGTGAGTTCGCTCGGCTCAGGGGTGTCGGCGTATATGCGCACCCTATCGCGATATTTGCCGCCCAGGAACTGATAGCAGGGCACGCCATAGACCTTGCCGATCAGGTCCCACAGGGCCAGTTCGATGCCCGACACGCCGCCGCCCTCGCGCCCCCAGTTACCAAACTGCTTGATGGTGCGAAAGATCATGTCGATGTTGCAGGGATTCTGTCCCAGTAGAAAGCTCTTGAACTGCAGGGCGTTCTCCTCGTGGCCCGCATCCCGCACCTCGCCGATGCCGTACACGTCCTGGTTGGTATCGATGCGGATGATGGGATAGTCATAGTTGGAGGCCACCACGGCCGTGCGCATGTCCGTGATCTCCAACTCCGTGGGACTGGAGTAGGTGTTCACGTTCTCCTCGATCTGCTCGTCCATATTCGTGTCCTCAGGCATAAGACTCCTCTCTGTAATCCATACTTGACGCGATTCAATAACCTGGCTGCCCCAAAAGGGGGCAGCCAGGATGTACACTATGCCTATTTGTGCCAGATCAGATAGGGCTGCATGCGCTCCCAGACGCGGTCGATCTCGCGCATGTCGTGGTCGTCGAGGGGATGGGCTTGAGAACGGATGCGGTAGTTCTTTAGCACGCCGCGGCGCACCATGATCTCCTTGGCAAAGGCCATGCCCATCAGCCTCTCCAGGACGATGCCGGGCAACAGGGCATCGAAAAGGTCCCCTGCCTCCTCGGTCTCATCCTCCTCCAGAAGATCCCACACCTGCTGCAATATGTCGCAGAACTGGCAGGCGTGGATCACGCCCTTGGAGCCCCGCTCCCTCTCGGTGATCATATAACGGCCGCCCGCGCCCCCCATGACGCCCTCTATGGCCGGGCAATCCTTTTCCATCAGCGCGGTGATGCTGTGAGTACTGGGCATCACCTCCTCCTTGACCCAACTGACATGCTCTATCTCCGTGCAGAGTTTGACGATCTGATCCGGCGAGAGAGCCAAAAAGCCCGCGTTCTGTATCCACACGGGAACGTCCACGGCGTCGGAGATGGCCTGGTAGTAGGCAAAGATGGTCTCAAAGTCGGGCTTGTGGATGTAGGGGGGCATGGCGATCACGGCGTCGGCGCCCACCTCCTGGGCATAGCGGGCATAGTCGACCGCCAAGGGGGTGTTTACCGCCGCGCAGTTGGCCACTATGGGCACCTGTCCATCGGACACCTCCACGGGCACGCGGATCATCAGCCGGCGCTCCTCCTCGGAGAGCAGGCGAAACTCGCTCACCATCACGGGCACACAGAGTCCGCCCACACCGGACTCGAGGCAAAAGGCGACTTCGGCCCGCAGGGCCTCCTCATCGATGCGGTCGTGCTCATCAAAAGGGGTCATAGGGGTACAAAAACTTCCGCTCCAATCTCTTTCTGTCATGGTTCCTCCTCGCTGGTGATACCAGATGTCCTATTCGAATCCCACACGGGTATGTCGGCTTTCCCTCCTTTCAAGATATGGCACATGATCTATCAGACGGCGCCGATCCCCAAATCAAGACGTATGATACAATGAATGTGCCGCATGTCAATCACCTCTACCGCAGGCTCAAGGGCGATCACAGCAGACGCTCGGCCAATTCCGGCGCAAAGCGCACGACGTCCTCACGCAGTTTGAGCAGGGCGAGGTCTCGCGCCTTGCTCTCCAACATAACATCAAAGGGCGAAAACTCTTTGGTCATGGCCAGGAAACGTACAAATTCAAAGGGGTTCACGAAATCGCTGTGCTCCGTCCAGGTAGGGGCCTTGGTCCGCGACGTCCCCGGCAGGGAGCGCATCTCGGTGCGCGGACTGCAAAAGTGCACCTTGGGTTTGACGCCCACGGGCCACGTATCCAAGGCGCTCTGCATGGCCTCCTCCATGGACACGCCCTCGGGATTCAGGACGAGATGATGAAGGTTATCAAAGACCAGGGGGATACCACACGCCCTGTGAATAGCCCGCACATCTGCAAAGGAGAAACGATGATCGTCGTTCTCCAGAACCAGACGGCCCCTCAGTGACGGGGGCAACGCCTCATAGCGACGCACAAAGCGCTCCCGCGACGTCTGCGGATCATCGTACACGCCACCGACGTGAACGACGATAACGGCCTCCGACCCCAATGCCATGGCGCCCAGGAGGCCCGCCTGAGCCCCCAGATATCCCACGGCCCGATGGAGCCGGTCCTCATCGGGTGTGTTGAGCGCGATGCCATAGGGATGAAAGGAAAGGCGGATATCCCATTCGCGCGCCAGAGCTCCCAGGGCAGCCAGCTCAGTTCGATAGGCGGCGATCCGCGTCCGCACCTCATCTTCCGAGAGACGCAACGCGCCGGGAAGCAGGTCTCCATGCATACGGTACATATGCATATCGTTGGCGTGGAGATAATAAAGAATATCACGGAGATACGCCAGGCTCATGCTCAGATTGGGCTCGCGATATGGGGGACGGCCGTCATGGGAGGGCAGGTCGGGGCATCCGTAGACGCGCACCGAAAAACCAAGCCGCATGAGCTCTCGCCCGGACGAAAATTTCAAAGGCATCTACCTCGCTCGTCTGCCCTTACGGAAGAAACCAGCACCCGACAGGATGATCTTTTCCCAACGACCACTGTCCAAGGTCAGCAAAAAAAGTCAGGGACATCCACGCCCATAGAGTAGCCGAAATCGCTCCGCGGATCAAGCGGGAAGCTGGCAGAGGGAGAAAACGTGTTCTACCCATCTAAAATCTAACCGTGGTGAGAACAGGTGGTTGAGAAGGATACAGGAGAGGGGAACACAACGAGGGCCGAGACATCATATCAAGTTGTCTCGGCCCTCGTGTTTCGCGCCATTCTTGGCAAAGTAGAGATTCGGGCAAGAACGAACGTCTTTAAGTCAAATAATCACGCAGTTGCCGACTGCGCCTGGGATGTCTGAGGCGATCCAGGGCCTCGTGTTCGATCTGACGAATTCTCTCCCGCGTCAGGTCAAACTTTTCGCCCACCTCCTGCAACGTATAGTTGCGCCCATCGTGCAGGCCAAAGCGCAAGCGCAGAATGCGCGCCTGTCGGGGCGTGAGGGTACTCAGGACCTCTTCCATCTTGTCCTGTAACAAGTTCTGATACGCCGAATCGGAAGGAGAGGGCGATTCCTCGTCGGGGATAAAGCTTCCCAACTCGCTGTCCTCCTCCTCGCCAACGGGCTTTTCCAGGGACAGGGGCCGCTGGGAGACCTTGAGCATCCACTGCACCTTGTGCGGCGGAAGGTCAATCTCGTCCGCGATCTCCTCTGCCGTGGGCTGCCGGCCCCAATCCTGCTCCAACTGCTGGGCGACCTTGTACACCTTGCGGATGCGATCGCTCAGATGCACAGGCAAGCGAATCACCCGGCCCTGATCGGCCAAGGCACGGGTGATCGCCTGGCGAATCCACCACGTGGCATATGTGCTGAAGCGGTGACCACGCTGGTACTCGAACTTTTCCACCGCTTTGATGAGCCCCAGGTTACCCTCCTGAATCAGATCCAGGAAGGGCACTCCCTGTCCCGTATATCGCTTGGCGATGCTCACCACCAACCGCGTGTTCGCCTGGATCATGTGGGAACGCGCCACCTCGCCCTGATCGACGAGCTCGTAGAGACGTTGTTTCTCCTCTTCGGAGAGGTCGCCATTCTCTTCCAGTTTTTTCTGCGCCTCGCGCCCCTCTTCATACTGACGTGCGAGGGTCACCTCCTGTTCAGCGGTGAGCAGGGGAACGAGGGCCATCTCTTTCAGATAGAGGCTGATGCTATCCTCTGTGGAGATCTCGCTGAGCTTGGTCGGCTTTTTGGGCCTGGCCCGGGCCCTGAACTCCTCATCTTCCCCATCCTCCTCATCCTCATCTTCCTCTTCAAAGGATGCCGAGTCCTCATCTTGCGCCTCGCCATCATAGAGGACATCGACATCCTCTTCTTCAAGGGTAGCAAATATCTCCTCGATCTCGTCAAGGTTGTCTTCTGCATGGGGAAAGTGTTCCATGAGGTCATCAAGGGTCAGATAACCCTGCTCTCTGGCCCTTTCCAAAAGCTCCTCATACTCTTCTTCTACAATCGTTTCCATCATTATTTAACCACCCGGGGTAAACTATGGGTATCCACTATCCAATACAGTACGTCTTTCCAAACTAAACCGCCGAGGCATAGCCATCGGCGGATATGAGCGGGTCTTGCACGAGATATATGCCGATAGGATTGCCTAACGCGTTGCCACAAAAACGCTCCCTATCAATGCCCTTATCCCTGATAATTATATCACATATGCAACGTTTCGTCAAGCATTTTACAGAAAGTTTTTATTGTTAAGAACCGCTAAAGAGGCCCCTTAAAAGCATCATAAGAAACGTAAGCAAGGCACCAACCCCATAGTATAAGGGAGACCTCCCTTTTTGTCAAATTGCTAAAAAAGATCCTGGGTCGAAAATGATGCCACATGCTGTCTCCCGCTCAGGTAGAGCATGTGTGAACAGTCCACAAAACTGGTCTCATCATACCCGAATGATCGTTTCTGTGGTATAATCGGAATGGTCAAACATGTTGTTCAGAACTGACCCATCATTCTACCGCATCGGTAAAAGATCCTGGCTGATTAGCGGCGTCTGCAGGTGGTCGAAGTAGAGATGAGTCGGTTCAAAAATCCAACGTTGGTATCGCGTTAAAAGAATCGGGGATAGGGGGGAATATGGTCGGGAAAAGTCAGGGGGTACCCAACAAGAACCAAAGGGGCTGTCGTGGTTGCCTGCTAAGCCTCGTTATCGTCATCGTCGCAGTGGTTGGCTTGTGGTTTTTGGCCCCGGTTGTCCTGCGGGTAGCCGGCCTGCTACCGCCAAGTGCGGAAGAACTGTATTCTGGGGCACCAGATCCGGTCGCGAGCGAGGCCCTGGAAACGACCCTGCTCGATGCCGGCATCGAGGGGGCGCGTGTCGTGGTTTTTCCCGTCAAGGGAAGCGACGCGCAGGTGGCCGTCATCACCCTTGATGAGTCGATAACGATGGAAGGCAGCGGCAAAGAGTCAGCCGAGGAAGCGTTTATGGAGACGATTCGTGGCCTGTCGGAAGCCAACGCTTCCGGACTTGACTTGGAACGGGCCGTCATAGATCTTCGGAATGAGGACGATAAGCCCTTTATAACTTTCACAGCATCTCAAGAATCCATCGAGGCCTATGCCAAGGGAGACATGGACCGGCGCGAGTTCCTGCGTACGGTGGATGCCGATCTGTCCAATCTGCTGGATCTGGTGGATATGCAGACTCTTATGGAGGGAGAATGAAAATGACAGAAAAAGCGTATAACGGAAAACCCTATGCCTCCAGGCATCTTGTCGCGATCCTCGTGCTTCTCGTGCCCCTGCTGTTGACGGGATGCAGTGGCGCCCAGATAGATTTTATTATCGAACTGGCTATGGACTGGGCCATCGAAAAGAACTTGATCACGATGGGTTGTCCTCCGCCATATGATGCCGAGGACTGTCACTTGAGCGTCAATACCGTCGAAATTGCCCGCTGGAAAGCCAGCCAGAACAGCACTCTTGGTGGTGCTATGAGCCTGTTTGGCGTGGAGGCACCGGATCCCGACGTGGCAGCCGCATTGAGCGCTGGTGAGGTCGTCTACGATTTGGAGCAGGCGGATTCCCTGGCTCACCAGGGATTGGAAGAGGAGGATCTTGAGAAGGTCGATGAGGCCATCTCCATGCGGCCCGGGGATTGGAGCTATCATGATCGACGTGCCGCTTTGCTTTTATCCCAGGGGGATGATGACGCGGCCCAGGCATCGCTGGATGCGTCAGAGTCCCTGATCCAGTCGCGTATAGATGACGGTGGGGATTGCGTGAGCCTGCGCCTGAATATGTTGCGGCATCGAGAACAGGCGCTGTCAATACAGGCGCAGCGGCATCCGGAGAACGCCTCGCTGCTCGAGCAATTGGACGGGGCGCGGAGCCAGATTCAGGCCTTAGAGGAAGGTTCTGCCGAGAGCCTCTGTCCATAGCCGACGCTGTTACATACAGCGAAGAGATGGATCCTGCGGCGCTTTGTGCTTGCACGCGCGGTCGCTCTGGTACTGGAAGCATGCTGTGGATGAGATACTCAACATCCCAAGAAGGAGATAGCGTGTACGACGATTTGAGCATCGATTACGACCGCTTTATCAACTGGGAGGAACGTTTACAGTCGGAACTGCCCTTCATTGAGCAGCAGTTGCTCGCAGCGAACGCCCATCGCGTTCTCGACGCCGCCTGTGGGAGTGGCATGCACACCATCGCCCTGGCCAAAAGGGGCTACGAGGTGGTGGGGACCGATCTGAGCGAGGAGATGATCGCGCGGGCGCGAGCCAACGCGGCCGAGGCGGGGAGCGATGTCCGTTTCCGCGTGGCGGGCTTTGGCGAACTGGCACAAAGCCTTGATGTGCAGGAGAACGGTTTCGACGCCCTGCTCTGCCTGGGCAACTCGCTGCCCCACGTTTTGACGTCCGAGGATCTCGCCACGACCCTGGCGGACTTTATTTCTTGTCTGCGGCCCGGCGGGCTGCTGCTGATACAAAATCGCAACTTTGATATGGTACTGGCGGATCGAAAACGCTGGATGGGACCACGGCCCCATCGCGAGGGAAATAACGAATGGCTTTTTCTGCGCTTCTACGACTTTGAACCTCGTGAACGGCTCCGCTTCAACCTGGTAACCCTACAAAGAGAGGGGGACGGGGACTGGAGCCAGCATGTGATCTCGACAGAGTTGTGGGCACTGCGCCAGGCAAAGGTAGTGAGCGCGCTGACAGAGGCAGGCTACGAGACCATCACCTGCTACGGTGATACAAGCGGCGCTCCCTTCGATGCCGACAGCAGCCCTAACCTCCTTGTCACTGCTCGCCGCCCGGCCTAGCGCCGTACACATACTGACACCTCCTGGAGACGATACAGGACATGATCCATATCCGCACGCTGGAGAGGGAGTGCCGGCCGCTGGGCGACTAGAATCCCCATCCACTGGAAGAGGGTCTTTCAGTGGATGGGAAGATCCTTCACATCTCTTTTTGGTTATCTAGTGGGGCTAGCCCTGCTCCCTCTTTTCCGTCCACCAGGCCTGAAAGCGCTCCTCCATCTCAGTCCCCATGGGATAGAGGCCGCGCTGGGAATAGCCTTTGGCCAACATGATGCGGATGAAATCCTCCCGCGCTTCGAACTCGAGGATCTCCTCCACCGCATGGTCTACCATCCCCTGGGGGATGACCACGATGCCGTCATCGTCCCCGACCATGACATCCCCGGGGCAGACCAGGGCCCCCGCGCAGCCGATGGGCACGTTGTAATCCACGTTATAGACTGTGCCGCCGGGGCTGGCCGCGCCGAGGCAGAAGACGGGCAACTCGCGCTCCAGGATGTGGGGCGTGTCGCGCACGGCCATGTCGCAGGCCAATCCGGCCGCCCCCATCTCCTGGATGCGCAGGGTCAGCAGATCGCCAAAGAGCCCCTCGTCGGTGGCACCTCGTCCGTCGAGGACGACCACGTCCCCCGGCTGAACGGCGTCGATGGCCTCGTCGGGATGGCCGGGAAAGGCCGTCCCCTCGGCGTAGGCGATATCGCGACCTATATCGCCACGATGGGGCACACTGCGGATGGTGAGGGCCGGTCCCACCATCCTGGTCCCGCGGCGTAGGGGCTTGAGGGGCATCCAGATATCGCGGATTCCCTGGCGCGAAAAGATGGTGGTAAGAGTCGCCGTGCTGGCCCTGCGCAGGACGTCGGTG
>CAZMOW010000016.1:0-21500 GCA_964567975.1 uncultured Anaerolineales bacterium | reverse complement strand
ATTGGGGCGTTCGAAATCGGTTCCATGCATGTGTTCTTTCCTCCCATGGGTCAAGCTTTTTGGCGTGTACGTAGGCTCTATGGGGTAGCAGGCGCGGCATAGGTGACCCCGGGCAGGCTGCCGCCCGGCGGACGGTGGTCGCTGAGATAGTGCTCGCGGAACGTCTCCGTGCGTGCGCCGATGTAGGGACGCTGGTTGTTCATAAAGCGGTCGAGCAGCCGCAAGCGCATCTCGGCCACCTTGTCGGCGCATTGCGGATCATAGAACAGATTGTCCAGTTCGTGGGGATCATTGACCAGATCGTACAGCTCGCCGATACCCAAGTTGGGGAAGTGAACGTACTTCCAATCCCTGGTCGTGATCATCGCCACATAGTCCCGCGATTGGGGGTCCCGGGGGCCGTGCATCCGTGGATTGATGCGCAGATCGATCTCGGAAAAGGCGTCATCTCGCCAGTCGTCGATCTGGCCAGCGGCGAGGCCCACCAGGCTGCGCCCCTGCATGCCAGGAGGCATCTCCACTCCCGCCACGTCCAGGAAAGTGGCCGGTAGATCGATGGCCTCCACCAACTCCTCGCAGACCACACCCTGTGGGAAACGTTCCGGATAGCGAACCAGATAGGGCACGCGCACCGACCCCTCGTAAAAGGTCACGCCGCTCTTGTACAGCAGCCTATGATCGCCCAGATGGTCCCCGTGGTCGCTGGTGAAAGCGATCAGGGTATCATCGGTCAATCCCTTTTCCCCAAGTACGCCCAGAATCTCGCCCACCTGATCGTCGATGAGGGAGATGAGCCCATAGTAGTTGGCCACCATCTTGCGCATCAGGGGTTCTGTGGCCTCGTCGTAGCCCCGCTCCTTTTGGAACTGAAGCTGGGTGGGCTTGTTTTCCAGTTCCCCCTCCTTCCACACCGGCAGAGGCACCTCGTCTGGATCGTACATGGTGTCGTAGGGTTCCGGGGGAT
This sequence comes from uncultured Anaerolineales bacterium, assembly GCA_964567975.1. Taxonomy (GTDB): domain Bacteria; phylum Chloroflexota; class Anaerolineae; order UBA1429; family UBA1429; genus JAWLEV01. The sequence continues at coordinate 20,536 of CAZMOW010000016.1, read as the reverse complement.
CAAAGGGGAAATGGGGGTTACAGAACGAGACCCACAGGCAAAAGGGCTCATCGCCGTCCCACTCTTTCAACCATTCGACGGCGCGTCGGCCGATAAAGGCGTCGATATTCTCCTCGGCGGGCAGGGCCTGGGTATAGATGCCAAAGGGCAGTTTCTCGCCCCTGGCCTCGTGCTGCCTGCCGTTAAGCCCTTTAGCCCTGAGGTAATCGGTGTACTGGTTATTGCGGTCGGCCTGCCCCTCCACCAGATCCAGGTAGCGAAAACCGAACGGACCCCACTTGGGCATCATGTGCATCTTGCCGATGGCGGCCGTATAGTAGCCCGCGCGGCGCAGGTGCTCCATAAAGGTCTGCTCCTGCTCATGAGGGGGAATGCTGGTGCAGTTGATGTTGCAACCATGCTCGGAGCAGTAGCGTCCCGTCATGATGGACATGCGCGAGGGCATGCACATGGGATTCTGCACATAGCCGCGCTCAAAGCGCACCCCTTCCTTGGCGATAGAATCTATGTGCGGCGTGCGCAACACGGGATTATCATAGCAACCAAGACAATCGTACCGCTGTTCGTCGGTGGCAAAAAAGAGGATATTCGGTCCCTGCGCGGGCATGAGAGCATCTCCTTTCGATGGGCATAATAGCAACTAACGGTTGGTATTATACAACATGGTGTGTGCAAGGGATAGCGCATGCCACATTCGATTGACAACTCCATAGAGCCCTGAGAGAATGGCTTTGCATGTCCTATGACGCGGGAGAGATGGGAAGATGAGATACAGAATACTGGGACAAACGGGGATCCAGGTCTCTGAACTGGGATTCGGCTGCGGGGCTGTGGGCGGGCTGCTGGTGCGGGGTGACGAGAAAGAGATGAGGCGCGTGGTGGCGCGGGCCATCGAGTTGGGCATCACCTACTTTGACACAGCCCAAGCCTATGGCGACGGCACCTCGGAGGCCAACCTGGGGCGCGTTCTGGAGACACTGGGGGCCGACGTGGTAGTGGGAACCAAGGTACAGCTCACGGCAGAGCAGATGAAGCATATCGACGAGGCGGTGCCGGCTGCGGTGGCAGAAAGCCTGCAACGGCTGAGACGGGAACGTATAGACCTCATGCAGTTGCACAACCGCGTCGTCGCCCAGCGTCAGCCCGAGCGCGGCTGGGTGAGCGGGGAGGACGTAGCCGACGTGATAGAGGCCTTCCGCGCCCTCCAAAAAGAGGGCAAGATACGCGCCTGGGGCATCAACGGCCTGGGGGAAACGGAGGCTTTGCAGCGCGCCATCACCGCCACAGAGGTCCATACCATTCAGACCTGCTACAACCTGCTGAATCCCACGGCAGGGAAAAAGGCACCAGAGGGCTTTCCCTTCCAGGATTACGGCCAACTCATAGACCGCGCCGCCGAGCGGGGTATAGGAGCCATCGCCATACGCGTCCTGGCCGGCGGCGCCCTGACGGGAAAAAGCAGGCGGCATCCGGTGGGCGCCGAGTCCGTGTCCCCCATCGCCACAGGAGAGGACTATGAGGAGGATGTGCGACTGGCTCAGCGCTTCCGCTTCCTCGTGGAGGAGGGTCACACCGAGAACCTGGTCGAGGTCGCCATCCGCTTTGCCATCGGCAAGGAGGAACTCTCGACGGCGCTGGTGGGCTTTTCGAGCATGGAGCAGGTGGAAGAAGCCGTGCGGTACGTGGAAAAGGGGCCGCTACCGCAGGGAGCCCTTGCGCGCCTGCCAGAGGTGTGGGCGGAGATGTAGGGCAGGGGTAATAGGGCTACAACTCCCGCTCGTACAGTCGGTGTACTTTGTAGAAATCGACGCCCAGCTTCTGCAACTCGCGCAGCATCTTGTCGTTGTCGCCGCGAATCTGCACCAACTCGGCGTGCTCAAAGCCCCCGTCCGCGACGCTCCTGGCCAGCTCGCTGAAGAGGATCGCCGTGCCCCCGCCACCGCGATATTCCTCCGCGATACCCATGCCGTTGATGTTGATCCACCTGGTACGCCGCTTCTCTCGCCACAGGTGCCACCAGCCCAGGGGGAAAAGCCGCCCCTGGCAGCGCTGTAGGGCCGCCGACACGTCGGGATAGGCCAGCAAAAAACCCACCAACTCCTCCCCCCTGACCACCACCTTGACCAAGCGCGGATCGATAAAGACCAGGAGACGCCGGGCCAGCATGGCGACCTCTTTTTCTGTCAGTGGTATACTATCGTCATTGCTGCCCAGGGAATCGTTGAAAAGGGCGCGAAACTTGGGCGCAAGGGCGAGCAGATCGCGCCGAGAACGAAAAGAGATCACGCGCAGGCCACGCCGCTCCTGTACACGTTCCGAGAGACGGTGTATCTTTTCTGGGAAATCGACGTCGCGGGGCAGATATCCAGAGAGGATGTCATCCACTCTGTAAAAGCCGACATCCTCGACCAGATTCTGATAATGGGAGAGGGCGTACGGGATGCCCATGGCTGGGCGATGAGCAAAGCCCTTGATCAGCAGTCCGATACCATCGAGGTGGCTGAAACCACGGGGTCCCTTGATACTGCGCAGTCCCCGCTGGCGCGCCCAGTCGAATCCCGCCCCGAACAGAACCCGCGATGCTTCGACGCTATCCCTGCACTCGAATAGAGCGAAGAACGCCGCTGCGTCCTCGTTGACCACGTTGTAGCGTCGATTGTTCAACACGGCCAGGCGTCCCACCGGCTGACCCCCATCCCGGGCCAGGAAAAAGGCCGCCTCCGAGTGTTCGTAAAAGGGATGACGCGCGGGGTCCAGGATGAGACGTGCCTGGCGGGCAAAAGGGGGCACCCACTGGGGTACGTTTTCATAAAGGGTAAAGGGCAGGGCGAGGAACTCTTGGACATGCTGTTTATTCCCCGTGTCAACCCGTACAATCTCCAATGAACACCTCCAATCCCTATCTCTTTCCCCGACCGATTATAGCGAACCTCGTGTCGAGGCTCAAACGGATTTTCTGTGCGAGGTCACGGGTTTTGACATGTAGAATTTTCGCGCTTATAATTAGGTATACTTTAACATTTACTGATGATGTATTTAGGATATGCCTAAAGATGAGTACAACAATACTAACAGAGAGTTCCCAGATGTATCTGCTGGAGATCGTCAGGCTGCGGGATGGGGATGCACCGGTCCCACTGTCTCGCCTGGCCGAGGAACTCTCTGTATCGCCCGTCTCTGTGAACGAGATGTGTCGCAAACTCCAAGAGCAGGGGTTAGTTATCTACCGCCCTTACAAGGGGGCCTCGCTGACACCCGAGGGCGAGCGCCAAGCCCATCGCGTCCTGCGAAAACATCGCCTATGGGAGGTCTTTTTGGTGGAGAAACTGGGCTATGCCTACGAGCAAGCCCACGAGGCGGCCTGTCAACTGGAACATGGCACGTCCGATCTCCTGGCCGACCGCCTCGACGAGTATCTGGACCATCCCTCCACAAACCCCCTGGGCCAACCCATCCCGCGCCTGGACGAAGGAATCCCTTTGCGCAAAACCCTCCCCCTCTCTGAGATGTCTGTGGGACAGGAGGGGCACGTGGTACAGTATGAAGACGGCAGTTCGATCCCGCGCGACTTTTTGCGGGAACGGGGACTACACCTGGGCAGCCCTCTCAAGGTGCTGATCACGACCAAAGATAGCATGCTGATCGAAACGCCCAAGGAACAGATCTCTCTAGCGCGCGGCCTGGCAAAAGCCATCTCCGTCGAGCCAGACCAGGCCGGCGAATAGCAAGGAAAAAGGGCGAGAGTGTGAGACACCCTCGCCCTCTGACAAACTGAAAGAGCAGGAGAATCAATCGCCCCTTGAGAAGGTGAATCCCACACAGGGCTCGGCGGGGACCTCGTCGCAGTTGCACATGGTTTTGAAGACGGCCGCCTGTACGTCCTGATAATATTGGTTATTCGCGGTCGCCTGCCATCCCCCAGCAATCCAATCGTTCAACAGCGAGGTCCACACCCGGTCCTGCAAATAGATCTCCAGACTCACCCGCGGCTCGCCGGGTGAGATGGACGTCTCATAGCAAACATCGCGATCCGAGGGGCAATCGGTCCAGGACTGATCGGCGCGCACCTCGATGACCATCTTCCAGTTGCCACCACCACGCGCTGCATAGCTCCAGAACTCCTGAACCATGGACACCGATTCCGGCCGCGACAGGAACCCCAATCCCACGCGATATTGGTGACCGTCGCTGCCCTCGATCCACTTTTCCTCTCTAACGCCACAATAGATGCGGTTCTCTCCCCACTCGCCATTATCTATGGGCACACTCTCCAGCACGGTGACGGGCGCGGGGGTCGCCGTGGGAGGACGGGGCGTGGCCGTAGGCTGCACGGGGGTATCGGTCGCCGGCATCGGCGTATCGGTGGGTTCCGGCGTGTCGGTCGGCGGAACTGGCGTCTCTGTGGGGGTATTCGTCGCCGTAGGAGGAACGGGCGTCGCTGTAGGAGGCGACGTGGCCGTCTCCGTCGGCGTAGGAGGAATCTCTGTCGGCGTCAAGGTAGCCGTCGGCTGCGGACGTCTGGTAAAAGTAGGCACAGCCGCCACCCGGCTCCCCCGCCGGGGCAGAAAAAGGGATATGATCTGGATGATGGCCACGACGACGGCCACACCAATAAGCACGTAGAGCAATTTCCTGTTCATACCATCGGAACCTCGCGACTCCCGGTCACCACTACTATCCGTCAAGGATACCTCCTCCGCTCTTCCAAACGAGGATATTTTACATAGCTCGGGGACCCATGGCAAAAGGAAGCAGGGGGCCCAGGTAACATCCTCACTAGCGCAGGCCGGACCAGGAGCGCTTGGGCTGTTGTTGATAAGGATGGGCCTCCAAAGCCTCCTCATCCAGAACGATGCCCAATCCCGGGGTCGTGGGCACCCTTATGGTCCCATCCCGTACTTGAAGGGGCTCCAGAGCCACCGCCGCGCTCGTCTCCTCAAAGTTCACAAAATACTCGGTGATGCAAAAATTGGGGATACACGCGCTAACCTGCAGCGTCGCCGCCAAACCCACGGCGGTGCTATTATAGTTGTGGGGTGCCACGGCCACATAGTAGGGCTCCGCCATAGCCGCGATCTCTTTGAGTTCCAGGATACCGCCGCAGTTACAGACGTCGGGGTTGATGATGTCGGCGGCGCCCCGCTCGAACACCTCGCGGAAGGCCGACTTGGTGTAGAGTGTCTCCCCGGTGACGATGGGCACATTCAACTGACGTCTCACCTCAGCCAGGGCAGGAATGTTATCGGCGGGTACGGGCTCCTCATACCAAAAGGGATCGTAGGCTTCCAGGGCGCGGCCCACGCGCAGGGCATGCATGGGGGCCAGTCGACGATGTCCCTCGATGAGCAGGGTCACATTGGGACCCACCGCCTCCCTTACCGCGCGCACGTTCTCGATGGCCTGCTCCTCTACTCCCTCATCCACGAACAGACGCCAGGGACCGGGAAAGGGGTCGAATTTCAGGGCATCAAACCCCCTGTCCACCATGGCCAGGGCGCACTCGGCGTACTCGTCAGGGGTCTGGGCATGGCCGTACCAGCCGTTGGCATAGACGTGCACCTCCTCGCGGCAGGCGCCTCCCAGCAGTTGGTGTACAGGTACACCCAACGCCTTGCCCAGGATATCCCAAAGGGCCTGCTCCACGGCGCTTAGGGCACTGTAGAGATCCATGGAGCCCCGACGCCCAGCAAAATCCTCATAGACCAACCGCGTAAAGTCCTTGATGCGCCCCGCATCCCGGCCCACCAGATAGCGCGACAGATCGTGCACGTGCCGGGCGATGTTGTGGTCGCGGTCGAGCTGGGTGTAGGCCTCCCCCCATCCCACCAGCCCCTCGTCGGTCTCCACCTTGACATACAGCCAGTTCTTGCCCCCCGTCATGCCCGCCCGGTGGCTGACGGGCGAGACGAGAAACGTCTTGACCTCGGTGACGTGCATGCTGCCCTCCCCTGTTTTCTCATCGTCTGAGACATTCTATATCGACTGCATAGTCTCGACAACGTCAAGACCATCGGCGTAAAAGCATAGTCTCCAACATCGATTTGACTCCCCCGGCCCATGGCCTATAATAGAAGGCAGATACGCGGGTGTAGCTCAGTTGGCAGAGCATCTGCTTCCCAAGCAGAGGGCCGTGAGTTCAAGTCTCATCACCCGCTCTACTAGCTCTAGCCAAGCCTCCGAGGGAGGGCCCGCGATGAAGATTGGGCCTTGCTCTCGGAAGTTTGTTTTTGAGCTATCGCGTGGCGATATTCTGGGCAGATTAACAATGCACATCGCGATCTCCAACGTTGCATGATCGCTATTCCCTGAAGGAGTGTTTACTGTGAGCATGGATCCCCGATTTGAGGAATTGCATGGCTATGAGGCTGCAAAGAAGCGGCTGAGAAATGAACCGGAGCTTCAGCCCTATGAGGACATCCTCATGCCCGATTGGGTGGAGAGCACGGAACAATGGGGCTGGATCGTGGTAACCCCAGTGGCCGAATTGATCGACTGGGCGTCCGACTTTTCATCCGACGGGACGGACGGCGTTCAGGCAGAATAGAGAGCACTAAAAAAGGTATAGGCGTTTCGGAACAGGTGGGCATGTCTCCCAAAGTATGCCTGTGGGACGGAGGATAGATGATGGGATCGTCGGGCGACGACGAGGAGATAGCACGCGTCCGCAGATCGAAGGAGGAAGCGAGAGTCACCTATGACAGAATCGCTCCCTACTATGAAGCCATCGCCGGATTCTGGGAAAGACGAACGAGACGGCGCGGCCTGGAAAAGCTTGACGCCCAGGCAGGAGAAACGGTGCTGGAGATCGGCTCCGGCACAGGGCACAGTATGGTCTCCTTGGCAAAAGCCGTCGGCCAGGAAGGTGAGGTCTGGGGGCTAGACATCTCCCCTCGCATGTGCCGCACGGCACGAGAGCGACTTCGCACTCACGCCCTCCTGCAGCGGACGCGCGTGGTCTGCGGCGACGGCGCGCAATTGCCCTTTCGGGCGGCGTCTTTCGACGCCCTGTTCACGAGCTTTACCCTGGAACTGTTCGACACCCCCGAGATTCCCCACGTCCTTGCCGAGTGCAAGAGAGTGTTGAAAGGATCGGGGCGCATATGTGTCGTCTCTCTGGCCAAAGCAGAGAGCTTTAACCCTCTGATCCCTCTGTACGAGTGGGCCCACGGGCAGTTTCCCCGCCTACTCGACTGTCGACCCATATACGCACAGAGAGCCCTTGCCGGGGCCGATTTTCAGATTCTCGACGCGGGGAGGCTTTTATTGTGGGGGCTGCCAGTGGAGATCGTGTTGGCCAGGATTCCCGCGTGACGCGTCATCCGACAGGGCCAGGGCACCTTGACGCTATAGAGAGGATAGAGTAATATCCTCTTTGATATGATGGTTTCATGCACGCTCGTAGCAAACGATAGGGAGGTGCAGCTATGCGCAAGATCAAAATCACCGCTGGCGACGTTTCGGCCACAGCCAGCCTGAACGATACACCCACGGCAGATGAGATATGGGATGCATTGCCCATAGAAGCATCGGTCAGCACGTGGGGCGAGGAGATCTATTTTGGCATCCCCGTGCACCTGAGCGAAGAGGACGGCCAGGCTGTCGTGGAGGAGGGCGATCTGGGATACTGGCCCCCCGGTCACGCCTTTTGTATCTTTTTTGGACAGACACCAGCCAGCCGGGGCGGTGAGATCAGGCCGGCAAGTCCCGTGAACGTGGTCGGCAAGGTGGAAGGGGACGCCACGGTATTCAGCGAGGTTTCCTCTGGCACGAGAATAACCATAGAGAAGGTCGCAGAGGAATAGAGGATCCCTTCGGTCTCGCGTTGGGCATATAAACGCATCTTTTCACAACCCCCTCAAGATTCTCTTGAGGGGGTTGTCGTATGCTATCAGGTGATAGCGCAGCCCTTACAGCCGCAGGCGAGGATCCAGGGCATCGCGCAGGCCATCGCCCAGTAGGTTAAAGCCCAACACGGTAAACATGATGGCCAGTCCGGGGAAAAGCACGATGTGAGGCGCACTAAAGATGGCGTACCGCCCCTGCCCCAGCATGGCTCCCCACTCGGGCGTGGGAGGCTGTGCCCCCAGCCCCAGAAAACTGAGCCCTGCCGCATCAAGAATCGCCGTACCGATACCCAGTGTGCCCTGCACGATGAGGGGGGTCAGGCAGTTGGGCAGAATGTGCCGAAAAAGTATACGGCTGTGACGGGCACCCAGGGCGCGGGCGGCCAGGATATAATCCTCGGATTTCACCGAGAGAACCGAAGCGCGGACGATGCGCGCATAGACGGGGATGGATACAATGCCGATGGCATAGAGCATATTCAAGAGACCAGGCCCCAGTATAGTGACGATGGCGATGGCCAGAAGCAGAGAAGGGAAGGCCATGAGGATGTCCATCAGGCGCATCAATAAAATATCGAACCATCCTCCCAGGTATCCCGATACGGCGCCGAAAAAAGTCCCCACCAGAATGGCAAGGCTCACGGACAGCACGCCCACCTGCAGTGACTTGCGTGTGCCATAGATGATGCGGCTGAAGATGTCGCGCCCCAGATCATCCGTTCCCAAAAGGTGCCTCCCCGAGGGGGGCTGACGCCGATCGCGCAGCGTCTGATCGATGGGATCATAGGGAGCCAAAAAAGGAGCAAAAAGGGCCGTCAGTAGAAAAAGGACCATGATGACCAGACCTATGATGGCCAACTTGTCGCGCAGTAGGCGCTGGATGGCGTCCAGCAACAGGCTGCTGCGATAGAGCCTGCCCTCTGCTTCCCTACCTCTTATTCTTTGATTCAACATACACACCACAACCATCAGCTAATTATAATGAATGCGCGGATCCAGATAGGCATAGGATATATCCACAATAAGATTGATGAACACAAACGTGGCGGCGATGACGGTGACGCTGCCCTGCACGGCAGGATAGTCCCTGGCCAGAATGCGATTCACCACCAGGCGTCCCAGGCCAGGCCAGGAAAAGATCGTCTCCGTAAGGATGGCCCCGCCGAGCAACAGCCCCAATTGCAGCCCAACGACGGTGACGATGGGCAAGAGGGCGTTGCGCAATGAATGGGAAAAGAGAACGGCCCGTTCATACAGCCCCTTGGCCCTCGCCGTCCGGATATAGTCCTCGCCAAGGGTTTCCAATAAACTGGAACGCGTCATACGCGCGGTGATGGCCATGGGGATCGATCCCAGGGCCACTGAGGGCAGTATCAGATGCTTTATCACGTCCCAAAAGGCTGCCCAGTTGCCGGTGAGTAGAGCAGTGAGGACATAGAACCCCGACATAAACTCCAGAAATCCTCGAAGGCATTCATGCCCATCCAGAGCGCTCTCCAGATTCCAGGCTTCCACCAGAGGCAGGAGTTCGATGCCCACCGTCAACCGGCCGGAGGGCGGCAACCACCCCAATTTGAAGCCAAAGAGATAGGCTAACATGAGACCCAACCAGAATATGGGCATGGAGACGCCAACCAGGGCGATAAACATGACAAAGGCGTCGAGAAAAGAGTTGTGATGATAGGCGGCAATGATGCCCGCCGTCACCCCAAAAAAGACAGCAAAAGCCATGGCCCCCAGGGTAAGCTCGAACGTGGCCGGGAAACGGGTCTTGATCTCCTCCAGGACGGGACGATTAGTCAGGATCGAGCGCCCCAGATCCATCCTTACAAGATCGCGCATATAGTGCACGTACTGCACATAAATGGGCTGGTCAAGGCCCATCCGTTCCCGAAACGCTTCCACCTGATCCGGGGAGGCACGTTCCCCCATCATGACCATGGCCGGATCCCCGGGGATCAAACGCAACATGGCAAAGGTGATGATGGAGATGCCCAGCAGAACGGGGACAAGCAAGAGCAGGCGACGCAGTATGTAGCGAGTCAATTCAACGCTCCAGAAGAATAATGATAGTTCCCTAAAGAGGATAGCCGGAAGAAACTATGGCCCATACATTATGGCTGTCCTTCGCACAGCCACGCAGCATCCTCTTATCCAACCGTACATGGGGCATGGACGCTTGGAGCGCCCATGTCCCATTAGCACTGGAGAAAGTAAGTCAATCAAAGAACGATGGGATATTAGCCGACTTTTTTCTCCGTCAAACTATTCCTCGGCCACCGCTCCCTTGAAGGAGAAGCCAAACCACTTCCAGTAGCTGAAGGCGCCAGTGTGTCCAGCCCTGTTCGGATGATCCTCGTCCCAGATACGGTCAAAGTTGAAGAGAACCGCGTCTGCGTTAAAGGGTGTTCCGTCGTGGAAGGTGACCCCCTCGCGAAGGTGGAATGTCCATTCCAGACCATCTTCGGAGATGTCCCATTCCGTGGCCAGAGCGGGCGCGACCGTAGTCGTTCCCGGCTCGAACATCAGCAGGCTATTGTAGACCTGCGCGCCGATGTAGAACGACTCTCCGTCCGTCTCATCGACGACGTCGAGACCCACCGAGTCACCGCTGCGCGCGATGATGAACCTATCCTGAGGATAGGTCGGATAGTTCCAGTAATCCGACAGGGGCGTTGGCTTGAAGCCTTCCAGTCCCTGTTTGCTGGCAAAGACGGCCCCATTATGCACGAGGGGCACGCCCACAGCCGCACCATGGATCACAGCATTGGCTTCCTGGTAGAGTCGCGCCCGAACCGCCGGATCAACCTCCTTACGTGCCTCTCTCAATATCTCGTACGCTCTCTGGCTGGGCGGACGTTCTATCGCCCACTCGTTTGTGGCACCGCTAAAGAAAGTATAGAGGTAATTGTCGGGATCGGGGAAATCGGGATGCCAGCCCAACATGGCCATGGCGTGCTCCCCGACGTTTAGGACCTTGTCCAGATAGGTTCCCCAGTCATAGGTGACGATCTCGGCGTCGATACCCACCGCTTTGAGATCGGCCTGAACGGCCTCTCCCACCTTGGGGGGATCGGGGAAGTAGCCACGAGAGACGGGCATCACCCAAAGGTCGGCCTTGAAACCGTCGGGGTAGCCGGCCTCGGCCAGCAGTTCCTTGGCGCGATCGGGATTGTAGTTATAGCCAGGGATATCGTCGTTATAGCCCCAGAGCGCCGGTGGCATATAGTTCTTGGCCACAATGCCCGTGCCAGGATAGAGGGCGTCGACGATGGCCTGTTTATCGATGGCGTGGTTGACGGCCTGGCGCACCTTTACATCGCTAAAGGGCTTTTCGCCATCCTCGTTGACCCAGTCCTGGTTCATGGACACATAGCCGATGGTCAGCGGGGGTATCTTGTAAGTGACGATGTTGGGATCGGCCTCGGCCGTGGGGATGTCGTCGATATTGAGGTTGTAGGCGAAATCGACGGCGCCAGCCTGCAGTTCGAGCAGACGCGCTGTCGGCTCCTCCACCACGCGATAGACCAGTTCCTGTATCTCGGGTTCCTCCCCCCAATAGTCGGGATTGGCTTCGAGGACGATCCTGTCGTCGGGGATCCATTCCTTAAAGATATACGGACCGGTGCCCACGGGATGGTACATATAGTCCTCGCCCCACTCTTGAATGGCCGTCGGGCTGCTCATGGAAAGCATGGGCGTGGCCAACTGGGCCAGAAAGGGGGCCGGATAGTCATAGAAGGTGAACTTGACCGTGTACTCGTCGACCTTGGCGATCGACTTGAGAGGGCCTGCTGGCTCTTTGCCGGGCGGTACCGTGTCCGCGATGACGTCCTGGGCAACGATCCTGGCCGGCGCCTCGGCGCCTCCCTCGGGGATCGCCAACTTCCATCCTATCTCGATCAGGTCGGGATTCTCGATGAAAGCGTAACTTGGGTCCTCGGCGTTCATCTCGTTCGTGAGCTGCACGATCTCGAGATAGCGACCGCCATCTCCCAATAGCATGAACGAGATCTCGAACAACGTATCTCCTGCAACGACCGTGTACGTATCCTGTTCCTCTTGCGCGGCCGCGGGGGCCACGACGAGCAGGGAGGTCGCCAGCAGAACACAAACCATTGCAATGCGATAGATCTTCACGATCTCTCTCCTTTCCTCAGAAATTTGGGATTGCTAACCTACCTTCAAAACCTCATCACCCCCTTTCTCCTCACACCCAAGATGGATCACTGCTCCCCCCGAAAAGGAACTCGTCTCTCTCACCCACACGATACAAAAGTTCCCGCCCGGGGATAAATGATAAATCAGCGCCAGTGTAGCAAATAGAGTCCTCTGTGTCAAGGCCGTTTGCACAGAGGGGACCGAGGCATATAATATGTAGAGAATTTTCTTGAGTAAAAGGGAATGACCTCATGCGCCGATCCATTCGTTTTTCTTTTTTCGTCGTCGCTCTTCTATGCGCCCTCTCGGGCCTGATGATGGCCTGCAGCCGAACGCCACAGCAGGAGGCGTCATCGCAGACATCTCAGGAGGAGGAACCGACGGCCGCCTTTCGCGTAGACCTGCCTGCCACGAAAACCTCCGCCCAGGGAGGAGAGGAGGATCCCTCGCAGCCCACGAACACACCTGGCCCCACCAACACGCCGCGTCCCACCAATACCCCGTGGCCCACACAGGCCCCTACCTCGGCACCAGTGGACGACCCCGGCATGGTCTATGTACCGGGCGGGGAGTTTATATTTGGCAGCGACGAGGGCAGAGAGGAGGAATCGCCAGAGCAGGTGGTGGAGATAGATGGCTTCAACATCGATAAACACCCGGTCACCTGTGCGGAATACAAAGCCTTTGTAGACGCCACCGGACATCCCGCCCCGCGCGATTGGGAGGGGGATGAGATTCCCGAGGGGCACGAGGAGCATCCGGTGGTCTGGGTTTCCTGGGAGGACGCCACGGCCTATTGCGAATGGGCCGGCAAACGCCTGCCCACAGAGATGGAATGGGAAAAGGCGGCCCGGGGGACAGAGGGCAATATCTACCCCTGGGGGAATAGTTTTGATGCCAGCCTCTGCAACTCACGAGAGAGCGATATCGGAGAAACCACGGTAGTTGATCGCTTCCCCGAGGGGGCCACCCCTTACGGCGCGCTGGACATGTCGGGTAACGTGTGGGAATGGACCGCCGACTGGTACGACGCATATCGGGGCAGCGTCTATGAACTTGACCGTTACGGCACGACCTATCGCGTCCTGCGGGGCGGCTCGTGGTACGATGGCGCCAACGCCGTGCGCACGACATCCCGCAACAGCGCCAAGCCGGGATTCGCCTTCAGCACCATCGGTTTTCGCTGCGCTAGATAGCCATCGGATACACGTGCTCATTTGACCCTGCCTGTGAGCTGAACTATCATCGAAAAAGGGATTGGAGTACAAGCGGTCAAACCGCATCGTGTAGAAGGAGTGAGGGGATGCCAACTGCAGAGGAATGGACAGAGAGATATGCCGATAAGACCATGAGCGCAAGGGACGCCCTGCTTCAGATTCGTAGTGGCAGCAGGGTCTTTTTGAGCCCTGGCTGTGGAGAGCCACAGCATCTACTTAACGAACTCGTGGATCTGGGGGGCACTGCAGGGCGCCTCAACGACGTGGAGATCGTGCATATGCTCACCATCGGCTCCGCCCCCCATGCGCGCAAGCGCTATGACCGTCATTTCCGTCATAATTCGCTTTTCGTCGGCCCGGGTGTCCGTTCGGCCGTCGCCGAGGGGCTGGCGGACTATACGCCCATCTTTTTATCAGAGATACCCGGGCTGTTCAAGAGTGGCCGCATGCCCCTGGACGCGGCGCTCATCCAGGTCACGCCACCGGACGAGTTTGGCTTCTGCTCGCTGGGCGTCTCTGTGGAGGCCGTAAAGGCCGCCGCCGAGGCCGCGGAACTCGTCATCGCTCAGGTAAATCCCAAGATGCCCCGCACCCTGGGCGATAGTTTCATGCACGTAGAGGACATAGATGTCCTCGTGGATTATGAGGAGCCGCTCCTGGAAGTGGAATCACCCGAACCCGACGACGTGGCCCTGACCATCGCCCGGCACGCCACGCGCCTGATCGAGAATGGCTCTACCATCCAGGTGGGAATCGGCAGGATTCCAAATGCCATCCTGTACGGTCTATCCGACAAGAAGGACCTGGGCGTACACACCGAGATGTTCTCCGACGGCCTTATCGACCTGATCGAGGCGGGCGTGGTGAACAATTCGCAGAAGACGTTTCATCCGGGCAAGGTACTGGCGACTTTTTGCGTCGGAACGCGCCGGCTGTACGATTACATCCATAATAACCCCATGTTCGAGTTCCGCACGGTGGACTATAACTCGTCTCCCATCAACATCGCCCGAAATCGCAAGATGGTGGCCATCAACACGGCCCTGCAGGTGGATATCACGGGCCAGGTCTGTGCCGACTCGCTGGGCTACAAGATATACAGCGGCATCGGGGGACAGGCCGACTTTATCCGCGGAGCGGCGCTGGCGCCAGAGGGGAAACCCATCATCGCCCTGCCCTCTACGGCCCGAGACGGCACCGTGTCGCGCATCGTTCCCCACCTGAGCGAGGGGGCGGGGGTGGTGACGACGCGGGGAGACGTGCACTATGTGGTGACAGAGTACGGGGTGGCCTATCTGCATGGCAAGAGCCTGCGCGAGCGAGCCACGGCCCTGATCCAGATCGCGCATCCCCGCTTTCGCGAGGAGCTCCTCGCCGCGGCCAAGGAGAACAAGTACGTCTTTGAGGATCAGATCATCCCCGAGGGGGGCGTTTACCCGGTCGAGCTGGAACACACGTTGGAGGTGGACGGGCTGGAACTCTATTGCCGCCCCGTCAAGGCCGCCGATGAAAGGGGCTTCCAGGAGTACCTTTACGATCTGTCGGAACGCTCCGTCTATCTCAGATTTCTCCAGGTGCGCAAGGCCTTTCCCCACGAATTAGCCCAGCAGTTGGTCGCCGTGGATTACGAGCAGAATCTGGCCATGGTATGCACAGAGGGGACGTCGGACACCGCTCCCATCGTCGCCGCGGGGCACTGGATGCTGGACTATGACGACAATATGGCCGAGGTGGCCTTTTCCGTGGCCGACGAGTACCAGCGCAAGGGCATAGGCACGCATCTGCTTCACTTTCTCATGCGCATCGCCAGGGAAAAGGGCATTCGAGGATTCAAGGCCACAGTCATGCTGGGCAATACGGCCATGATGCGCGTGTTCCAAAAGAGTGGCTGCGTGGTACATACGGACGTGGAGCACAGCGAGGTCGAAGTGTGGTTCCGATTCGATGAGAAGGCGGAATAAATAGAAACCGTACCCATTCGTCAACGTGGGTCAGCTTGGGGAGAAACTATCGCAGATGCTCCAAAAAAGGGAGGAATGTCCACCTCGTGAACTGTTTTTTCGCTGTGCTGCTGCCTTTATCCCCAAGAGGACGAGAAAGAATGATCGATGACGGTCCAGTTCCCATCGTTCCCAAGCCCCTCGAACATCATTGAGGGGCTTTTTTTTCTTGTACCACCATCATATGACCGATGGCGATTAGGAGCCTTCAAAGGTTCGTAGATTTCCCAATTTTCTCAAACCGATATAACATTATGTGGGTGAAGCACTATCAAAGGAGATGACCGTATGTTGGACATGTTCTCAAACCCTCGATCCATAGCCGTCATCGGTGCCTCGGCGGACCCCCAAAAGCTGGGGAACGCCGTGCTCGTCAACCTCATCGAAAGCGGCTTTCCAGGGGAGATATACCCCATAAACCTCAAAGAGAATGAGATTCTTGACCTCAAGGCATACCCCTCCGTACTGGATGTCCCCAGCCCCGTCGATCTGGTCGTCATCGTGGTACCCGGTCGGTTTGTGGTCGACGTTCTGGAGGAATCGGGCCAAAAGGGTGTCAAGGGAGCCATCATCATAAGCGCTGGCTTTGGCGAGGCGGGCCCCGAGGGCAAAAAACGGGAACAGGAACTGTTGGATATCGCCGAACGATACGAGATGCGCCTCATCGGCCCCAACTGCCTGGGCGTCATCGACACGTATATTCCCATGAACGCTTCCTTTGCCGCTGGCACGCCGGAACAGGGCACCATCGCTTTCATGTCCCAATCGGGGGCCCTCTGTACGGCGATCCTGGATTATGCCCTGGCCGAACACATAGGCTTCTCACACTTTGTAAGCACAGGAAACAAGGCCGACGTGGATGAGGTGGCCCTTTTCATGGCCTGGCGCGATGACGAGAACACGGATGCCATCATCGCCTATATCGAGGGCATCAAGGACGGACCCAGCTTTATCGAGGAAGCGCGGAAGACGGCCCGCGAAAAGCCCATCATCGCCGTCAAATCGGGCAGGACGGCCTCGGGATCGCAGGCTGTGGCCTCACACACCGGAAGCCTGGCCGGCTCCGACCAGGCCTATAGCGCCGCTTTCAAGCAGGCGGGGGTGATACGTGCGGACACGGTGCAGGATCTTTTCGATCTCTCCACAGCCTTTGCCTATCAGCCCCCCCTCCAAGGCAATCGCATCGCTATCGTGACCAACGCCGGAGGTCCCGGGGTAATGGCCACCGATGCCCTGGAGCAACAGGGGCTACAACTCGCCCGGTTTCAGCCAGAGACCCAAGAAAAACTCGCGGAGGCACTGCCGGCGGCCGCCAACGTACACAATCCCGTGGACGTATTGGGGGATGCCCCAGCCGAGCGCTACGGCGCCGCCCTGCGCGCCGTCCTAAAGGACGAGGGCGTCGATGGCATACTCATCATTCTCACGCCCCAGACATCCACCGAGATCGTGGAGACGGCCAGGGCCGTGATCACGGCCGGGACCGACTCGGACAAGCCCATCATGGGATGCTGGATGGGCAAACAGGAGACGGCCGCAGGCATCTATGACCTATCCCAGAATCACGTGCCGAACTATCCTTTCCCCGAGCGTGCCATCGACGCCCTGGGAGCCATGCAAAGATATAATCTCTGGAAACAGCAGACCGAGACCGAGATAGAGAGCTTTGAGGTGAACGAGAAGGCCGTCAGGGAACTCTTTGATAAGGTGCGCCAGGATGGGCGTCAGGGGATCGGGGATGCTGAGGCCCAGGCCATCCTTCACGCCTATGGGCTCAACACCCCGAGATCCACCGTGGCGGGAACAAAGGATGAAGCAGTAGCGTATTGTAAGGAGATCGGCTATCCCGTGGTCCTCAAGATCACCTCCCCCGACATCCTGCACAAGTCCGACGCGGGGGGCATCCTGGTGGGCGTGGAGAACGAAACGGCGGTGCGGGAGGGGTTCGACACCCTCCTCCAGCGGGCCAAGGACTATGATCCACAGGCCGAGATCTGGGGTATCCAGATCCAGGAGATGATCACCGATGCCCAAGAAGTGATCGTTGGCATGAACCGGGATCCCCAGTTTGGTCCCCTGATGATGTTCGGCCTGGGTGGCATCTACGTCGAGGTGTTGGAAGATGTCACATTCCGTGTGGCTCCCATGTCCAGGGGCCAGGCGAAACAGATGATCCAGGAGATACGTTCCTACCCGCTGCTTACGGGGGTGCGGGGGCAGGCGCCCTCCGACCGCGAGGCCATCGTCGACACCATCCTGCGCATCGCGCAACTGGCCAGCGACTTTCCCGAGATCGCCGAACTTGACATCAACCCCCTCTTTGTAAGGGAAGAGGGTGAGGGAGCCGTCGCGGTTGACATGCGCCTGATTCTAGAGTAGCATGAGGGGTGTCAGCTGAATACATCGTGACGTCGCGAAACCGCCATCGTCGACTGTTGAGGATGTGCGGGGCGAGACACAGGAAAAAGCCCCTCGAAGATCGAGGGGCTTTTTCACAACCAGGGATAAATACATCGTACCTGACGTATCAATTTAAAAGGAGAATTCGCAACATGACCACCATAGAGACCATCAGAGGGCGGGAGATTCTGGATTCACGAGGCAATCCCACCGTGGAGGTGGACATGATCCTCTCCTGCGGCGCCATGGGCAGGGCCGCCGTCCCCTCGGGAGCATCGACGGGCATACACGAGGCCATAGAACTGCGCGACGACGATCCCGACCGCTACAGGAAAAAGGGCGTTCTGCAAGCGGTCAAGAACATAAACGACCTCATCGCCCCCCAGTTGATTGGTAAAGACGCCGCGAATCAGGTAGCGATAGACACCTTTATGTGCGAACTTGACGGGACGCCCAACAAGGAGAATCTGGGGGCAAACGCCATCCTGGGTGTCTCTCTGGCCACGGCCAAAGTGGCGGCCCGGGCGGTGGGGCTGCCCCTATATCAATATCTTGGGGGTGTGAACGCCCATACCCTTCCCGTACCCATGATGAACATCCTGAACGGCGGGGAACACGCCGCAGATAGCACCGACTTTCAGGAGTTCATGATCGTGCCCGCTGGCGCGCCCTCCTTTCACGAGTGCCTGCGCTGGGGCACCGAAGTGTACCATACCCTGAAGGACGTGCTCGCCGACAAAGGACTCAACACCAACGTGGGCGATGAGGGCGGATTTGCCCCTTCGCTTAGTTCCAACGCCATGGCCGTGGAACTGATCCTCGAGGCCATCGAAAAGGCCGGCTACCGACCGGGAGAGGATATCTGGATCGCCCTCGACCCCGCCACCAGCGAGATCTATGAGGAGGGCAGATACGTTCTCGCCCGGGAGGACGAGATTCTCTCCAGTGAGGAGATGGCCGATTTCTGGGCCCAGTGGGTCGAAGACTATCCCATCATCTCTCTGGAGGATGGCATGGACGAGGACGACTGGGAGGGGTGGACCGCGCTCGTCTCCCGCGTGGGCAACCGGGCGCAGATTGTGGGGGACGATCTGCTGGTCACCAACGTGGAACGCATTCAGAAGGCCATATCCCTCGATGCCGCCAACTCTCTTCTGTGCAAGGTCAACCAGATCGGTACGCTGACGGAAGCCATCGAGGCTGTGGAGATGGCCCAACGTGCCGGCTGGACGAGCATCGTCTCCCACCGCTCTGGCGAGACGGAGGACAGCACCATCGCCGATATCGTCGTGGGGCTCAACACGGGTCAGATCAAGACGGGCGCTCCCTGCCGCAGCGACCGCGTGGCCAAATACAACCAACTGCTGCGTATCGAGGAGGCGCTGGGGGAGACGGCTCACTTTCCTGGCCTGGACGCCTTTAACGTGAAAGTATAGGTGCCCCCGAGATAGCATGAGACTGCTCATCGCCACCCATAACCAGGGCAAAAAGGTGGAATACGCCGCCATATTGCAGGTTCTGCCCCTGGAACTCGTGACCCTGACGGACCTGGACATCGACGTGGAGATCGAGGAGACGGGGACGACGTTCGAGGAGAACGCCCTGCTCAAAGCGCGAGGGTATGCGGCCATGACGGACCTGCTGACACTGGCCGACGATTCGGGGCTGGAGGTCGATGCCCTGGATGGCGCGCCGGGAATCCATTCGGCGCGCTATGCCGGTCCAGAGGCCAGCGATGAGGAGCTCTACACGCTCCTCCTGCACAACCTGCGCGGCCTGCCCGACGCCGAGAGATCGGCCCGCTTTCGCTGCGTCATCGCCCTGGTGTGGCCCCAGGGGCGCGAGGAGGTGGTGGAGGGAATATGTGAGGGGCGCATCCTGCAGGAACCCCGTGGAGAGCGAGGATTTGGCTACGACCCCATCTTTTACGTGCCTGAAAAGGAAAAGACCATGGCCCAGTTGCCCATGGATACCAAGAACCGCATAAGCCACCGGGGGCGCGCAGCCGTAAAGGCCAAAAAGGTTCTCAGAACTGCTCTGGAATAAAGATGCCGGGAGGCGCAAAAGTCCTTGGTCCTTCCGCGCCTCCCGACGACGAAAAGCCGTTACGTCTCGCGCAGGTCCACCAGTTCGGCATCGAGGTCGTGCAGGATCTCTTCCATCTTTTCCTTCTCGATACCCTGCACCTTGAAAGCGATCTCCCGATTGGTGGGATCGTCTCCCCAAAAGGTTCCCAGGGCGACGATATTCCCGCCTTGGGCGGCCAGGGCCTCCGTCAGGCGAGCTAGCACGCCGCGTCCCTCCTGAACCTTGATGGTAACCCGCAGTCCCCATACTCGAGATCCCAGCAACTCGGCAAAGATCTTGAACAGATCACTCTCCGTGATCATGCCCACCAGGGTATCGCCGCGCATCACGGGAAGGCCCCCGATGTCATTGTCTACCATGATACGCGCCGCCTCCTCCAGGGGGCAATCCTCCTCCACCACAATCACGTTGCGGGTCATGAGCTCCTCTACCATGATCCTGGAGATCAAATAGTTCATCTCGTACACGCTGAGGGTGGTGGCCGGAGAAGGGGACGCATAAAGCAAGTCCTTTTCCAGCACGATACCCACCAGCTTGCCCTCCTTGTCCAGGACGGGCAGACGACGAATGCCCTCCTCATGCATGAGGTTGAGGGCCTCATGTAGGGATACATCGGGCCTGATAGTAATAGGATGCCTGGACATGCGTTCCTTGACCAGCATTAACCCACCTCCTCAAGCAACATGGAACTCGATCCACAACCCACGAACATCCCAACAGTGAGGACATTATATATACTGACATCCTATTTGTCCAGAGGCTCGTTGACAAGGGGTGCACGCAAATGTTGTAGATCATTAACCATTGCTCGTCCGCGCAGGCAGTT
>CAZMOW010000015.1:0-40413 GCA_964567975.1 uncultured Anaerolineales bacterium | reverse complement strand
TTGCTCCCCGCGTGAAGGATTTTGTGGAGCGATGCTGCGAAAAGGGCGTCAAGTCCTTCTGGATGGGCGGCTCCGAGCACTGTGGCCCCGGCGTGGTGCATCCCCACAGCTTTAGCCAGCTCGTCACCCGTTATGACAAAGGGATCGTCCGCCTCATGCACGACCACGACGCCATGGTAAATTACCACACCCACGGCAAACTGCGCGCCATACTGGACGATATTGCAGAGATCGGGGTAGATATCCTGAGCCCCATCGAGACAGGCCTGCGCGGAGACGTGACCCTGGCCGAGGTGAAGAAAAGGGTGGGGCACCAGATCTGCCTCAAGGGCAATCTGGACGATATGGCCTTCCTGATGATAGAGGATGAGGAGACCATCAGAGCGGCGGCACAGCGATGCATCGATGCCGCCGCCGAGGGCGGTGGCTATATCCTAAGCGGCACAGACGCGGGTATCTATCGTCCCGCCTGGGTAAAGGCCTTTCTCGTGCTGAGCGAGGTAGCGCAAGAGAATGTCTATTGATCTCCGATGGGAAGCATATCAATACGATGCTCTCCATCTACAAAAAAGAAAAGGTTGCACAACGCACACAAAAAGGGCCAGCCAATCGATGGCTGGCCCGCTGTCGGGGCGAGAGGATTTGAACCTCCGACCACTTCAACCCCATTGAAGTGCGCTTCCTGGCTGCGCTACGCCCCGCTCACAGAAAATAGTATAGCACACTGCCCCACCATTGACAAAAACGGACTTTGCTCTTGATGAAGGTCGTCACTGTGAGGTAAGGCCCCCTCCAGGTTTACGTGCCGCTTATCCTATATATTCCTTCCATCCAGGGCGGACGCTCCCAAACATGACAATCCCGTTGAAAATTCAAAGAAGCGCTTTCCACATCCTTATACTCGTGTTATAATCTCTTTCAGATTCCAGATGGGTACGGGGTACATGACTATGGGACGCATTGAGCAATGGCACGAAAGACTCTGGGAAAAGTTCCAGGGCATGGGACTGCTTGCACCACTAGGATACGGCACGCGCCGGGGCATGTGGCTCGGCATATGGATCGCTGCCACAACATGCCTCCTGCTGGGAATGCTATTTGGCGCCATCAACCGACGCATCCCCGGAGCCGTGATCGGTGCGCTGGCCGGCGCACTGTTGGGCCTCTTGTTGGGAGGAGTTGGCGGCGCCCTTGTCGGGAAATTCACACTGCCCTCCCAGTTGGATGTCTCCCTCAGCATAGATCTGACCGACGAACAGGAATGCTACGTTCCCAGCCAGATCATAGAGGGGGAAATAGGATTATTCTCCCGGAATACACTCAAGATATCGGGGGGCGAGGTCTATCTTTTGTGCCGTGGCATATATATCCATCACAAAGAGGGCCAGGACGCGTCCGACGACTCTGATTTTGTGCGCACACCTCACCTCTACGCCGTGCAGCGCCTCTGCAGCGTACCGCCAAGAGTTCTTCGTCCCGCGTCGTCTCCCACCTATACCTTCCAGGCAGAGATCCCCGAGGACGCCTTGCCCACCCACCATGGCCATGCATGCTCTGTGCGCTGGAGCCTGTACGCGACACTGGATGTACCCGATATGTCACACGCCAGGACATATCGAGAATTGCTGGTCGACTCAATTCCCCCCACCTTCAACAAGAGGACGTACAAATCGACCCAAGACACGGACAATTGCCAGCTCACCCTCACCCTGCCACAGGTGGCCTGTGCGGAGGGCGAGAGCATCGAGGGAATCCTGCGGGTTTCTCCCCTCAAAGAGTTCGAGGCCATCGAGGTGCGGGCACTGTTGCTCAGGATCGAGAGCACGTATGAGGGATCGGGAGAGGTCATCTATATGAGCGCCTGGGACCCAGAGTCGGGCCGGTTTCAGGGGAGGATACGGCCCGGCGACGAGGGTACAAAGTACGTCTGGCTGGAAGATGAGATCGATCTGGGCCAGGATGTCCACTTTGGTCTGGCCGAGCCCGTCAATTATCGCTTTCGCCTGGATGTCCCCGGTCAATGCCGTCCCACATTCTCCACACAGGAGGGGCAGGTCATCTGGAAGGTGGCAGCGGTTGTGGCCTGTGAGGACTGGCCTGATACGCGCGTCTTCCACGAGGTCATCGTACATACAGGGGCTTCACAGCAGAGTTTGCTCCAGGAGAAGACGCCCCCTTCCCGCTAGGACACGCCCCCCTTTCACATACAGCCAGCATCCCATGTGAAAAAAAAAGAAGTGGGGCTTTTGACGAATGGACCTTTTCCCTATAAAATAGATTAGCTCTTGAATGTACCCATCATAATGGGGGTTCCATCTTTTTTCTCTCCGCTACCCTTTTCAAGGTAGCCACCGTTAATGGATAGTGAGTAAAATGTTTGAGGATATCTCGGGCAAAATACAGGACACTTTTCAGGAACTGTCGCGAAGGGGACACGTATCCGAGTCGGACATAGAGCGCACGCTGCGAGAGGTGCGCCTCGCCCTGCTGGAAGCGGATGTGAACTACCGCGTCGTCAAAGAGTTCACAGAGCGTATCGGCGAGGCTGCCGTCGGCTCCGAGGTCGCCAAGTCCTTGACCCCTGCCCAGACGATCATCAAGATCGTGCAGGAGGAACTTGTCGATCTCCTGGGAGAACCCGTCCGGCTCGATCTTGGCGGCCAGCTTCCCGCTGCCGCCATGCTCATCGGCCTGCAGGGGTCCGGCAAGACGACCACAGCGGCCAAGTTGGCCCTCGACCTGCAAAAGCGCGGGGAACGCCCCCTTCTCGTCGCTGCGGACATTTACCGCCCGGCGGCGATCCAGCAGCTGCAGACGTTGGGCGAGCAGATCGACGTCCCCGTCCACACCGAGGAAGACGGGATCTCCCCACCCGAAATCTGCGCCCGGGCCGTCAAGCGGGCCGAAAAAGAAGGTCACACCGTTCTCGTGCTGGACACGGCCGGCCGGCTCCAGGTCGATCAGGAGATGATGCAGGAGCTGGAAGAGATCCAAAAGGTCGTCGAGCCACGCGAGATACTTCTCATCGTGGACGCTATGACGGGCCAGGAGGCCGTGGCAGTCGCCGACGAGTTCAACAAACGTCTCGGGCTTACGGGGTTGATATTGACCAAGGTGGACGGCGATGCCAGGGGCGGTGCCGCCATCTCTGTCCGCTCCGTCACGGGCGTCCCCATAAAGTTCTTGGGCGTCGGAGAGAGGCTCACTGCCCTTGAGCAGTTCCACCCCGATCGGCTGGCCTCCCGCATCCTGGGTATGGGAGACATACTCACTCTCATCGAGCGCGCCGAATCGACCATAACGGAAGACCAGGCCCGCGACATGGAGAAAAAGCTCCGCGGCGCCCAGTTCACCCTGGAGGACTTTCAGGAACAGTTGGGCGCTGTCAGGGAGATGGGTCCCCTTGAGGAACTGATGGGCATGATCCCGGGGTTTCAGCAGCTAAAGGGCAAGTTGCCCACAGATGTCACCGACAAGGCCTTAGATGCCACGGAGGCCATCATCAACTCCATGACCGTCGAGGAACGCTGCAATCCCAGAATCATCAACGGCAGCCGCAAGCGCCGCATCGCTCAGGGCAGCGGCACGTCGGTACAGGAGGTGAATCAGCTCCTCAGACAGTTCAGGCAGATGCAACAGATGATGAAACAAGTGCAAAAAGGGCGCATGCCTAATATGATGCCCTGGTCGCGCTAGAGGCAACAAATCGATCCAGTTTTTCTAACAGAATCAGAGAAGGTGAAATAGAGCATATGGTAAGAATCCGACTTCGCCGAGTAGGCGCCAAGAAACAACCCAGTTATCGCGTCGTCGTGGCCGATCAGCGAACCGCGCGCGACGGCCGCTTCATCGAGAATATTGGGCATTACGACCCGCGGACCGATCCTCCCACGGTAAAGATAGACGAGGAAAGGGCCGAATACTGGTTATCGGTGGGGGCCAGGCCAAGCAAGGCCGTCGCCCGCATGCTTGAAAATATGGGACTCCTTGGCGACGGCGAGACCGCCGCAGAGGAAGAAAAGGTCGAGGCAGAAGAGGCTTCCGAAGAGGAAACCGAGGTTGAAACGACCGAAAAAGTCGCGGATGAGGAAGAGGCAGAAGACCAAACTGAGAACGCATAGAGGGAGGGCGAATACCCTGCATGGATGAACTTGTAGAATACATCGCCAAGTCCTTGGTCAACGAGCCGGATAAGGTCAGAGTCGAGCAGGTACGCGGGCGTAACGCCGTCATCCTGAAACTGTACGTGGACCCCGATGACAAGGGGTGGGTCATTGGCAGGCACGGTCGGGTGGCCAACGCGACGCGGACGCTGCTCAGGGTGGCTTCCACCGTCCAGGACGAACCGCGCGCCATCCTCGATATCGTCTAGTCAGACATTTTAGTCACCCATCAGAATCGACCGCGCCAAACGAGGCCTTTTCATGGAAAGCGCAACAGTCAACAGAAACAAAGAGGATGAGTTGACCCATCTCCGAATCGGTGAGATCGTCGCCCCCAGGGGCGTCCACGGAGAGGTCAAGGTGAAGGTAGAGACGGACGATCCCGAGCGTTTTTACCTGCTGGACAAAGTCTACCTGGGGGATGCGCTGACCTCTTTCGAGGTGGAGCGCGCGCGGCTCTTCAAGGGCCAGGCGCTCCTGCAATTCAAGGGCATTGACAGCAGAAATCAGGCCGAGGGACTCCGGAATACCCCCGTCTATGTCTCCATGGAGGACGCCCTGCCCCTGGGCAAGGATCAGTACTACTATCATCAGATAGAGGGACTCCCCGTCTTTACCATCCAGGGCGAGAAACTCGGCTATGTGGCCGAGATAATACGAACGGGATCGAACGATGTATACGTGATCCGGGGAGGACGAAAAGAGATCCTGCTTCCCGTCATCAAGGGCGTGGTACAGGAGATCGACGTCGAGAAAGAAGAAATAATCGTCGACTTGCCCGACGGCCTCCGCTAGGTTCCATGAGAGCTGTACGATGAGTGACATTCGCTATTGGATCGGTTTCAACCGCGTCCCCAATATCGGTCCCGTTCGCCTGGGGCGCCTTGTGGAGATCTTTGGAGACTTGAAGACGGCCTGGGAGGGCAGCCCGACGGCACTCCGTGCCGCACGACTCCCCAAAGATGCTCTGGAAAGCCTTCTTTATTGGCGCGACCGCATGGACCTGGATGCAGAGATAGCCAGGATCCGGGATCTGGGCCTAAAGGTGGTCACCTGGGACGATGATGACTACCCTCCCCTGCTGCGTCATATCGATGACTCCCCTCCTCTGCTCTACATCAAAGGTGAGTTGCTCCCCACAGATGAATGGGCGGTGGCCATGGTCGGCACCCGCAACGCCACCACCTACGGTAAGGAGGTGACGCGGCGCCTGGCCACGGGCCTGGCGCAAAATGGCGTGACGATCATCAGCGGTCTTGCCCTGGGCATCGACGGCGTGGCCCATCGCACCGCTCTGGAGGCTGGCGGCCGCACCCTAGCCGTCTTTGGCTGCGGCCTGGATACCGTATATCCGGCGCGACACCGCGGATTGGCCAAACAGATCTGTCAGGCCGGTGCCCTGATATCGGACTATCCCCTGGGGACGAAACCGGAGGCACGAAACTTTCCTCCCCGTAACCGGCTTATCAGTGGCCTTTCTCTGGGCACCGTTGTAATTGAGGCGGGCGCCAAGAGTGGCTCCCTCATCACCCTGCGCTATGCGTTGGAACAGGGCCGAGAGACCTTTGCCGTGCCAGGTAACATCTATTCGCGCTCCTGCATCGGCACAAACGGCGCAATCCAACGCGGCGAGGCCAAACTCGTCACCTACGTCAAGGATATACTCGAAGAGCTGAACCTCACCATGGTGGTGGAGCAAACGCAGATGCGCAAGATCGTTCCCGAGACGGCGACGGAGGAGACGTTACTGTCCTGTCTGGGCATGGAACCGGTGCATATAGACGACATCGTACAGCAATCGAAGCTCACCACATCCATCGTGTCAAGCACCCTGTGTATGATGGAACTCAAGGGCATGGTACGACGGGTAGATAACATGAACTATGTGTTGGCCCATCAGAAAGGCAGATATGACGCCGTTTGATATGAGCAACGTGCATATCGCTATCCTGGCCGGAGGAAGTGGTACACGCCTGTGGCCACAGAGCCGGACAGAGACCCCCAAGCAACTCCTCAACTTGGTGGACGATGAAAAGTCCATGCTTCAACAGACCGTACAGCGCATCCTCCCCCTCGTGCCCTTGGACCGCATCTACATCCTCACCGGCCCCGAGCACGCCGATCCCATCGCCGCACAGCTTCCCCAACTACCCGAGGAAAATATCTTTATCGAGCCCTCGCCTCGGGGCACGGCCCCCTGCCTGGGTCTGGCGGCCATGCGTCTGCGGCGAAAGCAAGGCGGCAAGAGCATCATGATTTCCCTGCATGCCGATCATACCATCGCGCGCGAGGAACGTTTCCGCGACGCCCTTCGCGCGGCGACGGCCACGGCACGCAAGGGACATCTGGTTACGGTGGGTATCGTCCCCACTCGCCCCGAAACGGGCTTTGGCTATATAGAGCGGGGCGACGCTCTCTTTGAGGAGCAGGGAATTGGCATCTACCGCGTGGCGCGTTTTAGAGAAAAGCCCCTCCTGGAACGGGCCCGCGAGTTCGTGCAAAGTGACCGGTTCTACTGGAACGCCGGCTACTTTGCCTGGACATTGGACAACCTCCTCGAAGAGTTTCAACGCCTTTTGCCCGAGACGTATGCGCGTCTGGATACTATGACGGGAAAGATAGCCGCAAAGAGCCTGGATACCCTGTGGCATCAGATAGATCCCGTCACCATCGACGTGGGCATCATGGAACAGGCCAGAAAGGTCGCCGTCGTACCCTGCGATATGGGCTGGAGCGACGTGGGGAGCTGGGCCGCCCTGTACGAGATCCTGGAAAAGGACGAGGCCGGCAACGTGGTACTCATCGACAGGGAACACGTGGGCATGGACACCAGAGATTGCCTGATTCATAGTGAGGGTAGACTGGTGGCCACCATTGGCCTGAAGGACATGGTCATCGTCAACACGCCGGACGCCCTTCTCGTGCTTCCCAAGGATCGGGCCCAGGAGGTCGGCGCTCTGGTAGAGAAACTTGGAGCCCAGGGGTTGGAAGAATATCTGTAAAGACGAGGAGATCAAATTCATTGCAGGCAGAAATCGTCACCATTGGCACGGAACTCCTGTTGGGCGAGATTGTGGATACCAATTCGGCCTGGATCGCCCAGCGCCTGACTACCATCGGATTGAATCTGTACTACAAGTTGACAGTGGGGGACAATCTTCAGCGCATAAGCCGCGCCCTTGAGCAGAGTGCGAGACGTTCGGACGTCATCATTACCACAGGAGGCCTGGGTCCCACAGTCGACGACCTGACACGAGAGGCGGTGGCGGCGGCAACGAATCGTGAGCTGGTACTGGACAGACAACTTTTACAAGAGATAAAAGAGTTCTTTGCTCAACGCCACCACACCATGTCGGCGAACAATCGCAGGCAGGCCTACGTACCCGAGGGGGCACGGATCATACATAACCCCGTGGGCACAGCACCAGCCTTTGCGGTGGAGCAGGACGACCACCTCATCATCTCCCTGCCCGGCGTGCCCCACGAGATGGAATATCTGATGGAAAATGAGGTTCTGCCCTATCTGAGAGAGCGCTACGACCTAAAGGGCGTGATCCGCAGCCGCTTCCTCCATACGTGCGGCATTGGGGAAAGCACGGTGGGGTCCAAGATCGGGGACCTGATGGAGTTGAGCAACCCCACAGTGGGTACCCGCGCCCATCCCGGACAGACCGATATCTGTATCACCGCCAAGGCGGACACTGCCCAGGAGACAAAAGCCCTCATCGAACCCATAGAGACCGAGATTCGTAGCCGTTTGGGCGACTATGTATTCGGCGCCGACGAGGAGACCCTCGCCGACGTGGTGACCGAGCTCCTGGCCGAGAGAGGACTGCGGCTGGCCCTGGCCGAGAGTGTGACCCAGGGCGAGTTGGCCCAGCATCTGAGTCGGTCCACCAAGGGAGCCGAGGTGTTCGCAGGGAGTAACGTCCTCCCCACCCCAAAGGACCTGCAAAAGGTGTTGGGTATAGACTCGCGTCTCATTGACGAGCATGGATTCGCCAGCCAGGTCGTAGCCGACACCACAGCGCGAGCGGTACGCGACATGCATGGGGCAGATGTGGGACTGGCCGTCATCGGCCCCCCAGATTCCGCTGCCGCAGACGCCCCTCCCGTCTATTTCAGCCTTGCTCTGGCGGACCAGGTACTGCATGGAACGTCTCACCAGGGCAGAACCGGCCCCGCCGGCCGCGGCTGGCTGCTCCATTTGGCCATGGATCTGATTCGCAGACACTTGGAAACATCCTGACCTTTTTCGAGAGGAGAGCATCCACGATCCCCCATCGAGGACAGACGGAGATAACCATAAATGGCAGATGAAAGGGAAAGAAGATCGGAAAAGCTTCAGGAACTGCTGGACGAGGCTAGAGAAGCCTACCATACGCTGTGTCTGGAAAAAGCTCTGGATCTCTATCAGGAAGCCAAACACCTGAATCCGCAATCCTTTGCCGTGCACCTGGGATTGGCCAGGACCCTCACCCGCATGCGCCGTCAGGAACAGGCGCTGGCCGCAGCCCATCGGGCCCTTGAGCTGGGTCCGCAGCGATCCGAAGGATATTCGATATTGGGGACGCTCCTATTCCTGGCCGATGAAAACGAGGAGGCGCGAGAGGCCCTGGAGCGGGCCATCGAACTGGACGCCCAGCGCCCCGAATCCCATCTGACTCTGGCTCAGGTATACGCGGACCTGGCGCGCTCGGGGGACGCTGAGAAGGAACTGGAAAAAGCCCGAGAACTGATCGAAAAGATCCCGGAACAAAAGAGGCGCAGCTCCCTCCAGGCCATGGCGCTCCACGCCAGAACCTACAAGAATCTTGCAGAGGGTAACGATGACAGAGCCATGGAACTGGCCGAGGAGATCATCGCCCTCGAGGGGACAAATCCTCATGCCTCCTGCCTGGCCTACGCGAACTTGGGGATCCTTGAGGCACGGAAACGCCACTACGAGCAGGCCATCGAGCATCTGGAAGCGGCGTTCCGCCTGAACCCCTATTTTTATCGCGCCGGGGGCGTCCTGGCACGAGTACTGCTGATCCGGAAACAGCACGAACGAGCAGCAGAGGTGCTGGCGACGGTTTTCGATCTTACCCCCGATGCTGATGGCGCCATCTACTATAGTTACGGGATGGCCCTGGCCAAGTCGGGGGGACGGGAAAAAGCTATCGCCCAATATCGCCAGGCCCTCGACAAGGGCCTGCGCCCCCTGGACGGCCTTGCAGCGCGCTGGAAGATCATATGGCTCAGCAGGACAGGTCGTCATGTCCTCGTCGGCCTGCTGCTGGCGGCCGTGTTAGCCTGGTTGGTATTCGCTCGCCCCTCCCCCCAAGCCATAACGCTGGTGGCCATCATCGCTGTGATCGTCATCCTGCAGCGCATCATGAAACGGTCAAGGGGATAAGCTCCATTCGGTATTGGAGAAGCCGAATTTCAGATCCCAACGTCCTTGCTGGCCGCCTGGGGGTGTGTTATACTGGCCGAGGAGCATAACCAATCCACGGTTTGTAGGAGGTTTTCATGTGGAAGAAAAGCCTTACCATCACGCTCGTGGCTATCGTGCTGCTTTGTATCACGCTGGTTGGTAACCTTGTAGCGGACGTCGCCGCTGACACCCCCATCACACACACTGTCAAGCATGGCGAGATCTTGTCCGGGATTGCCCAGATGTACGATGTGACCACCCAGGATATCGTAGATGCCAACAATTTGGCAAATCGAGACTTGATATATGCGGGGCAGGAACTGACCATACCGGGAAGATCCCAAGAGGACTATGTAAGACACATTGTCCAGCCCGGAGAGACGCTGTTTACCCTCGCGGTCAAGTACGATACAAGTGTGTGGGACATTGCGCGGCGTAATGGGATACGGAATATTAACCTGGTCTTTGTCGGCGACACGCTCATCATTCTCGGTGGAGGAGAGGCAACCCCCGAACCCCCCGACACCCAACCAGACGTGCAGGAGGCCATCATCATCACCGCCCCCACCATGAACCAGGAGATCAGTTCGCCCGTGACAGTGACCGGCTGGGGCAGCGGATTTGAGAACAACCTGGCTGTGGAAGTGTTGGATAATATGGCAAGCGTGATCGGTGAGGGCTATGTGACGGTGAATGCAGAGATGGGACAGATCGGTCCCTTTACGGGAACCATCACCTTTACCCCCCCTGACTCGGAACAGCTCGGCCGCGTGGCCGTCTATAGCATCAGCCCCCGCGACGGCGCCATCGAGCATCTGAATTCGGTCACGGTCAACCTCAAACCCTGAGCCTCCAAAACGCCATGGGGCGGACTCCTGGTCTGCTCCCATGGCGTCTGTCCTCTGCCCCTACAATGCCCTCAAAACTGTAAAATTCTGCTGTATGCTCTCTAGCTCAAGCCCATGGCTTTTAGGTTCCTGTAACTGATGGCCAGAGACTCAAAGGGATCCCGATCATAGGTTTGATCCTGCTCCACCAGGTACCATTCCACGCCCCCCTCCTTTGCCGCTTCCAGGATGGCCGGCCAGTTCAGGTTCCCCTCGCCTATCTCGGCAAAACGCTGCTCGCGCTCTGGCGTGACGATCATATCCTTGAGATGCAGGAGGGGCTCCCGACCACTACAGTTCCTCACCCATAGCGCGGGGTCCGCTCCACCGGCCTGCACCCAGTAGACGTCCAACTCCATCTTGAGCACATCGGGATCCGTCCCCTCGCAGAGCATCTCCAGCCAAGTCCTGTCACCATATTTGACAAACTCGTGGTTATGATTGTGATAGGAAAAGTCCATGCCGGCCTCCGCCAGCCTCTCCGCGATGGGAACCAGTTCATCCACAAAGCGGTTCAGGCCCTCCAGACTGCGATACGAGGCGGGGAGTCCGCCGATGGCCGGATGGTTACAGTTCCACAGACGATGCTCCTCGATCACCCCATCCAGATCGCTCAAGAAGCGATCCCAACTCGTGTGCGTGGAAGCCACCGTGAGCCCGTTATCCTCCACGATTTTGGCCACCTCCTTGGCATCCACCGGTCCGAATCCCGATATCTGTATCGCACTGTAGCCGATCTCAGCCACCTTCTCCAGCGTCTCCCCCACCCCCTCGATATCCTTGGTGTAATCCCGCACCGTATAGAGTTGAGCCCCCACAACGTTCTCCGACATCCTTTGCCCTCCCTCCAGCACAAATCCACTCCTGAATACACGATAATCGAAAGTCCCCGATTGCACAAATCAGAATGCCGAAATATAGCCCGTTCCCCTCATCCGCCGCTGCGATCGAATGAGAACGGGGCTTCGCCATTGACAACAGATCGAGCTTGCATATACTACCTGCTGTGATGGATGAATTAAAGAGAATAGATTTTCATACGCATTCCTTCTTCAGCGACGGAGTCCTGCTGCCTTCTGAATTGTTGCGCAGGGTCTCGGCCCTGGGCTACCAGGCACTGGCCATAACGGACCACGTGGACGCCAGCAACATGGCCTTTGTACTCGACGCCCTCGAGCGGGTACAGCGGTGGCAACGCCACGACTTTGCCACCGAGCTGATCCTTGGCGTAGAATTGACCCACGTGGCACCGGAGAGCATCGACCGGCTGGCCCACCGGGCCAGGGACTGCGGTGCCGAGGTTGTCGTGGTGCATGGTGAGACCATCGTCGAGCCCGTGGCCCCGGGTACAAACGAGGCCGCCGTGGCATCGCCAGCGGTGGACGTCCTGGCCCACCCCGGCTTTCTAACCTTGGAGCAGGCGCAAGCGGCGGCGAATCGGGACTGCTTTATGGAGATAACGACGCGCAGGGGGCATTCCCTAACCAACGGTCACGTGGCGCGTATATGCCAACGGGCGGGCGCCAGGATGCTCGTCAACACCGACGCCCACGCTCCGGGCGATCTGGTGACCAGCGAATTCGCCGCACAGGTGGCCAGGGGCGCCGGTCTCAAAGAGGAGGAGATCCTCGCCGCCCTGCAGACGAATCCGCGCGCGCTACTGTCCCGGGTTCGCGCAGGACGGACACCATAGATAACATTATCCATAGTGTACAAGGAGTAGATATATGCCCTATCCTGCCATGCCAACTCAGGTCACTTGTCCTCAGTGTAATCGCAACTTTGTGGTTTCTATACAGACGATCATAGACGTGGGCGAGGAGCCGGAGCTCAAGGAAAAACTGCTCAGAGGAGAGCTCAACTATGCCGAATGCCCCGACTGTGGGGCGGGTGGCGTCATAAGTACCCCCCTGCTCTACCACGATCCCGAAAAGGAGCTACTCATATCCTTCATTCCACCACAGCTCGACATGTCGGCCGACGAACGGGAGGAGCTCGTCGGGCACCTGATTAACTCTGTCATGAACAATGTTCCCCAGGAGGAGCGCAAGGGGTATTTCTTCCAACCCCAAACGGCATTGAGCCTGGACAGCTTCTACGACATGATCCTGGAGGCGGATGGGATAAGCAAAGAGGTGCTCAAAGCGCACCGCGAGCGGATACGGCTCATCGACCGGCTGATGGCCGTCAGGGATGATGAGGAAGAGCTCGACAGGCTGGTTGAGGAGAACAGGGAACTGCTCAATTACGAGTTCTTTTTGACGCTGAGCAACCTTGCCGAGGCCCAGGGTGGGGAAGAGGCCCAACGCGTGCGGGAACTTCGTAAAGCGCTACTCGAGCGTGTGGACGTCACCATACCCTCCGCGGCGTCCGAGGCGGCGTCTTATGATGACCTGATGCAGATGCTTCAGGAAACCGAGGAAGAGGAGGCGTTTCGGCAGGCCGTGGCCCTGAATCGCTCGCGGCTAGACTATGGATTCTTCCAGAACCTCACCGCAAGGATCGACGCGGCGAGAGACGCCGACGATAGCGAGACCGTTGAGGAGTTCACCGCCCTGCGGGAACGGATCCTGGAGGAGATCGAGCAGCAGGATCGCATGGTCCAGGAAGCGCAGGATAAGGCGGCCCTGTTGCTCATGAGGCTCTCGGAGGCCGAGGATCTGGAGGCGGCCGTGCGCGAGCGCAGAGATGAGCTGGACACGGTCTTTTTCGTGCTCCTGAACCGCTATCGAGAGACGGCAGAAAAAGAGGGGGATACGGAGCGCGTGGAAAAGCTGGATGCCATCATGGACGCTGCCCAGGAGGTCCTGGAAGAGCAGCTTCCCCCCGAAGCCAGGCTCACAAACAGGCTCTTGCGCGCCGAGCATCCCCATGAGACGGACCAGATCCTGGAGGAACATCGCGGTCTCTTGACCGACGAGTTCCTCGATACCTACGACGCATACATCGCCAGGTTTGAGCAACAGGGAGATCAGGAGGCCGTCGAGCACCTGCAAGAGGTGCGGGAACAGGTCGTGGCCAAGAAGACAATCCTACGCTCGTAGATGCGCAGCAAAGGGGGCAAGGATATCCTCGCCCCCCTTATCCTGTTCTTTCCTTCGTGGCCACGGAAATGACTTGGCGAACACTATTTGCTCGCGATACGAATCTCCGTATAGACCTGTTCCACGCTGTGGCGGCGGCGTTCCTTTATGCGTGACGCCTGATCCTCGGGGACGGGGAACCAATCGAGCATTCCCACTTTATCCACGCATTCGCGACGGCTGGCCCCTTCCTCGTACAGTTCCTTTGTGTGCCTGCGCATCTCCACGATATACTCGTACAGGGGGTCGATGACCTCCTTGCCGCAGACCCCACCCTTTCCGGGCACGATGGTCTCCACATCCATCTCTCTTATGCGCTCTAGTGTATCCAGCCAGGCCAAAGAGTCAGCATCGTACATGGCAGGATGCTCATTATTGACGATGTTATCGCCGGCAAAGAGGATGCGAGAAGCGGGAAGATAGAGTCCCAGGGACGCGGGGGTATGGCCGGGCAAGTGAAGGATCTCGGCCTGACGATCCCCAAGATACAGGGTGACCCGCTCGTCCACCGATATCTCGGGAGGACGTATCTCGATGCGCCGTATCTCCTCGGCTAACGCGGGATCCTCATCACGGTAACGCTCACTCACATCCTCAAGGGTACTTTCATACCTTGAGAGGGCCTTCTCGGCGAGGTTGTTACCGAACGTAATGGTAGGCAAAAAGAACGCATTCCCCGCAAAATGTTCCGGATGATAGTCGGTGTTCACGACACCATATATCTCGGCGATATTCATCTGTATCAAGCTCAGTTGCCATTGTCGGGCATCGGGAGGCAATATGGGCGTATCCACAAGCAAAACCTTTTCCTCGCCGATGACGAGGCCCACATTACCATCCTCAAAATCGTCCTCTACATAGACACCATCTGCAAGCTCGTTGAGCACACCTACCTCCTGATTCACCTACAATCTTGAGACAAGCTCTTCCCTGGCGCGGGACAGAACCTGAGGGATGTCATCCGCGGCCATACCCCCTCCCTGGGCGATGTGGGGCTCTCCACCTCCCCGCCCGCCATAGGGCGCCGCTGCATCCCGCAAGAGGCGCGGCATATCGACGCTTACGTCCCGCGAACGGGCAAAACATATCTGGGGACCCGGATCCGTGACGGCCAGCAGGACGACCACGCCTTCCCCCTCCTCCACAAGGTTCCTGGCAATGTACCGCATATTTCCCCCGTCGTGATCCTCCAGCAACCGCTCAAGCACCCGCACCCCCTCGACGGTCTCCGCCTCGGCGAGCAGCCGGGGCAATTCCAGATCCAGCACCCGCGCGCGCAGGTCCCGGGCCTCGCGACGGGCGGCCCTCTCCGCCTCCTCCAGGCGCGCCACGGCCTCCGACATCTCCTTTACAGCCACGCTGAGACGGTCGGCCACCTCCTGACAGATCCTGTCTTTGAAGAAATAGTCGGAGAGAGCCCGCCGGCCACAGAGAAAGGTTACCCGCGTATGGTCGCCGTGTGGTTGCCAGCTCGAGATGTGCACCAATCCCAACTCTCCCGTGGAACGCAGATGGGTACCGCCACAGGCGGAGCGATCATAGTCACCAACATGCACGATGCGCACGCGTTCCAGCCCCTCAGGAATATCACGTCGGGCCAGGGAACGGGCCTCCTCCCGATCATGTTCGCGAACCCGAACGGCACAGTTCGTCAGGATCAGCTCATTCGCCGCATCCTCGACGCGCTCGATCTCCTGTACCCCCAATTCTGAAACGGTCACGTCGATGGTGCTCTCCCCCTCTCCCAGATGAAAAGAGACGGTACTGGCCCCCAACTCGCGCTCAAAGGCCTGTGAGAGGATATGCTGTCCCGTGTGCTGCTGCATGTGATCGTAGCGGCGATCCCAATCTATCACGCCATGGACGCTCTCCGCCTCCAGGGGTCCAGCCAGAACGTGAACGATCTGTTCATCCCTTTCTGTAGCGTCCACGACGGGCACCTCATTCAATACGCCCACATCGTGGGGCTGCCCCCCAGACGTGGGGTAAAAGCAGGTTCTGTCGAGCACGACAGCGGGCCTTCCCTCAACCACAAGCCTCTTCACGACCGCGGCATCGAATTCGCATCTATAAGGGTCCGCCCAATACAGGGACTCGGTTTCCACGGAAAAAAGACTCCTTCGGATGACATCATACCTGACAGATTATAGCACAGGCGCTGCGCCTTGACCAGTCGGCAGAGCCCCAAAAGGACGCAAGCGCTTGCAAGTGTCACCCAGTTAGGGCATAATAATTGGGTCCACTGAAAGAAGCTCTTTCAGTGGATAGAGGATACTCTATATTGTGGTTGTGCTTTGCACAACCACAATATATGTCCCATATTTTCTTTTGACTACCCTTTTTTCAGGGCAGCCAATAATTTGGATAGAAAGAGCAGGATATGAGTTAGAGGGAGGCATAATCATGACAAAAGACATGTTGGTCTACGTGGGCACGCGCACCGCCGCCGAGAGTGAGGGGATCTATGTCTACAGCCTGGATGGCGAGACCGGCGCCCTGGAGCCGGTCACCGAATTCGCTGGCATAGACAATCCCACCTATCTGACGCTGCATCCCCAGGATAATTACCTCTACGCCATCAACGAGGTCACCGATTTTGGCGAGAAGGAGGCCGGTGGGGTTACCGCTTTCGCCCTGGATCCCGAGACAGGCACCCTGACCCTGCTGAATCAGCAATCTTCGGAGGGTCCGGGGCCCTGCTACATCAGCGTGGATCAGACGGGCAGGTTCGCCCTTGTGGCCAATTATGCGGGGGGTAGCGTGTGCATACTGCCCATCCAGGAAGGCGGAGGTCTGGCACCCGCCAGCGACTTTGTCCAGCATTCTGGCTCCAGCGTCAACCCCAGACGTCAGGCGGGCCCCCACGCCCACTCCATCCAGCCGGACCCCACAAACCGCTACGCCTTTGCCGCTGACCTGGGATTGGACAAACTCATGATCTACAAGCTCGATCTCGCCGCGGGCAGGCTGGAGCCCAACGAGCAGCCGTGGGCCAAAGTGGCGCCGGGAGCGGGGCCGCGACACTTTGCCTTCCACCCCAACGGCGAGTACGTGTACGTCATCACCGAACTGGCCAATACCATCATCGCCTTCTCCTATGACGAGGATAGAGGCGCGCTAGACGAGATCCAGACGGTCTCCGCCCTCCCCGAGGGCTTTGAGGAAACCAGTTACTGTGCGGATATCCACATCCCGCCCTCTGGTAAATTCCTGTACGGCTCCAACCGCGGACACGACAGCATCGTGGTCTTTTCCATCGACGACAAGACGGGCGAACTCACTTACGTGGATCACGAGTCGACCCAGGGCGAGACGCCACGCAACTTTTGCCTGGATCCGAGCGGCAGTTTCTTGCTGGTCGCCAATCAGGATACGGACAATATCGTCAGTTTCCACATCGATCAGGACACGGGCAAACTCACGCCGACGGGGCATCAGGCCAGCGTCTCCATGCCCGTCTGCCTAAAAGTCCTGGTACCATGAGGTAACAGTAACATAAACTATACGACCTCCCCCGTCATCCGACGAGGGAGGTCGCTTCATGGAACCGCTCCCCTTCAGGGACGTGAAAACGCTAGAAGCCCTGCTCTTTGTCGATCTGGTTCCTCAGGGGCAGATCTCCCTCTGTGAAACGCCGCATATTCTCCTTGAGGATCTCGATGACACGCTCTCCCTCATACTGGGTGCCCCCCGCCGCATGGGGCGTGATTAGGAGGTTATCTATATCCCACAGGGGGCTATCCTCGGGCAAAGGCTCCTCGGCAAACACGTCGAGGGCGGCAGCGTACAGTTCGCCCTCCTGCAAAGCACGCGCCAGGGCCTCCTCATCGATGATCTTGCCCCGCGAGATGCCCACCAGCATGGCATCCTCCTTCAACATGCCTATCTCATCGGCTCCTATCATCCCCTCTGTCTCTTCCGTATAGGGCACCGTGACCACCACGTAATCCGAAGTCCTCAAAATCTCCTCGAGACGGTCCGTGCCCCACAACGCCCGCACGTAATCGGGCTTGTCCTCGGGGAACATATCCACGGCCACGATGGACATATCAAAGGCCTGTGCCCGCTTGGCCACGGCCCGTCCCACGGTGCCAAAGCCGATGATGCCCATGGTGCTGCCCGTCAGTTCGCGCATCTCACCACGGGATCCATATTCTCGCCACTGATGCTCCTGCTGATCCAGCACAAAGTCTTTGATCTGACGTGTAAAGGCAAAAATCATGGCAAACGTGCTTTCCGCCAGACAGGCACCATGTGTGCCCCGAGCGCTGGTCAGCAACACGTCGCTCTCCACGAACTCGGGAATGGCCAAATAGTAGTTGATCCCCGAACTGGGAGACTGTACCCACTTGAGCTTCTTGGCGTTCAAAAACACCTCGCGATTGAACCATCCCACAAAAACATCGGCATCCTCGATCTCGCCCTTGAGATTCTCGCGCTCCTCACAATGGACAAACTCGATCTCCGGATACTCCTCGTGGAAATACGGAATAGATTCCTCCAGACCCATCGGGTTGGGCCCTATCAAGACCTTCATGCTACCTCCCTACTCTACGAAATTTGGAGGGGATACCTCACAACGACATCACAGAGTTCCCTATCCCCACCTGGCAATTAGCTATACTTTTAGTATGAACCGATCCCGGCTAGAATGCAAGTGTGAGACGCCACCAAGAGCCAAGCAGGGAACTCGCTTTTGTGGTCCGATGTGTCTCGACGGTATAATGTATGGGTGACTCAAAAGCCTGAGGAGGGAAACCATGAAGGATAGACTCGCTATCGTACAGGGCGACATCACCCAGCTTGACGTGGATGCCATCGTGAACGCCGCGAATAAGTCACTCCTAAGTGGTGGTGGCGTGAACGGGGCCATCCATCGCGCCGCAGGCCCGGAACTTTTGGAGGAATGCCGCGCCCTCGGTGGCTGTGAGACAGGAGAGGCCAAGATCACGGGCGGATACGATCTGAAGGCGAACTGGGTCATACACACGGTGGGGCCTGTGTGGCAGGGAGGAGATGCGGACGAGGATGAACTCCTTGCCCAATGCTACCGCAACAGCCTGGCCCTGGCTCAGGAGCACCCCATCGAGACCGTCGCCTTCCCGGCCATCAGCACTGGAGCCTTCCGTTTCCCCGTGGAGCGGGCAACTAGGATAGCCATTACAGAAGTCCTAGAGTTCTTGAGCGAAAACGATGCGCCGAAACGCGTCATCCTCGTCTGCTACGGTGACCGCACATACAATATATACAAAAAGGTTCTCAAAGATCTCTACGACAGAAGGGGCGAATAGCCGGATGCGCGTAGTGATGGCTCAGCTCGACCCCATGGTGGGTGACGTCGGCGGCAACGTCGAGCGAATCGTAC
Organism: uncultured Anaerolineales bacterium; assembly: GCA_964567975.1. Classification (GTDB taxonomy): domain Bacteria; phylum Chloroflexota; class Anaerolineae; order UBA1429; family UBA1429; genus JAWLEV01. Next base: position 21,496 of record CAZMOW010000015.1, on the reverse strand, counting down.
AGACGGTGAGACGCTGCCACCGGGATGCGCCGGACCTGGTGATCTTTTCCGAGCTGTTTCTGACGGGCTATCCTCCCAGGGACCTGCTGGAACGCGACTGGTTCATACACCGCGTCCTGCAGGGCACGGAGAAAATTAAGGAATTGTCCCTGGACCATCCGAACACTGGCATCCTGTTTGGCGCTCCCGTTCCCACGAGAAAAAATACCGGGAAACCCCTATACAACGCCGCCGTGCTGGTATATCGTGGGCAGATCGTGGCCACCTCCCCCAAGTCCCTCCTGCCCAGTTACGATGTTTTTGACGAGGTACGCTATTTTGAGCCAGCACCAGAGATAAAGCCCGTCTCCTTCAAGGGAGAGACCTTGGGCGTTCACGTCTGCGAGGACGCCTGGGCAGATCCCTCGCTCTGGGGCAAGCGCATGCCCTACGAAAGAGATCCTCTCAAGATACTGGCTGACCGGGGGGCCACGCTGCTTATCAATATCTCCGCTTCCCCGTTTCACGCCGGCAAAGAGAGAATCCGTCATACGCTCATTCAAAAGCATGCGCAGGCACATGATATGCCCTTTATCTATGTCAATCAAGTTGGTGGCAACGACGAGCTCATATTCGATGGCCGCAGCCTGGCCCTTGATGCAAAGGGGCAGGCCATCGCCGTCTTTCCCGCTTTCCGAGAACACGTGAGAGCGATGGAGACAAACGAATCCGGGACAGCGGAGGAATATGCGCCCGTGGACGAGGTGGAGTCGATCCATCAGGCCCTCGTCCTGGGATTACGGGACTATATGCAAAAATGTGGATTCTCCAAAGCCGTGATTGGCCTGTCAGGCGGGATCGATTCATCCCTCACCTGCTACCTGGCTGCCCAGGCGTTGGGCCCGGCCAATGTCCTCGGCGTGTCCATGCCCTCCCCCTATTCGTCTGAAGGGAGCATCCGGGATGCCCGGCAACTGGCCAAGAATCTGGCCATCGACTTCCAGATGATCCCCATATCGGATATCTTTCATGCTTATCTCAGTGGCCTCAGCGAATCCCTGGCAGGGACGGAGCCCGATGTCACGGAGGAGAATATCCAGGCCAGGATTAGAGGAGACATCCTCATGGCCTTATCTAACAAGTTTGGTTACCTGGTTCTCTCTACGGGGAACAAGAGCGAGCTGGCGGTGGGCTACTGCACCCTGTACGGGGATATGAGCGGGGGTCTAGCTGTCATATCCGACGTGCCCAAGACCATGGTCTATGAGCTGGCCCGATACGCGAACCGCGAGACGGAGCTCATCCCCCGCGCTTCCATCGAAAAGCCCCCCTCCGCAGAGCTAAAGCCCGAACAGGTGGATCAGGACACGCTACCCCCCTATGCCATCCTGGACGAGATACTCCAGTGCTATATCGAAGAGGGCTATTCCATAGAAGAACTCCTCGATCTGGGCCTTGAGGAGGAAACGGTGCGCTGGGTGATCAGCCAGGTGGACAGCAACGAGTACAAGCGCAGACAGGCGGCCCCCGGCCTGCGCGTGACCACCAAAGCCTTTGGTACAGGAAGAAGGATGCCCATCGCGGCCAAGTTTACCAAGACGGCGGAATAGAAAGGGAAAAAGGAATATGAGCGAAAGAAATGATGACAAAAGATCTCTATTGCCGATCATCGCGCTGGCCGCAACACTGTTGGCCTCAGGGATTGGCGTCTTTTTCGCGCTGACCGAAAGACGTGAGATGGCGCCCTCCGCATCGGAACCCTCGCCCCTGCCCACCCCTCCCATCGATGCGCAAGTGCCGAAAGAAACACAGACGGCGAGCTTTGCCCTGGGCTGATTCTGGGGTGCCGAATCCCAGTTTGGGATTCTCGATGGCGTGATACGCACGCGGGTCGGATATGCGGGGGGAAGCAAAAAGGATCCCACTTACTATAACCTCGGCGATCACAGCGAGACAGTTCAGGTCGATTACGACCCAACTCGAATCTCCTACCAGGAACTGCTAACAGTCTTTTGGAAAGCACACGATCCCACCCATCCTTCGCCATCACGACAGTACATGTCCGCCATCTTTACACACAACGAGGAGCAAAAAGAGCTGGCCGCGGAGGCGAAAGAACGGGAGGCTGCCGAACGAGGGACCGAGATCGTCACCGAGATCGCACGTCTCTCACAATTCTATCTGGCCGAAGGCTATCACCAAAAGTACATGCTGCGGCAAAGGGACGCCATCATGCGAGACTTTCGGCGCATGTACCCCGATCTGGAGGGGTTCATCGCCTCCACAGCCGCCGCGCGCGTGAATGGATACCTGGGTGGCTACGGGACGCGGCTGTCCCTGCAACAGGATCTGGATGCTTTGGGCCTGACCGAGAGTGCGGAGGAGGCCCTGCTGAGGGCCGTCGGGAACTGAACCGTCTATTCGTACATTACGATTTTGATAAGGCCGGGCTGCGTATGTTTGGTGATGCCTGGCTTCGATATTATACTATAGTCCCAGGTTGATTGTTCCACACAGCACCTGGGAGGGCATAGATGACTCGCTACATTTTCTGCACTGGCGGCGTAGTTTCCTCGCTTGGCAAAGGCGTGACAGCGGCTTCCATCGGCCGCATCCTCAAGGCACGAGGCCTAAAAGTCGTCATCCAAAAGCTTGACCCCTATATCAACGTCGATCCAGGTACCATGTCCCCATATCAACATGGAGAGGTCTTTGTCCTAAACGACGGCACAGAGACAGACCTCGATCTGGGCCACTATGAACGCTTCACCGATGTCCCCCTCACCTGCAACGCCAACGTCACCACGGGACAGATCTATGGCGAGATCATCGCCCGAGAGCGTCGGGGCGATTTTCTTGGCGGGACTGTGCAGGTTATTCCCCATATCACCGATGAGATAAAGCGCCGCATACGCCTGATGGCCAAGGAGGGCGAGCCTGACGTCGTCGTGGTGGAGATCGGCGGCACCGTGGGCGATATCGAGGGCCAACCGTTTCTGGAAGCCATTCGCCAGATGCGCAAGGACGTGGGACCCGATAACACCTGTTACATACACCTTACCCTCCTGCCCCACATCAAAGCGACGGGAGAACTAAAGACCAAACCGACCCAGCACAGCGTGAGGGAACTGCGGGGGATCGGCATCCATCCCGATGTCGTCATCTGCCGCGCAGATTATCCTATCGGCGGGGAGCTCTTGGACAAGATCGCCCTGTTCGGCGATGTAGATCGAGAAGCCGTCATTCCCCTGGAAACCACCGACTCGATCTATGAGGTGCCCCTCATCCTGGAAGAGTATGGCCTTGGACGCTATCTCACACAGCGTTTGGGATTCAAAGCTCTTACCCCGGAACTCGCTAATTGGCGAGCCCTCGTTCACCACCTCAAGCACCCTACAGGCGAGGTCAAGATCGCCCTTGTGGGCAAGTATGTGGAATTGCACGATGCCTATTTGAGCGTACACGAGGCCCTGCTACACGCCGCGGCCCATCACGGCTGTCGTCTCGATCTGCGATGGGTGAATTCTGAACGCATCGAGAAAGAGGGCATCGTCGAGGAGTTGGCCACGGCCGACGGCATCGTCGTGCCTGGAGGGTTCGGCGAGCGGGGCATTGAGGGCAAGATCATGACGGCGCACTATGCTCGCAAGCAAAAAGTGCCCTACCTGGGGCTGTGTCTGGGACTGCAGGTCATGATAATCGACCTCGCCCGGGAAGCCCTGGATGACCGGCATGCCAACAGCGCCGAGTTCGCCACCGAAACCCCCCATCCCGTGGTCGACCTGATGCTGGAACAGCGGGGCATCACAGACAAGGGGGGAACCATGCGCCTGGGCAGCTACCCCTGCAAAGTTACAGCGGGTACCAAGGCGTGGGAAGCGTACAGAAAGGAACACATCGAGGAAAGACATCGCCATCGCTACGAGATTAACAACAAATATCGGGAGTCCTTACGAGAGGCGGGACTGGTATACAGCGGTATATCGCCAGACGGCCTCCTCATCGAGATGGCCGAGGTCAAAGATCATCCCTGGATGGTGGGAAGTCAATTTCACCCCGAGTTCAAGACGCGGCCCGATTCTCCCCATCCCCTCTTTTGCGACTTTATCGAGGCCGCCCTCCACCACGCAAAAACTGACACGAGAACCATAGAAAAAGCAAAGGGAGCTAACGTGTGTTAGCTCCCTAAAGGAAAGGTACCGCATGGGGGATTCGAACCCCCGATCTCCTCCTTGAGAGGGAGGTGTCCTAGGCCTCTAGACGAATGCGGCACTTTGAATGTGTAAAGCAGTATAGCATAAACGGTGCCCCTGTCAAATCGCCACCATCACGCCCGTGGCATCTCCTCGCTTTTACAGCCACATAGCCATGACGGGACATCAACTATCATCTCGGATTCGAAAGGGAGAAAAGAAGATGCAAGCCATCGATATCATCACCAAAAAGAGGGACCGCTTGCTCCTGACAGAGGAGGAAATTCGTTTCTTTATACAGGGTTATGTCAACGACGAAATTCCCGACTATCAGGCAGCGGCATGGGCCATGGCCGTTCTCCTCCAGGGCATGACGCCAAAAGAGACCACAGCCCTGACCAGGGTCATGATCGACTCGGGCGAGACCATCGACCTGCGTGACGTGGCACCCTTCGTCGTAGATAAACACTCCACGGGCGGCGTCGGCGACAAGACGACCCTTGCTGTGGCCCCCATGGTCGCCGCGGCCGGCCTGCCCGTGGCCAAGATGTCGGGAAGGGGACTGGGGTTTTCGGGCGGCACGCTGGACAAATTGGAGTCGATTCCCAATTTTCAGGTGTCCCTCACCCTCGACGAATTCCTGGCCAACGTAAGCGAAAACGGCATCGTCATAGCGGGCCAGACGACCGAGCTGGCGCCCGCCGACGCCAAACTCTACGCCCTGCGCGACGTGACGGCGACCGTGCCCAGCATCGCCCTCATCGCCAGTTCCATCATGAGCAAAAAGATCGCCGGAGGCGCCCAGGCCATCGTCTTGGACGTCAAGGTGGGCACCGGGGCCTTTATGGAGACCCTGGAGAGAGCGCGCACCCTGGCAGAGAGGATGATCCAAATCGGAAACGGTATGGGGCGACGGATAACGGCCGTGCTGTCGAACATGGACCAACCCCTGGGAAAGGCTGTGGGCAACGCCCTAGAAGTGCGAGAAGCCATCGACACTCTGAAGGGGAATGGCCCGCAGGATTTCACCAAGCACTGCCTCACCATCGCCTCCGAGATGCTACTTCTGGGAAACAAGGCCGAGACCCCGCAAGAGGCCCGTGCCACACTCTCCCGGACCATCGAGGACGGCCACGCCCTGGACAAACTATGCGTCCTGATCGGCGCTCAGGGCGGAGACCCACACGTGCTCGAGGATCCCTCCCTCCTGCCCCAAGCCCTTATCCAGGGAGACGCATCCGCTCCCCACAGTGGTTTTATAGAGGGTTTGGATGCACGGGAAGTGGGACTGACGGCTGTGAATCTTGGTGCGGGGCGGCACAAAAAGGGAGAGGAGATCGACCACGCCGTAGGGATCATCTTGGGGCCCAAGGTGGGGGATCGCGTAGAAGAAGGGGACCCCCTGTTCACCATCCACGCGCGGGACAGAAAAAGTCTGGAACAAGCCCGGTTGCGGCTGCTGAAAGCCTATACCTGGTCGGACAGTTCCGTACCGAAACCGCCCTTGACGTACGAGACAATACGGGAAAGGCCCGCAAACTCACAAAGCGAGACATGAGCGCTACCAGTCCGTGTGGGCACGCTCCTCTATGACCCGCTCATAGACATTCTTTGTCTGTTTCGCAATGTTATCCCAATTGTAAACACTGAGGACTTTTTGATAGGCGTTTTCCACACGCTGGGCCGCCCAATCGGGATGCTGCAGAGTGTGAAGGATACCCCACGCGCAAGAGTCCACGTCGTTGGGCTGGATGGTGATGCCCGTCTCGGAATGCTCCACCACCTCTTGAAGCCCACCCACCTCGCTGACTACCACAGGCGTGCGCGCGGCCATGGCTTCCAGAGCCACGATACCAAACGGCTCGTAAAGGCTAGGAAACACCGCACAATCGGCCACATAATAGAGGCGATCGCGATCCGCGTCGCTGATAAATCCCAGCAACGAAACGTTCTCCTCCAGGTGCATCCCCCGCACGAGGCCGCGCAGCTTTCCCAGTTCCGGTCCCTTGCCGGCAATCACGAATCTGGTACGGGGAAATATCTCCAACACCCGGGGCACAGCGCGTACAAGGATCTCCATGCCCTTCTCATAGACGATGCGCCCTACCGAGAACACGAGCTTTTCCTCTGGCTGCACATATCGGGCGCGAAAATCGGTCAGGTCTTGGGATGCCAGTTCTTTCAGGGGGGCAGGATAGATGCCGTTTGGTATCACCTCGATCTTGTCGGAGGGCGTATGAAAATAGGCCTGCAACTCCCGGGCCATATAGTGCGTACAGCAGATCACACACCAGGCCTCAAATGTCAATCGCCACTCGGCGTCGTTTATCTCCTGTGCAGCGGGCCCAACCAGTTCTCCCCGTCCCCGTCCCCGCTCTGTAGCATGAACAGTAGCCAGCAGGGGGAGCTTGTGCTCATGTTTCAAGCGGATGGCGGCAAAAGAAGTCAACCAATCGTGGTTATGGATCAGATCAAAGGGACCCTCCCGCTCGATGATCGCGTCACATGCCTCTTTGATGACCTCGTTGGCCCTGCGCACGCCCTCTCCAAAGCCTGCAGCGGTACGCGGAGGCAAGACCACACGATGAACGATGAGATCGCCATCCCTTTCCACCGTTTCCGCCTCGGGGCAAAGGGGCGTCACCAGATGCACCTCAACGCCTTTTCCGACCAATGAGGGCAATAGTTCCGTCACGTGCTTGCCCAACCCTCCGACGACGTGAGGACGATATTCCCAACTGAGCATCAGTACGCGCACAGATCATCTCTCCTTTGCCATGTCAGCGAATTACCCAAATATCGGTCGGCACTCTAGATCTCTCTGCGTCCCGCCAGGGCCTCCGCCAGGGTGGTCTGATCGGCATATTCCAGATCACCCCCCCGGGGCAGCCCAAGGGCGAGGCGCGTCACTTTGATGCCCCTGGGAGCCACAAGACGAGAGAGATACACTGCTGTGGCGTCCCCTTCCATATCGGGATTTGTGGCCACGATAACCTCGCGGATCGATGAATTCTCCATCCTCTCTTCGAGTTCTTTGATACGCAGATCCTCGGGGCCAATCCGTTCCATGGGTGAGATGTGCCCATGCAACACGTGATACAGCCCGTCAAAGCGTCCCGTCTTTTCGATGGCCAGAACGTCCAACGGCTCCTCCACCACACAGATAACGTCTTGCTCACGCGTCACGTCGGCACAGATGGGACAGGGATCCTCTTCGCTGATATTGCAGCACGTGGAACAGAGCACCGTCTCTTCATGCAGGGCGGTTAAAGCCTTGGCCAACGCCAGGGCCTCCTCCTCCCCCGTACGCAAAAGATAATAGGTCAACCGCGAGGCCGTCTTCGGCCCGATGCCGGGCAAGCGGCTGAAAGCGTCGATGAGACGGTTGACCACTTTGGGAACGGCGGCCATTACGTCAGACCCGGAATATCAACCCCTCCTGCCAGGGGCCCCAGTCTATCCGCAGCCATTTTTTGAGACTTTTCCTGTGCCTCCTTAAAGGCGGCCAGGATCAAGTCCTGCAGCATCTCCACGTCGTCGGGATCGACTACCTCTGGCTTTATGGTGATGGAACAGAGTTCCTGTGCCCCCGTCATCTCCACTGTGACTGCACCTCCTCCGACCGAGGCCTCCACCACTTCCTCCTCCAGGGAGGATTGGGCCTCAGCCATCTGATCCTGCAACTCCTGCAACTTCTTCATCATGTCGCCCCGCTGGGGACGCCCAAAGTGGCTTCTTCCTTTACGCGCCATGAATTCAACCTCCTCTGTTTCGATTATCAAGTGTGACTTTTGACACGCGGCCTCCCCGCTCTTTCAATATCTTTACAGCGGGGTGATTCAACAGTTCGTCGCGCACATCCTCGTCGGAAGGCGTCCCGGACTGCCCGTTACTGCTGAACAGATCCCTTGAATCGTCATTGGTCGACTGGGTCCGGGCACGCGCCTTTTCTTCCGCCTCTCTATCAACGACACATTGGACCCGACACGGCACGCCCAGAACCTGGGACAGAACCTCCTCGACCAGACCGCGCCTTTTGTCCTCCGAGAGTTTATCGCGATGGAACTCCGCGTTGCACCCAAGGGTGATGAGATCATCCCTCACAGATATGGGATAGGCCGAGTTGAGCAGCGCCCGCACCTGATAGCTCTTGGGCTTGATCTTCATCAATACCAAATCCCAATTCCCACACACCCAATCCAGGGTCAGTTTCTGAGAAGATGTCTCTTCTCCTTCCTGTTCAAGCTCAGGCGGGGGCTTCTCCTCTGATTCTTCAGCCGACTCTGCCTCAGACGCAGCCACCTCCTCTGTGTCCTCAGCGCTCTCATCCACCTCAGCAGTCTCTGCCTCCACAGGAGAGGCTGATTCGGCCATCCGTCTGGTCGAAGAGGCATCCTCCCCTTCCTCTTCACTTTCGCGACTTGCTTCATCCCCCTTTGCCGCCGCCATAGCAGCAGACTGGACCGCGCCTTCCGCGCCCCGCTCACCATCCACAGAGAGGGCCGTCTCTATCAGGGCCAGTTCCAGGGGCAACTGAGGACGGACGGTGTTACGCAAACCCTCCCCAGCCTCATTGAATAGCCTGATGGCCCCTACAAGTGCCTTCAACGAAAAGGTACCGTCCTGGGCCAGCCGCCGCATCTGATCCAGGGCCTGAGGACTTAGCTGATCGAGCCCCTTATCTCCTCCCACGCTCAGAAGCAACACAGCCCGCAGATGGCCCAATATATCACTCAGAAACTGTCGCGGCTCGGCTCCTCCCTCAAAGGCCTCGTCGATCAGCCGCAGCCCCTGCGGAACGTCGCCCGCCATCATGCGTTCCACCAACTCCGACACGAGCGCAGAGGACACGGAGCCCAGCACGTCACGCACCAGCTCCACCGTTATCTCATCCGTATTATAGGCCGACAGCTGATCCAATAGGCTTTCTGCATCGCGAAAGCTCCCTGCAGCCCTTCTGGCCACCAGATCCAGGGACTCGGGCGAGATCTGAAGCCCCTCTCCCTCGCAGATTCTCTTTAGCTTCTCCACCAGGAGGGACACGCTCCCACGCCGGAAATCAAAGCGTTGGCAGCGCGATAGGATGGTATCGGGCAGACGGTGGGGTTCCGTGGTGCAGAGGATGAAAATAACGTGAGAGGGCGGCTCCTCCAGCGTCTTCAACAGGGCATTGAAAGCCTCCGTGGTGAGCATGTGCACCTCATCGATGACATAGACCTTGTAGCGGCATTCGTGAGGCGCAAAGGAGACTCGATCCCGCAGATCGCGTATCTCATCTATGCCCCTGTTCGAGGCAGCATCGATCTCGACAAGATCCAGAGAACTCCCTCTGGTGAGACTTTTACAGATGTGGCAGGCATTGCAGGGAGGATCTTCCGTATCTCCCACGCAATTGACGGCCTTGGCCAGAACGCGGGCCGTGGTCGTCTTCCCCGTACCGCGCATCCCAGTAAACAGATAGGCATGGCCGATCCGCCCCGCCCGGATCTGGTTGCGCAGCGTTCGGGTGATATGCTCCTGACCCAGAATTTCGTCAAAGGTCTGGCTGCGCCATTTATTATAGAGAGCCTGTGTGGGCATGATGTCATCTATCGCTTCCACTAACTTGTTTCAGACTTAGTGTAGCATCGTGGCCCACTCTTGACAAGCCAGAGGGACACTCGAACGTGGAAGCGGGGCCCACGCCATATGGCAGGCGCAAAGTATGAGAAGAAGGACTTCCAGGGACTGGTTTTTAGGCACAAGGTCCATAGGAAGACGCGAAACACGAGGAGTCTGGAGCCCCTGGCTCTGTGGAGTGCCGCGGGCCCGTTGATCCTGTCGCGATCTTGATCGGAATGGCCTCCCCATCTGCTTGTGGGCCCGCACCCGCAAGAGGGCGAGCCAGTTCCACCAGATTACAGCGGTGCGCCTCGATTCGACACCGTCCGTCCGCACAGGACCACGCTTCAACCCTATACTCGACGAGCAATCGCTAATCCGAGAACGACAACGTTCACGCCCCCGTGCACGCGCCCCTATCTGCCCAACTCTTTGCTGATCCTTCGCGCGACGGCTGAAGGCGTCAGGCCATGCTTCTCCAGCAGCTCATCCGCCGTCGCCGATTCTCCGAACACGTCCCGCGTGCCCAGACGAATGAGGCGCGCGCCGCATCCATCCTCGGCCATCACCTCTGCCACGGCGCTCCCCAGCCCTCCGATGATGCTGTGCTCCTCCATGCTCACCACAAAAGGGATATTGCCCACGGCCCACTCGATCAGCCCCTCGTCGATGGGTTTGATGGTAGACATGTTGATCACCGTGGCATCTATCTGTCGGTTGGCCAGGAGTTTGGCGGCCTCCAAAGCCACGTTGACCATGTGGCCGCAGGCCACCAGGGCCACCTCCTCTCCCTGACGCAGGATGGTGCCACGCCCCAACTCGAAACTATAGTCATTATCCAGGACGTCGGGGACGGGATAGCGACCCAAGCGAATGTAAACCGGACCATCGATATCCCGGGCGGCAGCCATGGTCATGGCCCGCGTCTCTACGCTATCGGCCGGCACCAGCACGCGCATATGCGGCAGTTCACGCATGAGGGCTACATCCTCCAGCGACTGATGGCTGGCCCCATCCGGACCTTGCGTCAAGCCCGCGCTGGAGCCCGCCAGAATCACGTGCAGGCTGGGATAGGCAATCTGGATGCGAATCTGATCGTAGCAATGGGCGGTCAAAAAGATGGCAAAGGAATTGGCATAGGGAATCAACCCCGAAGCCGCCATGCCTGCCGCCGTGCTGACCATATCGGCCTCGGCGATGCCCACATCGATGAAACGCTCGGGAAAGGCATCACGAAAGACTACCGTGCGTGTCGAGTTGTACAGGTCGGCGTCCAGGACAGCCACCTCGGGATACCTCTTGCCCGCCTCCAAGAGGGCATCGCCGTAGGCATATCGAGTCTCTATCAGCTCCGTCATTTCTCCTCCTCCCACGCTTTCAATTGCTCCTCGAGTCCAGTCAGAGCCTCCTCGATCTGCTCCTCCGTCAGGGCAGCGTTGTGAAATTCGGGTCGTCCCTCAATAAAGGGGATCCCCTTACCCTTGACCGTATGGGCGATGATCATGGAGGGCGTCTCCTCGTTGTCCTGCGCCCAATCCAGCGCCTCACAGATCTCGGCCATCTCATGTCCATCGAGCTCGCGCACGGACCAGCCAAAGGCCTTCCAGCGATCAGCCAGGGGGTCCATGGCCTTGGCGCAGGAGGGCTCGTCCATAGCCTTGAGCCCATTGCGGTCGATGACCGCCGTGAGGTTCCCCAGACACTGTTTGGAAGATGTCATGGCCGCCTCCCAGATCTGGCCCTCCTGAAGCTCACCGTCCCCTATCAGACAATACACGTCATAGTCGCGCTCTTGAATCCGCGCAGCCAGGGCCATGCCATTGGCAAAGGACAGCCCCTGCCCCAAGGAGCCGGTACAGCCCTCGATCCCGGGCACCAGATGAGCAGCCGGATGCCCCTGAAGGCGGCTGCCCATAGTCTTCAATTCCGGTAGTTCCTCCACGGGCAGCACGCCCAGCATGGCCAGGGCAGCGTACTGGGCGGGGACACAATGGCCCTTGCTCATGATAAAGCGATCCCGGTCGGGCCACTCGGGATTCTCGGGATCGTAGCGCATCTTGTAAAAGTATAGCGCCGTCACAATATCGGCTGCGGACATGGACCCTCCAAAATGATGCTTCTTATCAGCCCCCATCATCCGCACCACCTGAAGGCGTAACTCCACGGCCAGCCGACGCAGCGTATCTATATCTTTTTCCGCCATAACTCCTCCCCATCCCTCTTGCACGACATGAAAACCCAATGGCGATCCCATCACATCACACGTCTATAATCTAGACTAAAAGATATCCTGGGTCAAGTGAAATCCTTTCAGCCCTTCGCTTTGCTTGGCAGACAGCGTCTCCTGTGATAGGCTTGTTGATGATGTGAAGCATGAAGGCACGAGCAATATCGTGCCAGACACCTATGGAGAAAAAGGAGGATCCCTCATGAGAAAACCGATCCTGGCCGGCAACTGGAAGATGCACAGAACGGCTGCCCAGGGCAAAGCCCTCGTCAAAAAGATAGAAAAAAGCGCCTCCTCCATTACCGAGGTGGAGAAGGTGGTTTGCCCCCCGTTCACCGCCCTTCCCGACGTGGCTCGTACCCTCACCGATACCGATATCGGTGTGGGAGGCCAGAACATGTACTGGGAGGAGAGCGGGGCCTATACGGGAGAGATCTCTCCCGTGATGCTCCAAGAGTTCTGCACGTACGTCATCATCGGTCACTCGGAAAGACGAGAGTATTTTAGGGAGACGAACGAAACGGTCAACCGCAAGGTCAAGGCAGCCTTCTCCCATCAACTGACGCCCATCGTATGCGTGGGAGAGACTCAGGAGCTCCGAGAGTCGGGCAAGACGGAGGACTGGGTGAAGCAGCAGGTCACCAAGGCCTTGAACGGCCTCACGGGAGAGCAGGTGGTCCGTATGGTTCTGGCCTATGAGCCCCTCTGGGCCATCGGCACGGGGTCAGCTGCCACGGCGAAGCAGGCCGAGGCCGTCTGCGGTCCCGTGATCCGCGCCACGATCAAAGCGCTTTATGACCAGGACACGGCGGAGGCGATACGCATCCAGTACGGCGGAAGCATCAAGCCTCACAACGCCGAGAAACTGATGTCACAGCCGAATATCGACGGCGGCCTCGTGGGCGGAGCCAGCCTCCAGGCCGAGGATTTTGTGGAGATAATTCGCCTTACAGCAAAGGCCAAGGGGCTCGTGTAACTATCCCGCCCATGGACCTTGAAAAGCAAGATTGCGGAGAGACGCGCTGACCATGAGATGGGAATCCCTTCTGCTGCTCATCATGGCGGCGTCTCTGGTTCCCGTAAATCGCTGGTTCAGTCGTCGCGTCCAGAGTCTAGCGCTTCTCGTTTTTGGGAAGGGGACGGTTTCTCTATATCTGTACGCACTGTTGATGCTGCCGGGAACCCTGGTCCACGAACTCAGCCACTTTGTCGTCGCCAAGCTGCTGGGTGTGAGAACGGGCAAGCTTTCCCTTCGACCTCATGCCTCTCCTGACGGCCGCTGGTGGCAGCTCGGTAATATAGGGGTGGCAGAGACGGATGTGGTACGTGGAAGCTTGATCGGACTGGCACCGCTGCTTGTGGGCAGCGCCCTCTTGGTGGCTATCGTACATTGGGGTCTGGGCGTGACGATCCTGAAAGCAAGCGGAGGAAGCATGGATCCAGAGCTTGGTGACCTGCCGGAACTCCGAAGCACCTGGCCCTGGCTCTATCTTTTGTTAGTTGTAGGAAACAGCATGTTTCCCAGTCCCTCGGATCGGCGCACGTGGCTGCCCATGGGCATCTATATGGCCATACTGCTCAGCACGGCGGCGCTGGGCCTGGACATGACAGGCACACTACCCAAACTTCTCGCCAGCCCCTTTTGGGGCCGGGCGGTGGCCCTGCTGCAGGACTTTGTGAGGGCCCTGATCCCAGCCTTTGCCTGCACCCTCCTCATCGATCTCTTTGTCGGTGGCATACTCTGCGCGACGGAGGGACTTCTAGGCAAGCTCCTCGGACGCTCGGTGGTGCGTCACTGAGTCGTCAGGCGTTCAGATGGCGACCACCTGTCACATGCTCGTGGAGTTTTTGCATAAGATGTCGGTAGCGCTCCCCATGCTGTTCATACACGTTCTCTGTCTCCCAGGGATCGTCACGCAACTCGTATAGCTCGGGACGGTCGTTGGGATTGACGACGGCCTTGAAATCTCCATCGCGAATACAGGTGGTAAAAGGGAGCTGGGCGATCTGATACTGACGATGGGCTTCCGCCTCTCCCTGCAACAAGGGCGCGAACGAGCGCGCGTCAAGAGCGGCCGGTGCTGGTAGATTCACCAGATCTAACAGCGTGGGGGTCACGTCAAAGAGCTCCACAAGGGCATCGGAGGTGCCCTTCTCTGGCACACCCCACCCCGAGAGGATCAGGGGCACGCGTAAAGCGGGCTCGTACTGCACCGACTTGTGCACCAGGCCCAGATCTCCCAACATCTCGCCGTGGTCCGACGTATAGACGACGATGGTATCTTTCAACAGAGAGCGCGCCTCCAGGATGTCGAGCATCTCCCCAACATAGTCGTCGATGAGAGTAACCATGCCGGAATAATTCTGGCGCATCTTTTGCGCTGTGGCCTCGTCCGTGCCTCGCATCATCTCTTCCTGCTTTCGCTGTACCCACGCTGCACGATCAGCCCCCGGATCCACCACGGGGTCTGGCATGGGCACGTCCTCATATTGCTCCAGGTATTCCGCCGGCGCATCCCAGGGGTTGTGGGGTCCCACAAAGCTGACAAAGGTGAACCAAGGGGAATCATCGTTCACCTCGCGCAGATACTGACAGGCCTTTTCTCCAATCCAGGCATCCTCGAAATCCTCACATGGCAACACAGAGGGCTCGGCATAGTGGGCGTGCTGGGTTTGGCGGTAGGCATAGTCCTCGCAAAAGGGATTCAGCAACCCCTTGCCTCGCAAATAACGCTGATACGGCCCGATCAGCAGGCGTCCATGCGAACCATCCTCCCTCTCTACAAAAATACGCTGGGCACCATGCTGCTTCCCCTCGGCCTCCAGGGGATCCGTGAAGCCGAGTTGATACACGATGGGCAAATCACCCCGGATCCCGTCATAGAATTGGGGCTTGTGCAGATCCAGCTTGCCAAAGAGCGAGGTGCGATACCCGTAACGCCGCAGATGGCGATAGATGGTCCAGGTATCTGGGGACAGGCTGTAGCTATTATCTAACACGTGGCAACGGGGCGGCCGCAGGCCAGTAGCCAGGGCGGCACGAGCGGGCGCACACAGAGGGCTGTTGCACGTGGCCTGGGAGAACATGACGCCCTCCTCGGCCAGACGGTCCAGATGGGGCGTCTGCAAGCCCTCTAGACCTCGACAGCTTAACCAGTCGAAGCGATGCTGGTCGGACATGATAAATAGGATATTGGGACGGCTTACCCGGTAGGCTGTGGGCTTTCCCTCCGGATGTCGTGCTGTATACAAAGTCCTTAATGTGGATGAGCGCGTCATGATCGCCCCCTCCTTTCAACCTGCGAATCAATACATAGCAGAGCATAGTCCCTGCGGCCAGACCCGTCAAGCACTGCCGACCGCCTGTTGACAGTCACCATCAGTAACGGGTACACTCTCGAGGAATGGAACGAGGGAAAAAGGGAGGCAAGCTCGATGATCACATACGGTATCGTGGGCATAGGCGGTTTCGCTGCCACGTGGGTGGAGAGCCTTCGTACGTTGGAGGAGAGAGGCGTGGCACGACTGGGCGCGGCGGTAGTGCGCAACCGAGAGAAATATCAATCCCAGGTAAAGGAATTAGAACAGGGGGACTGCGCCATCTACGCGACGCTGGAAAAGATGCTGGAAGAGGGCCACGAGCGGATCGACATAGTGGGCGTGCCCACGGGCATCCCCTACCACGCGCCCATGGCCGTACAGGCCATGGAGGCCGGCTACAACGTGCTGATAGAGAAACCCGTGGCCGCCACCATCCAGGATGTGCGCGAACTGCAGGAATGCCAGCGGCGCACCGGCCATTGGTGCGCTGTGGGATACCAGTGGATATATGGGCCAACCATAAGGTGGTTGAAGGAAAAAGTGACCGACGGAAGTCTGGGCAAAATCCTAGAGGGGCGCACCATAATCGGCTGGCCTCGCGATAGAAGCTACTATGCGCGTAACAGCTGGGCGGGCCGTCTGGGAGAGCCGGGACATTGGATCCTCGACGGCCCGGCTACCAACGCCACCGCCCACTATCTCACCAACATCCTCTATCTCATAGGAGTACAACAAGGGGAAATGCCCATAACAAACGTGCGGGCCGAGCTCTATGCCGCAAAACGCATCAAGAGCTACGATACATCATGCATAGCGGTCGACGTGGACGGGGTTCGCGCGCTGCACCTGGCCAGCCACGCCCTCACCGAGACGTTCAATCCCCGGACGCGTCTTATATGCGAAAAGGGGGTCGTCGAATGGCAGGCGAACACGGATGCCGTGGTCATCGAATATGACGACGGCGGACGGGAAAAGTACGTGAATGCTCGGCGGGAAGAAAATCACCTCCAGCCATTTCGCCAGATCGCGCAGGTGGCGGCCGGCGAAGAAGAGGCGCCCCTCTGTGGTCTGGAGGAAGGGGCGCCCCATGTGCTGAGCATCAACCTGGCCTTCGAATCGAGCGGCGGCATCCATCGCGTGTCCGAGGAACACGCTTACCCCATCCAGGCAGAGGATAGCACAGAGACGGTGGGCATACGGCAGATGGAAGAGATCCTCCAGGAGGCCTACGCGTCGGGTTGCACCTTCTCGGAACTGGACGCCGCGCCCTGGGCCGTTCGCACGGACGCCGTATCAGCCGAGGGGTACGATCATTTTCCCCAAGGAGAATCCCTCAGGAAGACACTCGGAATCGAGTGAATGGATGCGCGGTGTTGCCAAATCCCAAAATGTAGAGATGCAAGATCTTGCGTCTCTACATCGACGGACGCAAGGAACTACCACAAGAAACCAGACAGCGAAGAATTACCTACCGTGCCCCGCCACTGCAGGTTACCCCCTACGCGTCCCACCTGTAGACTTGCAGGGCCGTCCCCCCCAGGATCTGCGCCCGCTGCTCCTCGCTCAAAAAGTCGCATTCCACGGTGATGAACTCGAGCTGCTGCTTGTAACTGGCATCGGCTACCAACCCTGGACGTGGATAATCAGAGCCCCAGGCGATCTTTTCAGCACCAATGATCTCCACAGCCTCGTGTAGGCGCTCTTTGGCCTCGGAAAAGGGATAACGCTTACGAAACGTGAGGGCGCCGCTGTCCACATAGACGTTGGGTGACGAGGCCACGAGCTCGATCCGTCTCCGATATTCCTCTTCTGGACCAAAAGACCCCGCAAAGTGGGACAGCACCAGTCTAAGCTCCGGCACGGCCGCTATCAACTTGCGAATATCGTCCGGAGCGCCATTCTTACACACTACCGGCAGCCCCCGTTCGGCACACCTCTCCCAAAGGGGCATCAATTCGGGCACGGCGATCTCTGGGAGGGGGTCGGGGCTCTTGACGAGAAAGCCCTGCAACCCCTTCTTCTCGATGGCCTCTTGAAAGCATCCCAGGGGGTCCTCATAGTAATGTTGATCAAAGAGGGCCGTACAGGAGAAGCGCCTGGGCTCGGTCTTTCGCACCTCAGCAAGATAATCGTCCTGCTTGCCATCGGCAAACTCTTGCAATACCACGGCACGGTCGATGCCGAGCCATTCCATGTGTGCCAGGGCCCGCTCGTACGTGCTCTGGCTGTCCTCAAAAGCCGGCGGCGTGGCATAGTATATCCTGTCTCCCTCTTGGGCCTTCCCCCAACTCAGCGCTTGACGATCGATCCCCAAATCCTTACCATGAAGGGGATTCCAGAGATGAATGTGTGCGTCGATGATCATAAGTCCTTCCCTTGCTATACGACCTCATTGGCTGCGCACGTTGTATCATGAAGAGACTTTCACGTCAAGTTGTGACGGAGATGGTGAATACTTTCAGAGGAGGACAGAGATAATGCGAGGAAAACATTCATTCCAGGAGATATCGAACCAGGCCCGGGGTTGGCAGGCGGGTAATAACGTGGTGCTGGCCCAAAAGGAAAAACTACGATCCATGGTCCAGCGCAATGCAGAACAGGGACTGCTCTTCATGGGCTGTGGATCCACACACTATTTGGCCCAATTCTCAGCCCCTTTCTTTCAACGCATCACGGGCCTTTCTTGCAGAAGCACGCCCTCCTCAGAGGTGTTCCTGAACCCGGACACCTTGCTCCGCGAGGAGGAGATGCCCCTGGTGGTGGCTCTCTCCCGTTCTGGCAGAACCAGCGAGACCATCAAGGCCGTCGAGGAGATGCGCGCTCGCGGCAGCGAGGCGCTGGCCATCAGCTGCTACCAGGATACGGGATTGGCTTCCGCCTCCTCCGCGATCATCAGCATCCCCGAGGCCCAGGAAAAAAGTTTTGCCCAGACCGGTTCCTTTGCTGCCATGTTGATAGCTGTACAGACCCTGGCCGCCCTCACGGCCGATGATGATGCCTTTTTGCGGGAAATCAAGGCGCTTCCCTCCCAGGCGGAGGAACTCATCGCGCGGGCCAAGCCCGTGGCCAAGGCCGTGGGCACCGTTGAGGGCCATAAACGCATCTCCTATCTGGGCTCCGGTCCCCTCTACGGCCTGGCCAACGAGGGCACCATCAAGATGAAAGAGATGTCCCTGTCATTGGCCGAGGCCTACCATTTTATGGAATTCCGTCACGGGCCCATGTCCTTACTGGATGATGAGCATCTCATCGTGGGCCTGGTATCCGAGAGGACGCGCGAGTATGAGATGGCCGTACTGCGGGATCTGCGAGCGCGCGGCGGCTCCATCGTGGTCATCGCCAACGAGAACGGGGGATTGAGTCAGGAGTTCGATACAGTGTTTACCCTGAACTCTGCCCTGTCGGAGCGGGCGCGTCCCGTCCTCTATCTCCCCTTTTTACAACTCATGGCCTACTACAGGGCCATGGGACGGAACCTGAACCCCGACCGCCCACGGAACGTATCCATGGCCATTCGCCTGGAAGGAACGGAGATGACCAAGTGAGTTCAAGGCCTTACGATATCCTTGTAGTGGGGGAACTCAATGTGGATATCATCGTTCGTGGAGACGTGCGCCCCGAGTTCGGCCAGGTGGAAAAGCTGGTCGACGATCTCTCCGTCTATGCCGGCAGCTCGGGGGGCATCTTTGCCGCCAGCGCGGCCAGGATGGGAATGCGCGTCCTCTACGTGAGCAGGGTGGGAGACGACCTCTTTGGACAGTTTGCGCTGGACAGGCTGAAGGAGGCGGGTGTGAATGCCTCCCACGTGCAGGTTGATCCCACTTTCAAGACGGGCGCGAGCATCGCCCTCTCCACAGACGTCGATCGCGCCATGCTCACCTACCTCGGCTCCATCGCCGCCGTGAACGCCAAGGACGTGGATCCCACCTACTATGAACTGGCACGCCACCTTCACGTGGTCAGCCCCTTTTTGTTGACGGGGCTGCGTCCCATAATGCCGCAGATGATGCGCGCCGCCAAACGTGCGGGCATGACCGTCTCCCTGGATACCAACTGGGACCCCACACAACGATGGGAGTTGGAGGGCTTTTTCGATCACCTGGACATCTTTTTGCCCAATGAGCAGGAGATGCAGGCCATCACGGGACAGGAGAGTCTGCAAAAAGCGCTGCCAGAGATGGCACACCGTGTGCCCCTTTTGGTGGTCAAACGGGGGACAGAGGGCGCCGTGGCTATCCGGGAAGGCGAGCGGACCGAGATGCCGGCCTTTACGGTTGAAACCATCGACACCACCGGTGCCGGCGATAGCTTTGACGGCGGCTTTCTGGCCGCGTGGCTCAAAGGGCAACCTCTGAAGCGCTGCCTGGCGTTCGGCGCGGCCTGCGGCGCCATGACGACCACTGCACTTGGCGGCTTTAACGGCCAGCCCTCGTGGGAGGAAGCGTCAGCCCTGATCAAGGGTTCACACGATGGCTGATCCATGCGCGGCCTTCTACCTCCAGATGTAAACTGCCATATCTATAAAAACACTCGCCTGAGCCCAAGAAACCCTTTACACGTCTCTTGTCACACTGCACAGTCACATATATAATGATTCAGCAAAGTCACAAGAGGGAACGATAAACACCATAGTTGCTCTGGTGTGAGCGGTGCGATATAAAAAGTTTTTCCCCGAAAAATCAGAGCCCCAGCTCCAGAAATGATATCTACAAGGTGGGATGAGTTATGCCATTAGTGATAGAAGGCCAAAACAGACTGGAAGGTAAAGTCAGGATCGGAGGGGCCAAGAATGCGGCACTGCCCATTATCGCTGCAACCCTCCTCACCGACGATGAATGCTTGTTGGAACACGTACCCTACATCGAGGATATTCGCAATATGGTCAAGCTTTTGCACCATCTGGGGGTGGCGGCACGTTTCGAGGGTCCCAATACCCTGCGCGTCAAGGCCACGCGTATCTCCAAAGCTAACGTGCCCTTTGCCCTCGCCAAAAAGATGCGTGCGAGCTTTTTGACCGTTGGCCCCCTGCTCAGCCGCTTTGGGCAAGCCGAGGCTCCCCATCCGGGCGGCTGCGCCATAGGGACGCGGCCGGTCAGTGTGGATCTGAAGGGGTTCCAGCACATGGGGGCGGAGATTCAGAGACGAGAGGAGGGATATACTGTCAAGAGCCCTCGACTTCGAGGAGAGAAACTCATTCTCGACTACCCCAGCCATACGGGCACCGAGAACCTGCTCATGGCTGCCTGCCTCGCAGACGGAGTGACTTATATCGAGAATGCCTCTGTCGAACCCGAGGTGGTCGATCTTGCCAATTTCCTGTCCGCCATGGGGGCGCGAATTCACGGCGTAGGCACGAATACCATCCAGGTAGAAGGAACAGGGCGACTGCACGGCACGGTGTACCGCATCATGCCTGATCGTATGGAGGCCGGGACGTTCGCCCTGGGGGCACTCATCAGTGGAGGAAACGTGTCCATGGACGGCGCCGTAGCCAGATGGTTGGGAGCGGTGACAAACAAGATGCGTGAGGCCGGGGCCATCGTCGAGGCCGACCGCGATACATACCACGTCCGCACACCAGAGCGAATCAAGGCTACGGATATCCAGACATATCCCTATCCCGGTTTTCCCACAGACCTGCAGGCACCCTTTGCCACAATGTTGACGCAGGCCGAGGGAAACAGTTCCATCTATGAGACCATGTACGACGGTCGCCTGGCCTATGTCAAAGAACTGGACAAGATGGGAGCCCACATCGACGTATCGGGCTCGGGGCGTATAGCCATGGTGCATGGGCCCACACGGCTACACGGAGCGGACGTCTGTGCCCTGGATATACGCTCTGGAGCAGCCATGATACTGGCGGGTCTGGCCGCCGAAGGCGTCACGGAGATAAGCAACGTGACCTATATCGATCGCGGGTACCAGGACATCGCGTCAAAACTGGAAGCGCTGGGCGCCGTGATCTCGAGGGTAGAGGAATCGAAACATCTCTGTCCCGAGGTGGAACGTGGCGAGCCCCTGGAATGGGGGACCATGTCCATGACGCCCAACTGATTGGCAGGATTCCATTATTCATGTTATCATCCTTTTCTCGATTCGCTTGGAGGCAGGAGGGGGTATGTTCGGCAAGCAGATAGGTATAGATCTGGGCACGGTCAACGTCATCGTCTGT
>CAZMOW010000014.1:0-41137 GCA_964567975.1 uncultured Anaerolineales bacterium | reverse complement strand
GCGGTGGTCAACCGGCTCTCGGCCGTGGAGACCCTGGGATCGACGAACGTGATCCTCACGGACAAGACGGGTACCCTGACCGAGAATCGCATGACGGTCACGCGGATGGCCTCGGCGGCTGGCGAGATAGCGGTCAGTGGCGAAGGGCTGGAGACGGAGGGAGAGTTCCGTCGTGATGGACAGGTCATAGAGCCAACAGAACGCCGCCTTCTGCAGAGAATTCTGCAGGTCGGGGCATTGTGCAACAATGCCTCCCTTCACAATGGGGGGGCGGACGGGGAGAACGCGGCCGTCGGAGACCCCACAGAGGTGGCCCTGTTGGTCGCCGCCGCCAAGGCGGGGATCCATCGGGACGAACTGACGGAGGAGATGCCCGAAGTCCGGGAGGTGGCTTTCGATCCCCAGATCAAGATGATGGCCACCTTCCACGAGTCTGATGAGGGGGATGCACCCTATTTGGTGGCCGTCAAGGGCGCCCTGCAGCCCGTCATGGAGGCCTCGTCCCATATCCTGACGGAGGAGGGGGAACGGGAACTCACCGCCGAGGAGCGCCAGGAATGGGCGGAGAGGAACGAGGAGATGGCCGAAGAGGGCCTGCGCGTGATGGCCGTGGCAACCAGGATGGTCGATTCTTCGGATACCGATCCCTATAAGGATCTGACCTTTCTTGGTTTGCAGGCCATGCTGGACCCGCCGCGCGGCGATGTGCAGGATTCGATCGGGGCCGCACAACAGGCGGGGGTGAGGATCGTGATGGTCACGGGGGATCAGCCCGCGACGGCCCGAGACGTGGCTCAGGCTGTTGGCTTGGTCGACAGTTCCCATGTGGAGGTGGTTCAGGGAAGTGAGATCACCGATTTCCAAAAGTTGGGTGAGAGCGAGCGAGGGCGATTGTTAAAAGCGCCGATCTTTGCGCGCGTCAGTCCAGAACAGAAACTCGATCTGATCACCATGCATCAGCAAAGTGGGGCCATCGTGGCCATGACGGGCGACGGGGTGAACGATGCGCCGGCGCTGAAAAAGGCGGATATCGGGGTGGCCATGGGGCAGCGCGGTACACAGGTGGCCAAAGAGGCCGCCGACATGGTGCTCAAGGATGACCGCTTCTCCACCATCGTCGCCGCCATCGAGCAGGGGCGGACGATTTTCAATAATATCCGCAAGTTCGTGCTCTATTTGCTCTCCTGTAACGTGGCCGAGATCATGGTCGTGGGCCTGGCGTCGCTGGCCAATGCCCCATTGCCCATCCTGCCGCTCCAGATTCTCTTCCTGAATCTGGTCACGGATGTCTTTCCCGCCCTGGCCCTGGGGGTGGGAAAGGGCGATCCCCACATCATGGAGCATTCTCCGCGCGATCCCGAGGAGCCCGTCCTTACACGCGATCATTGGCTCGGCATTGTGGGGTACAGTTCGTTGATCACCATCTCCGTGTTGGGAGCTCTGGCGCTGGCCATGCTCCGGTTGGGGATGGAGGAAGAGCAGGCGGTGACGATCTCGTTTCTCACGTTGGCCTTTGCTCAGTTGTGGCACGTCTTTAATATGCGCGAGGGAGATACGGGTCTTTTGCATAACGACGTTGTCGAGAACCCCTGGATTTGGGCCGCCCTGGTTCTATGCACTGTACTTTTGCTGGCGGCGGTCTATATACCGGGGGTGGCCAGCCTGCTAAAGGTACAGAATCCCGGTAGGGAGGGATGGCGCCTGATCGCGGGCCTGAGCCTTCTTCCGTGGATTCTTGGGCAGATCATCAAAGGGCTGACCGGAGGGATAGCGTCGCGTTGATGTCTCTTTCGGGGGATGGGAGAGAGGTTTTATGTTGGCGCACGAGTATATGTTATCTTGCACACTCTGTGAAAGGAGATGGCAAAAGTGGATATAGAAGCGAAATTACGTCGTATAGTGTTGGATGTGTTGAAGCCCCATAATCCATCCATCGTTGACCTGGCGCGGGAGCTGGCCAGCCTGCCGGGGGTGGATGGCGTGAACATCAATATTTACGAGGTGGATCGAAGGGTCGAGAATGCCAAGGTGACTCTGGAGGGCGATGATCTCAATTATCAAGCCCTCGTCGCTGTCATTGAGGATGGTGGGGGGACAATACATTCTATCGACGAGGCGGTGGCGGGTAAGGTGCTCATTGAGGACTCGCCGACGCTGCAGGACGCCAAAAGTCTGGGTTGACTGGGGTGAAGGGGAGAGGCACTCCCCATCGTTATCGCGTTCCCTCGGCCATGGTACGTAGTGAGATGGTCGTCAAGGATTCAGTGTTCATCGGCACCGTGACACATGCTCTCACCGAGCAAGCGGCCCGGGAATTTATCGAATGTATGGGGGCCGAATATAGCGATGCCAGTCATAATGCCTGGGCGTATAGGATATCCGCGTCCCCTAGAGAGATATTGGCCTCCTCGGATGACGGCGAGCCAGGGGGAACAGCGGGCAGACCCATGTTGGCCGTGTTGAAAGGAAGTGACCTGCTGGAGGTAGCTGCCGTGGTGACCCGCTATTTTGGGGGCACCAAGCTGGGAACGGGAGGTCTCGTTCGCGCCTATGGCAACGCGGTACGTGAGGCGTTGAAGGCACTGCCGACAGAGGAGCGCGTCCTTCATAAGATAGCCCGTATCACTGTGGATTATGCGTTGTACAATGATCTGCGGCATCTATTCTCTCGGTACGATGTGACAGTGCAGGGAGAAACTTTTGCCGAGGATGTGACGCTGGAGATCGCCGTTCCTTATGATGGTGTGGAAGAGTTGGGCACACTTTTGCGCGATGCTACGGCCGGTGGTTTGCTCTTGGAGGATATGTGGATGGGGGAGACCTATCTGTAATCACATGGGCGGAAAACGAAGACTGGCCAGATTGTGGATATTGTTCCTCTGTCTTTTGGTCATCCTGTCGGCGTGTGGCCGCGGATCAAAAGATGATATCCAAGTCGTCGTGGCCAGTTCCGATTCGCTGGAGCAGCAGGTCGTGGGAAAGATGACCGTGCTGGCCTTGCAAGAGGAGGGGTACGACGTGGTGGACAGGTGCGGTATGGGCGGTTCCTGGATGGTCCGCACCGCGCTGGAAGCGGGTAATGTGGACGTGTGCTGGGGCTATACGGGCGATGCCTGGACCGTGCACCTGGGACATGACTATCCCATCTCGGATGCCGACGAGTTGTTCGCCAGGGTACGTGAGGAGGATCTACTCAACGAGATCACGTGGCTTTCACCCTGTGACTGGCATCACACGATGTCCCTGGTCGTGCCGTCGTCTACTGCCCAGGAGAATGATGTGGCCACGGTGACGGATCTGGCACAGTACGTGATCGATGTACATCCTGAGATGACATTGTGTGTGCCACAGGAGCTCTATGACACGGCCCATGGCATACGGGGCCTGGAACGCGTCTACTCTTTTCACTTTGAGGAGCAACGGGTACGCTTCCTTTCCATGCAGGAGGGATACGAGGCGTTGATGGAGGGAGACTGTGATTGTGCCCTGGGGTTCTCGGTGGATGCGGCGCTGATGGAGGAGAGCCTGTACTTTTTAAAGGATGACAGGGCGTTCTTTCGTGCCTCGACTCTGGCACCCATGGCGCGCACTCCCATGCTGCGCGAGGCGCCGGGTGTGGAGGCCGTGCTCGTCGAGCTCAGTGCGGCGCTCACGGAGGACGTGATGTGGGAAATACATCGCCGCACCGTGGTCGAGGGGCAAGATCCCGCCGCTGTGGCGCGACGCATGCTGCGTGAGTGTGGCATGTGAGACGGATATAAAAGTTTCGTGACGGAGGGGAGAGGAATGCAGATCGCCCTGGGCATCGATACAGGGGGCACCTTTACGGATGCCGTGTTGGTCGAACATGAGACCAACCGCGTATTGGCCTCGGCAAAGGCTTTGACCACCAAACACGATCTATCCATCGGCATTCGGGAGGCTGTCGATCGTGTCCTGGAGGACACGGAGAGGGATGTACAACTGGTATCCCTCTCCACCACTCTGGCCACGAATGCCATCGTGGAGGACAAAGGGGCGTCCGTCTGTGTCCTCCTTATCGGCTATGAGGGGCGTCTGGACAGCCGGGTCGATATCGGCGAGGCGTTGGGCACGGCGCGCTATGTCTGTATTCCTGGTGGTCATAGGGCGAACGGCGAGGCATGGGAGCCGTTGGACATGGAGGTGGCGAGGGAGGCCATCCGGCAGCATGCGCCCCACGTGGCGGCCTTTGCCGTCTCGGGATACTTTGGTACGCGCAACCCTTCCCACGAACTAAAGGTCAAAGGTCTGGCCCGCGAGATGGTAGATCTGCCCGTGACCTGCGGCCACGAACTCACCCATCGCCTTGACGCGCTGCGGCGTGCGGCCACGGTGGCCCTGAACGCGCGGCTCATTCCCCTGATATGTGAGCTGATCGATGCTGTGGAGGCGACGTTGAGTGAACAGGGGATCGATGCGCCCCTTATGGTGGTCAAGGGGGATGGCTCGCTGGTCAGGTCGGCGGTGGCTCGGGAGCGCCCGGTGGAGACGATCCTGTCCGGCCCGGCGGCCAGCGTCGTGGGTGCCCGCGCCCTGTCCCACGGCGAGGATCTGGTGGTCGTGGATATGGGAGGCACGACGACGGATATCGCCGCCGTCGAGGGAGGACAGCCCCGGCTCAGCACCCAGGGGGCGCGGGTCGGACGCTGGCGCACCATGGTGGAAGCCATCGATGCCCACACGGTAGGACTTGGTGGGGACAGCCAGGTGTGGTTCGAGCGTGATGGGGAACTGCACGTGGGGCCGAAACGGGTCGTGCCCCTTTGCTTCCTGGCAGCCCAGTATCCGCAGGTGAGGGGGATATTGGAAGAGGGCGAACTGCAAGGACCGGAGCAGGAGGGGTTTTTACTCCTTCAGCGTCGCGATTGGGATGCCGATGATGGGCAGCCCCCCTTTGTCAGGAGACTGCGGGATGCGTTAGCGGAGGGCCCCTGCTCCCTGGCCCGAGTGCATCGCCTTATGGAGTATCCACGATTCTATGGGCGGTATCTTCAAGGTCTGGAGAGGCGGGGGCTCGTGGTACGGGCGGGGTTCACGCCCACCGATGCGGCACACGTCCTGGGCCGTTACGAGGAATGGGATGCCGAGGCTTCCCGTCTGGCAGCTGAACGCCTGGGCGCATATCTGGACATGGAAGTGGAGGGGCTTTGTGAGGGTGTCCTGCAGCGCACGTCGGAGCGTATCGCTGCCGAGATCGCCCATAAACTGCTCGATGACGAGGGCTATGAGGGTGATGGGGAGCGTTCGTCCATGGATAGCTTTTTGCTGGACCTGGCCTTGAACTCGCAAGAGTCGTCCAGTTTGCGATGTGAGATCATGTTACAGCCCCAGTTGGTGGGCATTGGCGCTCCGGTGGAAACCTATTTCCCCCGGGTGCGGGATCTCCTCCATGGCACGCTGCATATTCCGCCGCACGCTGCGGTGGCCAACGCGCTGGGGGCCGTGGCCGGGAGTGTGGTTTCCAGGGTGCATATCCTGATCGTTCCCGACGAGGATGCGGGCCTGTTCCGCGTGCACTTTCCCGATCGACTGCGCGACTGCGGAACGTTGGACGAGGCGCTGGCCTGTGCCGAGACACGGGGGCGCGCACTGGCTCTAAAGGAGGCGCGGCGTGCGGGGGCGGAGGACATTCGCGTAGAGGTGGAACGGCGCGATCAAAGGGCTCCCGTAGCCACTGGGTGGGGGGAGGAACTCTATCTGCAGACCCTGCTGGATGTGACGGCGGTGGGGCGCCCACGGCTGGCGCGGCGTGACGGGGGCGGGATGTAGTCTGGCTTCAGGATTCCATCTCCGCAGAGTGGGGTGGGGGCGGCCAGGCGGGAGGGGAGAAGGTGCGGCCCCGGGTGGCTGGGTCTTTTTCGCACAAAAAGCTGTGGTAGAGGTTGAAGGGGAAGTTCAAGGGGACGAAGGGCGCCTATCCTCCCTTTTTTCAAGCACCAGCCACATCACCTTCGCATCGTTCTCATGTGCCTCGTCCAACTCAAAGGCGCGAGGAAACAACAGGACGTGCGACCAACTGAGGGCATGTCGGAGGAGGGCCGGCAGTCGGTACCACGCGTCCGCCAGTTTCCCAACGGGGCCTCCCATCAAAAAGCCCATCTCCATGAGAGAAAGGCTCGAGGGTTCCACCAGGCGAGATAGTGCCGTGTTCACGTCGAACCAGCGCTGGAACCAGTTTCTCCATCTCCCCTCCCGCGCCCGCGTCGAATAAGGTACGGATATGAAACAGATACCGCCGACCCTCAGCACTCTTCCGATCTCGCGAACGGCCAGGCCGTCCCCGTCATCGGGTATGTGCTCCAGGGTGGAGATGCAGGTGACCGCGTCAAACGTGCCTCTTGAAAAGGGGAGGGCGACGACATCGGCGATGTGTACGCCGATGCGGCTGTCCGATCCTAAGGCGCCAGAGATCCATTCCGATTGCTGGCCTACCGCCGGGTCCAGATCGACGACGGAGACGTCGTAACCCTTGCTGGCCAGAAAGGCGGGAAAAGGCGATCGGTAGCTGCCCACGTCGAGGACACGAGCGTATGGGACCGAGCGTTCTATCTGTCTGTATGCCTCGGTGTATTCAAAGCAACGGGAGATATCTATCCCCTGCACCGCATGGAACAGGCTCATGCGAGCATTAATATGGTAGATGGCTCGCAGTGTGTCGTAGCGACTGTCCT
Organism: uncultured Anaerolineales bacterium; assembly: GCA_964567975.1. Lineage (GTDB taxonomy): Bacteria > Chloroflexota > Anaerolineae > UBA1429 > UBA1429 > JAWLEV01. The sequence goes on along the minus strand of CAZMOW010000014.1, from coordinate 34,445 downwards.
TGGACATCATGCCCCGTTGCCGTTCCCTGAGGAGATCATCAATCCAAAGATTCGATGTATTGCACTATTTCTCGCCAGCCTGCGGAATCTTTGTGACGAATGTTGGAGCGCATAGAGGATTCGAGATCCTCGTCAAAGTAACGGAGCAGGGCGTCGGATAGAGAGTTGACGTCCTTTGGTTCCGCGAGAAGACCGTTCACGTCCTCGATGACGCTTTCGCTCAATCCTCCCACCCTTGTAGCGATGACGGGTAGATGTAAATCCAGGCTTAGTCGAAGCACGGCGCTCTGACTCGTCTCCACATAGGGTAGAACCAGGACATCTGCCGCGGCGAAATAGGCGCCTATTTCCTCGTTCGGGACGTATCTGTCTATGATGGTCACGTGAGACGAGAGGTCGGACTTTTGTATCTGCTTCAGGTACGTCTGTTTATCATCCCAGAACTCGCCCACGACCAACAGATGAACCGGCCGCTCCCGCCTGACTCTGTCGATCGCCTGGAGAAGGTAGCGCAATCCCTTATATGGACGGACAAAGCCGAAGAAAAGCGCTACCGGTAGATCCTTGTCAAGCCCCAGAATCTCCCGTGCCGCATCTTGGGTGGGTTTGTTCTCGACTATGCCCGCGTAGGACGGAAAGCTTACTACTTCTACCTCCGCTTCAGGAATCAACTCCAGGAGCTTGCATTCATCCTCCCTTGAGTGTACCAGATACCGATCCACTAGAGATAGGGCCCATTTTGCAATCCTGCGATCCCACACGTGACGCTCGTGAGGCATCACGTTATGGCATATGGTCACCACAGTCGCTGCCGGGCAAAGCCGCCGAAATCGGCGAAGAAAAGTGATGAGACAGGGGGCCCAGAAGGTGGTCCACCACTGTATCAAAAGAAGATCGGGGGCAAATGTGCCCGCATCTTTGGCTGTGGAGATCCAGGACGGCGGCCACAAGGGATCGAGGGTATAGGACACATTCGATACCTTCAGTGGAGCGCGGCTGGGGTCCCGGTCAGAGCGTCCAGGGAACAACCAGGATGGGTATTGCCTGCGAAAGGAGATGATGCGCATCTGGTGCCGCTTGGAGAGATGGGAGGCCAGCAGTGTTGTATAGTGTGCGATCCCTCCTCTATAGGGGTGAACGGGACCAACAAGGGCGATTTTGAGAGAGTTCATCTGCTTCTGGAGGGGCTTCTCGCATCCATCGCCTGTTTGGTCTAATTCCATCTCGTGTGCCCAACGCCCATCGTTGCCCCCATATTCCCATGGGTCAGAATCAGAACTCGTCCTGTCCTCCTGCTTTGCCATTCCACGCTCTACACTCATTCGTTCATCTATTTGCTCTCGGGAAATTATGTTTTCAATCTACTCTTCTCACTGTCTGTCCATTAGCCTACAAGGCTACCACAGCTACGCCCACATGTCATTTCCTGAGCGCCCTTTCAGCAGGGTCGCGGTTGCATTGGTCAGGGATATGGAGTGTACAGCACCCCGGTCTCCAACGTCTCTCCGGCTTCCACCTTCAACTGCAGGGAGTAGTTTGTGGAAGGGTCTTTGAGCAGTACGGAGTCGCCCCCGTTCCAGACGATCAGGCTATAGGTCCCGGGTGGAACTTTTGAGAAGCAAAACTTTCCTTCCTTGTCAGTCGTGACGTGCATATTGCGAGCGGGATCCACGACCACGATGGGATTCGTCGTCTCAATCCCCGCATATTCACCCAGGTACAGGATGGAACCGGCCGAGGGGCCATCTCCCTCCAAATGCAACTCGCCCTCTATGGCGCCAGACTCGGAATCTGGCGAGCAGTCCGGCATAGTCTGATAATCTTCCTCCGGCGATGAGGAGGGTTGCGGATAAGCCGTAGTGGTGGCATCACCCGATGACTCTGTGGATGTGGGCAAGGGGTAGGCCGACGAAGCGGCCAATTCAGCCTCAGTTGGGGAAGCAGGAGGTGAGGGGGAGACCGAGAACGACGGGGACGACGTGGGATCTGGGGATACCACCGCAAAAACGGTCTCTGTCGGGATGTCTCCCCCGTGGCTACAGGAAACTAGAGAGATACAGATCAGACAGATTAGGATAAGAGAGACAGACCTTGGTTGCAAGTATCTTCCCTTTCGCAGAAGCAAGATAAAGCGGAGGAGGCGTTGATAGCCCCCTCCGCTTTGTTATCGTATAACCAATGTAGAAGCTACTCCGTAACCGGGACCGAGAAGCCGTTATACTGTCCGACGGCGTCTCCAGTGCGGTCCAGACCGTGCTGGCTGCCCAACGTGACTACAGGCTGATCCGAAGCGATCCGCACCGAGCCTTGCCAGCCTTCTCCCAGCTCTTCATCGTCGCTAGGCTGATACCTGTTGACGACGTTGAACGGGTCTATCTTGTTCTCTCCATCGTAATTCACGGTCTTTACCGGCACGGGATCGCCCGGCTCATAGTACTCGACCGTAACGCTGGCGGCAGCGCCCCCCACATTCATGATCTGGAAGCTGGTAACAAAGTTGCTTGCGCCAAAGTAGCGCAACACGGTGGGCAGTACTGTCTCATCGGCTCCAACTGCCACGCCGTTATATATGGAGGCCAAGCGAGTATCGGCGGCGCCGCTCGACTGGCTGCCCACCGCCACCACCGGCTCGGTGGATTCGACGACGACTGAGCCTATCCAACCGGCGCCAAGGTCATCATCATCGACCGGCTGATAGCGGTTAACCGACTCATATTGCTCTAGCGTCTCCGTGACCGTCTTGGTGGCCGTGGACTCACCGGAGGTGTAATAGGTCATTGTGACCTCAGCCGTATCGGGACTCACGTTAAGCACCTGAAAGCTTGTGTTCCAGCTGTTCGCTCCGAAACCCAGCAACAGAGTGGGCAGGTACATGTCAGTCGCCCCGGCAGCAAATCCATTGTAGGTCTCCAATCTGCCATCAGCGCTCATAACGTCCACGATGACGGCGACCTCGCCGCTGGCGTCTAACACCGCTGATCCGAGCCATCCATCAGCAAGATTCTCATTCTCCTCCTGCCACAAAGTCGTCGAGCCGTTGCCCTCTAGCGTCACGCTATCCGTGTCAGCGACGCTGGCATCGTCGTCATAAAAAGTGATGTCGACATCGACCTGGCCGTCGGTAGCATTTTGCACGGTAATGCGGCTGCTCCACTCCCCCGAACCGAAATTCCTGTTGACGTTGGGCAGATAGAAAGAGGTGCCCACGTCGGCCGAGGAAAAGGCCGAGTACTGGCTGTTCCCTATGCTGCCGTCTTCGTAGGTAACCTGTTCGCTGCCGATGGCCGCGATGGGCTCTGGGAGGCTGCTGACCACGGCGGCCCCTTTGAAGCCGTCGTCGAGATCTTGCACATCTGGCTGATAGATATTGACGGAAGAGCCCTTGGCCACATTCGCCGTGTGAGTGGCGGCGTCAACCAGCGTGCCGTCCTCATGATAGTACTGTATTGTGATCTCTGTTTCCTCCTCACCCAGATTCATAACCTGGAAGGAGCTGACCCAGCTACCGGACGCGTCCGCCGAGATGGTACTGGCAAATATCAACGACAAAATCGCAAAAATACTCAGAACCTTCAGTAACCTCACGCCGCGGCTACTGGATCCTAAATAACTTTTACTCTTCATCTTTTCCTCCATAGAAGCTAACTAACAACTATTACCAGTATACACCTTGTTGAGGCACTTTTCAATAGTTCGTTTGGGTGATTCTCGCTACCCTCACGGCATGCCCGGTCGCTTGTAACCGATCTTGTATGTCATACTTTCGTGTGATTTACCGATTATATTGCGTTCTACACGCAGATCCTCAGATCTTGCTCCTGCGTACGATAAGGTCTGCCAGCAGCCCTATGGCTCCCACCTGCAGGGTCGTAAAGATAATCACGAGAGTGGACGGGGCCAGGTGAAAGTTATAGACAACGATATCATGGATGGCTTTTCCTATGCCGATCAAGAGCATGATCAAACTGAGGGGGAGGAACACGCGCAATGGATCAAAATACATGACGGCGCGAACGACTAGCGACAGATAGTTGTAGGTGTCCACGATGGGATGAAAAGTGGACGTGCCGATGCGCTCGCGGTAGGTGATGGGTGTCCACTTGACCATATAGCCGTTACTCAGAAAGGCCAGGGTGATGGTGCTCACCCACGAGTGGGTGGTGGGCAGTATGGGCAGGAATTGGCGTACCAGATTCCGTTTCATGGCCCTGAGGCCCGAATTGAGATCGGGGATATCCGTACGCGTGAGATAGGAGGCCAGTCCCTTGATAAAGTTCTTGGCCGCCGAGCGTATCCATTTCAGGGTGCCCATCTCCCGCTCCCGGGCCCCGATGACCATGTCACAGTCGTCCAGCATCCGAAGCATGGTGGGAATGGCATCGACGGGATAGGTGCCGTCGGCATCTATCATCACCACATAGCGTCCTTTTGCCCGACGGATACCTGTGGTTCGCGCTGCACCCGGCCCCCGGTTCTGCCCGTGGGTCACCAGGACGATGTCCGAGCGCGCGCCGCAGAGATCTCCGCTGTCGTCTGTGGAACCGTCGTCCACAACGAGGATCTCATACGACCACTCGAGAGGTTCCATGGTGGCCACAAGATCGTCCAGGACCCTTGATATGGCCTCGCGTTCGTTGTAGACGGGGATGACGATGCTTACGTCGAGGGCATCCTCGTGGAGTTCTTTGGCTCTCGATGCGTGATCTGCTTCCATGCTATGCCTTTGATTCGATAACTGGCGGGAGGATGAGGCAACGGGGCAGTCTCCCATTGGCTATCTCGTGCCTTTCCGATATAATCATCTGCGGCCCCTGGCCAGTGAAATCGATAGAGTATATGAAGTTGTGGATACGCAATGCCAGATACGATGTTATCATATTGTAGTTTGTTGTGTTTTTCTCCGCTGATGGCCAACTCTACGCCCTTTGCCACGGCAGGCGAGGCGGCTCCCGAGGAGACATTTACCAAGGTGGGCCACGTGGCCCACCTTGACGGCCAACACAGCGTTTCTGGGAAGACGATTGTAGCCAGATTACAGACACTGATTATACAGACCTTCACCTTCGATGGCAAGGGCCCGCAGGCGGATATTTGTCTGGTGCAGGGTCAGGATTATGCGGAGCCTGCAGCCGTGCTTTTCGAGCTCGAAAACCGACCCTACGAGGAGGAATTCCTGAGGTTGATCATTCCCTCCTCTGTTGGCCCGGACGATGCCGATAGCATCGCCGTCTATTGTGAGGAGACGGGCGAGGTCTATGCCATCGCCAAGTTTGAGTGAGGGACGATGGTGTTGTATGAGGATTCCAGACGACTTGTATGAGGGTAGGGAAAAGGATGGACTCGGAGCTGTATAAAACACTGTGCGGCCTGTACGGTGGCTCGTCGGAGCAGTTGAGCTCTCAGGTTGCGCGCTACGAGCGCGGTTTGAGGATTTTTGCGGAGCGCTATGGGTCAGGAGAGGTGGCCGTGTTTCGGGCCTCTGGCCGGGTCAATCTCATCGGGGAGCACACGGACTATAATGATGGATTCGTGCTGCCCATGGCATTGGACAAGGACATCCTCGTCTTTGCCAGACCCCGTAGTGATCAAAGGGTGCATCTGACGAATACTGAACCCCTATTTGACGATAGAGAGTTCAATATCTCTGAGGATATCCCCCGGCGCGCCGTCGGCGATTGGGCCAACTATGTGCAGGGGGCCGCGCAGTTGTTGGAACGCGAATATGGTCCGGGTTTGCAAGGGTTCGATGCATTGGTGCAGGGAGAAGCGCCCCGAGGGGTGCCACGCGGGGCTGGCCTTTCCTCCTCGTCGGCCCTCACGGTGGCCTCTGCGGCAGCACTGCTCGGCGTCAATGGAATAGCGCTGGATGGTCCCGCGTTTGCCGAGGCCTGCAGCCGCGCCGAGTGGTACGTGGGCACCCGGGGAGGCATCATGGATCATTTTACCTCAGTCTTGGCCAGGCAGGGGCATGCTCTCTTTCTCGATTGTCGCCCCGATGCTGAGGGGACTTATTCTTACCGGCATGTTTTCATCCCTGAGGGATATGCCGTGGTCGTGGTGGACAGTGGGGTGCGTCACAAGAACACGGGGCCACGTTTTAATCGGCGCGTGGTGGAGGGGCGCATTGGGGTGCAGTTTTTGAAACGAACGTATCCGGGCATTACTTCTTTGCGGGACGTGCAGGAGATGGGTTGGTCCGAGATCGGGCCACTGTTGCCGCAGGAGGTCGATCGTCGGGCGCTGGTCGACATGGGGATCGATCCCGAAGGGCTGCTGGATAGCGAGGTGCAGTTGGAGACGGACGTTTTCTGCGTGCGCAGGCGCTGCCGCCATGTAATCACCGAGAACGAGCGGGTTGTGGAGAGTGTCACCGCCCTGGAAAAGCAGGATATGGCGCGATTTGGCGAGCTGCTGCAGGAGGCCCATGCTAGCGCCCGCGATAATTATGAGATCAGCATCCCCGAGATAGAGACCCTGGTGCGCCTGGCCGAGGGGGTTCCCCAAACTCTGGGTGCTCGCCTTACCGGCGCGGGTTGGGGGGGATGCATCGTGGTGCTGATCGAACGGGTGGGGGTGGACGCCCTATGTGAGACGGTTGAGCAGGGCTATGCGGAGGAGACGGGCCGGCGGGCGGAATTCTTTGTGTGCCGTTCGGCGGCTGGCGCGGGCGGCGTATTACAGACATCGGTATAGGAGAGGAGTTTCGTGAGAGAAAGGAATGTGGAGCGCATCCTGCGGCGAGCGGAGCAGGTCTATTTCTCGGGGCATCATTGATCGGAGACCATCGTGCTCGCCGTCGGCGAGCATTATTTTGGTCAGGTGCCCGATATGTTGGTGCGCACAAGTTGTCCCTTTGCCGGGGGCATAGGGTGTGATTACAAGGAGGCCTGCGGCGTCCTGAGTGGGGGCATCATCGTGCTGGGCGCCCTTTGGGGGCGCGCCTCCGCCCAGGAAAACGACGACTGGATTCAGGATCTGACGTGTCAGTATCGGGATGCCTTTGTAAAAGTGAACGACGGTACTGCCACCTGCCAGGTCATCCGTGACAGCATGCCAGAGGAGGATAAGCGGTGCTTTCCCATAGTACAAGGGGGAATTCGAGTTCTCGTGCCGTTGATTGAGGAGGCGTTAAAGACTCACCCGCCTTTGGGGGATCTGTATACTGGTGCTGCAAACCGGGAGAAGGGGCGATGAAAGGGCGAGCGCAGGAGCTTCGAAGCATGTTGGAAGAGGAGGGACTTGACGCACTCTTGGTGACACAGGCGGAGAACAGGCGCTATCTGACGGGCTTTACGGGATCGGCTGGGGTGGTGCTGGTCGCGGGAGTGAAGACGCTGCTGGCCACCGACTTTCGTTACTATGAACAGGTACAGGAGCAGGCGCACCAGCTCGAGCTGGTGCGCGTTGAAGATTCGACGCCCTCGGCCCTGGCGCCGCGCATCGATGAGCTTGGCGTTCAGAGCCTGGGCTTTGAGAGCCGTGACATGACGGTGCGGGATTATGAGCGTTGGAGGGAAGCCTTGCCCCAGGTCGAGTGGGTAGCCACCACGGACCTGGTCGAGCGCCTGCGCATGACAAAGGACGCCCAAGAGATAGACCTCATCGAGGAGGCCGTGCGCATCGCGGACGAGGCCATGGGGCATATCCTGGAGTGGATTCGACCAGGGCTTACGGAGCGCGAGGTCGCCTGGGAACTGGAGGTACAGATGCGCGCCCACGGCGCCGAGGCGCTCTCTTTCCCCACCATCGTGGCCTCCGGTCCCAACAGCGCCATGCCCCACGCCACCACGACGGAGCGTGTCATCGGACGTGGGGAGCCCATCGTGATCGATATGGGGGCGCGCTATGAGGGATATTGCTCCGATATGACGCGTTCCTTCTGTCTGGGGCAAGCGAGCGAAGAGTACCTAGAGGTCTGGAATACGGTGTTGGAGGCGCAGCGAGTGGCGGAGGATGGAATCAGGGCCGACATGTCTGGGGTAGAGGCCGATGCGCTGGCGCGCGACATCATCGATGAGGCGGGATATGCGGACAACTTTGGCCATGGGTTGGGACATGGCGTGGGGCTGGCCATACACGAGGGGCCGCGCGTCAGCCATAGTTCGGAAGATACATTGCAGGAGGGGGCGGTGGTGACCGTCGAGCCTGGCATCTATATCGCGGAATGGGGGGGCGTTCGTATCGAGGATACGGTGGTACTCACGGATAAAGGATGCCGCGTTCTGACCCAGACGCGGAAAGAACCGGTGGTCTGCAAAGGCTGAGAGCCCTCGACGAATTTCCGCCTTTTTGAATTGATGACAAGTTGTGAATATAGAGCACCGACACCGATCAGCCCTTTAGAAGGCACCACCGCCAGGAAAGGAGCTTGGCGCCTGTTGCAGGAGCGTGGCCAGGCGCATCTTGGCCAGAACGTACAGGGCATCCTGACCCGCAGACTGGGCCAGATCTGCAGAGCGTTGGAAATCGTCTATGGCCTTGGCCCTTTCCTCCATACTCTCGTAGATGCTGCCGCGTATCAGGTAAGCGCGGGGCGCCTCGGGGGCCAGCTCTGTCGCTTCGTTGGCTTTGCCCAGCGCGGTATCGTATTCGCCGGCCGTCATGTAGGTCTGGGCCAGGGTCATCAGAAACTCTAGGCGGCTGCCCAGTGCGTCTTCGGCTGCCCTAAAGGCCTCTTCTGCCTCCTCTGGGCGTCCCTGCAGTTCATAGAGGACACCCAGCGCGGCCTGCGCCTGGCCGTCGGATGGCGTTATCGCCACGGCTCTTTCATATTCTTCGATGGCTTGCTGATAATTTCCTTCTCGGAATTGCTGTTCTGCTTCATTGACATAAATTCTGGCCTCTTTTTCCTGGGGACTTGGGCCAAAGAAGCGGTCCATGAGGAAATTTCCCGTGATGAGTACGACCAGCACGCTCACGACGATGGTCGCCGTCTTGATGATCTTTTTGCGACGCTTTTCGGCCACGAATTCGTCCAGATACCACCACCAATGTGATTCTGGGGGATGCTCCTCCTTACGTGCCGCCTGCAGGCCGCCTGCCGCTCGCGCTTCGCTTGCGATGGTGTTCGCCTCTCGGGATAGGATATTGTCGATTGTCTCTATACGCGTCCTTTCCGGACGCAGGTCAAGTCCCTCTGATTCTAACCGCGATACCTCTTCTCCGATTTTGTCGCGTCTTCGGAGTAGATCGATGACGTCCCCTCCTGCCCCATCCAGGTCAACAAGGTCCGTCTCGAATTCATGGATCATGTCTCGCAGTTCGGCCGCCGCCGTGGAGACCCTCGTATCCTCTATAGCGCCCTTGGGCATGCCATAGCCCCCATTCCCATACGAACAGTAAAACGAGTACCAGCTTACCACATTATCTACAATGCTACATTATCGTTCGAAGACCCTGGCCTGTCAAAAAGGGCCACAAAGGGATGAAAATCTCCTTTTGGCTCTTTTGACACCCCCCACCAATGCATATATGATACTGGGTGATTTGGCTATTGGACGATGGCGTTCCATATGGCCCCGTCGCATTGTCGCATGTCGTGGCGATACCACATCCCAGGCTCAAGGGGAGCTTACCTCCCGTTGTCCTGGCATCTAGAGCGTCTCTAAAGGGGCTCTCCCGGGGTTCGGGGGACCTCAGAGAAATCTCATTTTTATGGATTGTGGGAGGTGGAAATGGTTTGGGAAGTTGCAATACTTTTCTCCGGTATAGTCTCCATAGCCGTGGCGCTATACCTGTACAAGTGGGTTTTGGAGCAGGAGAATCAAAATGAGGCGATGGAGCAGTTCTCGCGAGAGGTACAGGAAGGGGCAGACGCTTATCTGAAGCTTCTTTTTGGGGCGCTTGCTCTATTGGCCATCGGCCTTGCCTTGCTCATACTCATTTTGATGGGTTGGCGGATGGCCGTGGCCCTTTTGCTGGGAGCGGCTAGCTCGGCCACGGCAGCCTATATAGGGACGTTCGTGGCCACGCGCGCCAATGCCCGGGTGGCCTGGGCAGCGCGTTCTGGTCTCAGGGAAGCCTTTCCTGTCGGGTTCTATGCCGGAGGGGTGATGGGTTTATCCGTCGTTGGCTTTGCCGTTCTTGGCATGACCATCGTGTATATGATCTTTCGTGATCCGCACGTCGTCCTCGCGTTCAGTTTTGGGGCCAGCACCGTGGCCCTGTTGGGAAAAGCGGGGGGAGGTATATACACAAAGACGGCCGATATCGGGGCCGACCTCGTCGGCAAGGTGGAGTTCGGGCTGGCGGAGGATGATGCCCGGAATCCGGCTGTTGTAGCCGATAACGTGGGTGACAACGTGGGGGACGTGGCAGGCATGGGGTCTGATATGTATGACTCCTATGTGGCCGCCGTTGTGGCCGTGATGATCCTGGGCACTGTGCTCTATAGCGAGCCGTATGTGCTCTATCCCCTTGTGGTCAGTGCAGCGGGCATATTTGCCTCGTTGTTGGGCATGCTCTTTGTGCGCACGGGTGGCACGGACGATCCCGGGCGGGGACTCAACGCGGGGACCATTGCTACCACCTTGATCTTTGCCGTGTTTGCGTTGGGTGTTGTTTTCGCGATGGATATCGACCATCCGTGGGGTGTCTACTGGCCCACCATGGCCGGGCTTTTGGCCGGCATTGTGATCGGATTCACCTCTGATCGCTACACGGATATAGATCAGGGGCCTGCACAGACCACCGCCGAGTCTGCGCAGACGGGTGCGGCCATCGTTATCATCAACGGCTTTTCCTTTGGGCTTGTGAGTCTGGTACCGGCCATCTTGGGCATTTGCGTGGCCATGATAGCGGCCTGGTTTCTGGCCCAGCGATTTGGCGTCGCGGGCGTATACGGCGTGTCGGTTTCCGCAGTTGGTATGATGGCCATCACGGGGATGATCATGTCCTCCGATGCTTATGGTCCCATCGTGGATAACGCCAGAGGATGTGCCCAGTACGGTGGCGAGGATGAGGAGACCATCGCTGTCTGTGACCGTCTGGACGCGGCGGGTAACACGGCCAAAGCCATCACCAAGGGCTTTGCTATCGGTGGGGCGGCGTTGACCGTCCTGGCTCTTTTCGCCTCCTATGCGGAAACAGTGGATGTCAGGGTACTGGATTTGCGTACTCCTAACGTCATGGTGGGCGTCTTTTTGGGTGCCCTGATGCCTCCTCTCCTTTCTGCCCTGCTGATGCTTTCTGTGGGGCGCAACGCAGAGTTAATGGTGCAGGAGATCCGTCGGCAGTTCAACGAAATACCGGGCGTACTCGAGGGAACGGTCCGTCCCGATTCTGCCAGGTGCGTTAGCATCGCCGCAGGTGGGGCGCTGAAGGAGCTCATCCTGCCAGGTCTGCTGAGTTTGCTTAGCCCTGCCATGGTTGGGGTGTTCCTTGGCACGCACGCCCTGGGCGGTTTCCTGGGTGGCTCGATCTTGACGGGCATCATCTTTGCCCTGTTCATGGCCAACTCGGGCGGGCTTTGGGACAATGCCAAAAAGTTCATCGAGGATGGCGCCTATGGTGGCAAGGGGTCGGAGGCACATGCGGCCGCCGTCATTGGCGATACCGTCGGCGATCCCTTTAAGGATACGGCGGGGCCGTCTTTGAATACGATGATCGTCGTGATGTCCCTTAGCGCCAGTGTATTTGGACCTCTTATCGCCATGACCGGTCTGTCTCTCTTGGGCTAAAGCCCGATGAGATGGGTATGTGTGAGGTGTTCTCTCTAGAGACATGTTGAGAGGATGCCGAAAGAAAAAAGTCCCCGCTTGATATCAAGCGGGGACTTTTGATAGTGTGCATATCTATCTAACCACGGTGATAGTAAATGTCCCAGCCCAGGTACTTGGTAAAGGCTTCGTTGAGGGCATCCGCCGTGGTGGATAGATTGGTGGCCACGTGGTGCTCAAATCCCTGTTTGCAGATAAAGTGTAGTAACTTTTGAAAGTCTGGGACCTGGATGACGCCGTATCCTCCAAAGGTTTCCACCGGGTCATCGGTGATCCTCGCTTCGCCCAGATAGGCGCAGATGTTTCCCGTCAGATCGTCCGTGGAGACGCGGCAATAGGTGACATCTGCGGGTTTTACCCTTCCCACGATGGTGCCGTACGTGTTTTCCTTGCCCACGTCCCCGGCGATGATCTCCTGATAGTCCATGACGCCCTCGTTGGCAAAGAATTCCTGAGGGATATTGCTGCAGTGGAAGAAGACAGCTTTGTTGGGATCCTCGCCATAGTTGTTGTTCCAGTCGAATAGGGCGCTGGGATGTCCCGAGGCGAGGGCCATGGCGTACATGCCCAACAGACCCGTGATATCGGCCTCGCAGGCGCTGGGCACGAGCTGATTGCTCAGCATACTCATGACCGTGCAGGGCACTACGCCATAGTACTCTTGCATTGCCGTCCAGCACTGGATGGCCGTGCCCACGAGCTCGTACTCATCGATCCATGTCTCCAGGACCACGGCCAGTTTGGCCATCTTGGTGATGGCGTCCTGTGGTATATTGCCTGTGTTCGTATATTCCACAATCTCCTGTCGCTTATGCTTTACGCTCTCATCATCCTCGGGGAGGGCACCTATCCTGCCAAAGATCTCCGATAGGTCGATGGTTTCCACAGAGATGCCCGCATTCTCCAGGATCTTTTCGCTGTACCGCACGGTGTTAAAGTTGGTTGGACGGGCTCCCACCTGGCCAAAACGGGCTCCGCGCACGCCGCCTACCACGCGGCAGGTGGCCGCAAAGCTGTTCAGATCCCTGCGAAAGCTCTCAGATTCCGGATCCACCGTGTGGAGTGTCGTCAGGCTGTAAGGGATGCCGTATTGGCTCAGGTTGTTGCACGTCGACATTTTGCCGCAAAAGCTGTCGCGGCGATGGTCGATATCCATGTTGCCCAGCTCATCGGGAAAGGCCTGCACCAACACGGGAACGTCGAGATCCGCGAGGCGGAGCGTGTTGGCAATGGCCCCCTCGTCGCCGAAATTGGGCAGGGTGACGATAATGCCATCGATTTCCTCCTCGTGGGCGCGAAAGAGCTCTGCGCATTGTTTGGCCTCCTCATAGGTCTCCACAGAACCGTAGGGGGTGTCACTGGGGGAAAGGGTGATCGCTTTGTATCCCTCCTCTTTGAGAACGCTCAGCATCGTTTCTCTACCGCCCTCGCACAGTTTTGCGGGGAAAAAACCCCGGTTGCCGACGATGACGCCAAAAGTGGTCATGTGAATTCCTCCCTCACGAATATATCTTTCTTGTCCCTCTATGTTTATTATCGCAGGGAAGCCGGATTTTGTCCAGCTATGCAGAACGTCTTTCGGAGGATCAAGAGGTGTCCTTTTCTTTCGTTTCATGCTCGCCATAGGCTATCTCCAGTGCCTTGCGCGAGACGCGTTGGTAGATCTGGGGGAGATTCTTTTCCAACGTTTCCTCATCCACAAAGGAGGGGATGCCCAGCAATTTCAGGACCTCCATATGGATTTCTGGTGGCTTAACGTCTATTCCCACGTCCTCAATCTGTGGTCCCATTTTCCAGAAGGTGTCACTGTCGCTGGGGAGGGAGGCGCTGGCCAGAGGGGCGCTTTCCCGCTCTTTGTAACTGTGGCGATCTCCCTCCTGTCTCGAGCGGTTCGCCCTTCTGGCGCGAAAACCGGAAAGCACCTGATCGCGGGTTCGCCCCCGCATGCGAAAGAGGAGGAATGGGTCCTGGTCGAGGCGCTGTGCCAGGAGATGATACACGCCCGCCACGTGCTCACACGGGACGATGGGCGAGCCACAGGAGCAGTGGCTGCGCAGATCGCTTCGGGCGTCCGGAAATAGGGCGAGGCCGACGGAACGAAACACGACCTCTATGTCGGGGGGCATCTCATCGTTGAGGAGTTGAGCGGCGTACCCGGCCTGTTGGAACATGGCATCGAGGGCCCGTTCCCACTCTTTATCGCCAAAGGTGTCAATCTCTATATGGATCTGATAGGGTTGCAGGGTGGCTCCCTTTATGTGGGCCACAATCGAACCGGCATTTATGTTGAGCTTTGAGGGATAATTCTGCTCGACATATTTTCCCCCTTTGGCGAGCCTCTGTGCATCAAGCCACTGGCCCAGCGCTCTCAACCAGTGTCTGGCCCACCAACTGCTGAGGATCGATTGTTCCTCCGAACGCAGTTTGCCCTCTTGTGCATCGCCGTGCGATGTACCGAGGATGTCGTCTTGAGGCATCTTTCTATTCCACCTCCACAGCTTCAGCACGCAAAGAGATCAGATCGCGCAGGTCTTCGGTGTCCAGTTCCGTGACCCACCCTTCACCCTGGCCCACAATATTCTCGGCCAGGGCGCGCTTGCTCTCGATGAGATCGTCGATCCGCTCTTCCAGCGTGCCCAGACAGATGAACTTGTGCACCTGGACGTCCTGTTTTTGTCCGATGCGATAGGCACGATCGGTGGCCTGATTTTCCACGGCGGGATTCCACCATCTATCGTAATGAAAGACGTGGTTGGCGCGCATGAGGTTGAGCCCCGTACCCCCAGCTTTGAGCGAAAGCACAAAGATGGACGGAGCATGGGGGTCCTCCTGGAAGCGCCTGATCATCTTTTCGCGCCGTTTCTGCGGCGTGCCACCATAGAGAAAGAGCACCTCCTGCCCAAAGCTGTTCTGCAAGTGGCGCTGGAGGAGTTCTCCCATCTGAGCGAACTGGGTAAAGACCAAGGCGCGCTCGTTTACTTCCAGTATCTCCTCCAGCATCTCGCAGAGGCGATTCAATTTGCCAGAGCGTGTGGAAGTCTGGGAGCGATCTCCCAGGAAAAGCGTGGGATGATCGCATATCTGCTTGAGGCGCGTCAACATGGCCAGGATGACGCCGCGCCGTCTCATACCGTTCTCTTTATCTTCCTCCAGAGTGTTCATGGCGTCGCGCACCACAGCCTCGTACAGCGTCGCCTGCTCCCGGGTGAGGTTGCAATAGACTTTGTACTCGAACTTTTCGGGTAGATCCTGGATGACTTGGGGATCGGTCTTTAATCGGCGCAGGATAAAGGGGCGCACCAATCTGCGCAGTTGCGCGGAGGCTTCCTCATCCGCATATCTTTCGATGGGGATGGCAAAGGTGCGACGAAAGCTTTCCAGGGAGCCCAGATACCCAGGGTTGAGGAAGGACATAATGGACCATAACTCGGTCAGGCGATTCTCTATGGGTGTGCCCGTCAGCGCAAGGCGATAGTCGCCGGGGATGCGGCGAATGGCCCTGGCTTGTTTGGTATGGGGATTCTTGATGTTCTGTGCCTCGTCGAGGATGACATCGCTCCAGTGAACGCGCTGCAGATCCTCGATATCTCGCCTTGCCAGGCCATAGGTGCTGATCACCAGGTCATGTTCTGCGCTCTCTTGGACAAACTCGTCGCCCTCGGGGCGGCTGCTTCCATGGTGTACCACCACCCGCAGTGAGGGGGCGAAACGGGATACCTCTCGCTGCCAGTTGCCCACCAGGGAGGTGGGGCAAATCAAAAGAGAGGGGGGGATATCGGGATTCTCCTGTCGTTCATGCAGGAGCAGGGCGATGGTCTGTATCGTCTTGCCCAATCCCATATCGTCGGCCAGGCAGGCGCCAAGCCCCCACTGTCGGAGAAAGTATATCCACGAGAAACCGCGAATCTGATAAGGACGAAGAGTCCCGACAAATCCCTCCGGGGGCTCAAGTTCCTCTACTTTTTTCTCCTGATTCAAGAGGCCCATCAGTTCGGATAGCCAACCGTCGGATTGGACCTCTTGAACAGGGAGCCCGTCTATTTCGGTCTTTGTGCCCAGGGCGATCTTTAGCGCTTCGTCCAGAGAGGTCCGCTCGTTTTCCCTTTGCTTCTCCCAGAAGGTGATGGCCGCCTCAACCTGGTCTGGTTGGAGCAGCACCCACCGCCCTCTTACCTGCACGAGGGGCGTCTTGAGGGCTGCCAGGCGCTCGAACTCCTCTTCCGAGAGCTTTTCATCTCCCAGGGCCAGCTCCCAATCGTAGGATATCAGAGATTTCATATCCAGAACGCCCATGTTGTTCGACGGGGAGTCGCCCTGGAACTTGACGCGTACCTGGAGGCGCGTGTCCGGCTTGTTCCACCAAGGGGGCACCTGCACGCCAAAGCCCGCTCTTTCCAGCAGGCGCACCGTTTCGCGCAAAAAGGTATAGGCCTCGCGGTCCGTCAGCGTCGTCGATTCTGGCGACTCTTCCTTCAGGCTGCGCCGTATGGCCGGGCACAGGCGTGCGGCGATGCCCAGGCCCTCCAGGAGCGTCTCCTGCGGTTGGTTAAAGTGGCGGTTGAGGTAGCTCAGTACACTTCCCCGTTCCTGCCATACCTTTCGTGCGGGGACTAGCAGGCTGGGGTCATCGACGGCCTGCAGGAAATAGCGCAGTTCCCAATCGGGGGAGATGATACGTTTTTGGTCGCTGTCGAATTCCGGAGGTGTTAGCCGAAAGCAGACGCGGAAAGAGGATTCCTCTTTTTGCTGTTCGCCGTAACTCCAGTTCTGCCATTCCTGATACAGGCCCGCCAACGAGCGGCGTTGGGGGGTGGGCAAATCTACCTCTCTTTTCTTGGACCAGAGCGCCTGCCACCAGGCCTGGGTGGGGTCGGAGGCGCCATCGCGCTGGAGAGAGGATCGTTTACGATAGTTTTCGGCCGAGGCGGCTCCCCACTTGCGTACAAAGTTGTCGACCAGTTGCTCCATAAAGGTCTGGAGCAATGTCTCCTCTCTTGCGACATGGTCGAAGGTCATCTTGGCCCGCTCCCGGAATATGGCGCGGCAGGCAGCGGGCAT
Organism: uncultured Anaerolineales bacterium; assembly: GCA_964567975.1. GTDB lineage: Bacteria > Chloroflexota > Anaerolineae > UBA1429 > UBA1429 > JAWLEV01. The sequence goes on along the minus strand of CAZMOW010000014.1, from coordinate 17,670 downwards.
GGCCGTGGCCAGGTTGAGGAGGCGTTGATGACTCTCGGGATTCTCCAGCATGGGCACCCACATGGCATGCACGGCGCCGTTCTGCGGGCGCAATCCAGGCACAAAGCGTTCCCGCGCCAGCAGTTCTAGGGTGAACTTGGCCACAAGCCCCCAGTAACGAAGGTCGTTCCCTTGGCGGTTGGCGGTGACCTGGGGATCGCGCAGGGGGAGGGAGACAAGTATATCGAGAATGTCGAGTATGGATAGATCCAGCCCCTCGACGCGCCAGGGTTTCAGCACCACTTTTTCCTCGTGGTCTCTGTCCTCTTCGGACAGCCAGCGTGGTACGACGGGTGACCGTTCATGGGAAGGCAGCAGGGCGAGGCGTGTGACGCGTTTGGCGTTCCGCCAATCTGTGCCGGGGGTATAGAGGGGGAGTAGATCGGCTATCTCTATGGCGGTGGCGGCATAAAAGTGACGTTGAACGCGGGTGCCGTTGGTTTTTGGTGTGTCGCCTCGCGCTGGCCTCTCGGCCCATACAAAGAACGAACCGTCGCTCCCGTCCTCTGGGGCCGTGACCCATGTTCCGTGTAAAACTGATTTCATAAAGGTGTACACTCCTTGGAGCGAGTGCAATAATCAGGATCGAATAGATAATTATATCGCACTTGGTTTTTTCTGTCCAGAATCCGTTGTTCTCTCTTTTGGGAATCCAGAGGTTGACGCTGCTCCTTGGGGAACTATAATGCGCGGAGGAAGGACAGGTTCGGTAACGATGGGGGGCTTGAAAGCCCAAGGGAGGATGAGGTATGGATTTGAGAGATCTGTTCGTGTCCACGGATATGGTGGAGGTGACCTCGGGATTCGAATTTACGGAGGGGCCCGTATGGCATCCCGACGGCTATCTGCTTTTTAGCGATATCCCCGCCAACACCATCTATTGTTTCGAGGAGGGGAAGGACCCCGTGCCCTGGCGCAGACCGAGTGGTCATTCGAATGGGCTTACCTTCGATCGACAGGGGCGCCTGGTGGCCTGCGAGCATGGCAAGCGGTGCGTTTCTCGTACAGAAGGGGACAGCAACCTGACGGCACTGGCGACGCACTATCAGGGAAAGCGTCTGCACAGTCCCAATGATGTCGTCGTACGGAGCGACGGCAGTATCTATTTCACCGATCCTCCCTATGGCATCGACCCCGATGAGAGGGAACTGGCCTTCAACGGCGTTTATCGCATTGCGCCGGATGGCGGCGATCTGGAGTTATTGGTGGATGATTTCGAGCGCCCAAATGGTCTGGCCCTCTCGCCCGATGAAGATACGTTATATATCGACGACACGTGGAGGCGGCATATTCGCGCTTTCGATGTGGCGAAGGATCGGAGCCTGGCCAACGGGCGGGTCTTTGCCGAGATGCCCTCGGATATGGAGGGCGGTCCGGATGGGATGAAGGTGGATGTGGAGGGTAACATCTACTCCACGGGCCCGGGAGGCTTGTGGGTCTATCAACCCGAGGGCCATCTCGTGGGGATCATTGTGGGACCTCAGCTTCCATCCAATTTGGCCTTTGGTGGCCCTGATCGAAAGACGCTCTATCTCACAGCGCGTACCTCGCTGTACAAGCTTGCGACCAGGATCGCGGGGGTTGCCGTCTTTTAGGGGGAGTTTATATCGTACGAGCCGGGGGATCGTTGACAGAGCCCTTTGACTTCCATAAAGTGCTCATCATGTTGATGGATAAGAGGTAACGAAGGGAGTGAGGATGGCGGATAGAGGATATGATCTGCTGAAGCGCTACAAGTATTTGCGTGTGGTGGATGTGTGCGATGCCATGGACGGCCTGGGCTACTTTGACATCGGGCTCGTGGATCCCGACATACGGCCGCTGTGGTTGGGGATGCGGTGGTGGGGCGTGGCCGTGACCTGCCGGTGTGTGCCGGCGAACCGGCCCATGTGGTCACTGGAAAGCACCGAGGATATCGTCAACGCTCATGGAATATGGTTCGACGAGGTCGGCCACATCAGTTTGGGGGAGTATGTGCGGGAGGGCAGCGTCATCGTCACCGATACGGGTGGCAGTGGTGAGGTTGGGTATTGGGGATCGAACAATGCCCTGAATATGGTGGCCAAAGGGGCCGTGGGTATCGTCACCGATGGCTATTGCAGGGATACCTACGAGTTGAGGTTGCAAAAGACCCCCGTATGTGCCCGCAAGCGCGGTCGTACCATCATTCCCGGGCGGATCGAGACGGTGGAGGCCCAGGGAATCATCGCCTGTGGTGGTGTGCAGGTGCGGCCGGGGGATCTGGTGGGATGCGACGATGACGGCGTCTTGGTGGTACCCTATGAGATCGCTGAGGAAGTGAGCGTGCATGCGGCGGCGATCCTCCTCGCGGATATGAAGGGGCGGAGGGCGCTTTATGAGAGGCTGGATATGCCCCTGGATGAGACGGTGAACGTGGAAGAGGTGGAGAAATACTATGGCCAGTTCTAGTACAAGGGCGGCTCGACCGTATGCCCCATGGTCGAGCCGCCGTTTCCTCTAGATTGTCCCCACGTTCTCGTCAGGGGGTGATGACCGTGCCGTCGATGCGCCGTATCTCGGGCCAGGCGGCCGAGCCCTCTGGGAAAGGATATTCTGCCGCCAGTTCCTCGTCGATGTCGATGCCCCAGCCCGGCTTGTCGTTGGGCCACATGGCCCCGTCGTGTACTTTGGGGCACCCGGGAAAGACCGCTTTCGTCTCCTCTTTGAAGAGGGACAGTTCCTGAATGCCAAAGTTGGGGATGGTCAGGTCGAGATGCATGTTGGCCGCGTGGCCGACGGGAGACACGTCGCCGGGGCCATGCCAGGCGGTGCGCACGCCCATGAACTCGCAGAAGGCGGCCAGCTTGCGTGCCATGGTAAATCCGCCGATATCCGAGATGTGCACGCGGATAAAGTCGATGAGGCGATCGCGGATGAGAGGTTCGTACTGGGTGTGGTTGACAAAGAGCTCGCCCATGGCGATGGGAGTCGCCGTCTGTTGGCGAACCATGCGAAAATACTCGATATCCTCGGGGGCAAAGATGTCCTCCAGGAAGAAGAGGCGGTAGGGCTCCAGGGCTTTGGCCAGCCACACCGCCTGGATGGGCGGTACGCGCTCGTGCACGTCGTGAAGCAGCTCGATATCCTCTCCCAACTCTGTACGCAGGTACTCGAACAGTTCTGGTATGCGCCGCACATAGGGGGTGGGCTCAAAGGTACGTTTTTGATCGGGGTCGAGGGCCTCGACGACCTCGCCCCCTCTGCTGCCATAGGTGGTGAGGCCGGGGATGGCCATCTGGCAACGCACATAGCGGTAACCCTGCTCCATGTACTGTCGCGCTCTGTCCGCCACCTCTTCTTTGGTTTCACCTGAGGCGTGAACGTATACGGGCACCGCCTCGCGGCATTTCCCGCCCAGGAGCTGATATACGGGCATACCGGCGCGCTTGCCCTTGATGTCCCACAGGGCCTCGTCTATGCCGCTGAGGGCGTTGTTGAGCACGGGCCCCTCGCGCCAGTAGGAGCTGACGTAGGCGGCCTGAAAGATATCCTCGATGCGGTCCACGTCGCGACCTATGACAAAGGGTTTCAGAGCATCCTCGATGGCCGAGGCCACAGCCAGGGGGCGCTGTGTAAAGGTCGCACAGCCCAGGCCATAAAGTCCGGGCTCGCTGGTGAGCACTTTGACCACGACCAGGCGAATGCCATTGGGCGCGGTCAGTATCACTTTGACATCCTCGATCTTTGTGGGGGGAACACCCTTTTCCGGCATGATAAACCTCCATAGAATAGCCTGCTGATGAATCTATCTCTTGTCTGACGCCGTTTACTATACAACGGTTTCGAGCATACTTCAAGATGGGACGCGATCGGTGTTTGGTAAGCCTTGGCAGGCGGGGCAACTCATTTTGTCTACTTTTTCCCAGAGTATATAATGTAGAGACTACCTCGCTTTCGTGTCCAAATACGGAGGGATTGGCGATGCTAAAGACGCATACGTGTGGAGAGTTAAGACGTGGTGATGTGGAGAAAAAGGTCACCCTTGCCGGGTGGGTGGACCGGCGGCGAGATCATGGGGGGCTTGTCTTTGTCGATCTGCGGGACCGTTGGGGTATAACCCAGGTAGTTTTTAATCCCCAGACATCCTCCGATGCCTACGATGCGGCCACCGATCTTCGCAACGAGTATGTGATTCAGGTGGAGGGAGAAGTGGCCCTCCGTCCGGAGGATATGGCCAATCCCGATATGGATACGGGCGAGGTTGAGGTGTTTGCGGAGCGCGCGAGGGTGCTGAACGAATCCAAGACCCCCGTCTTCTATGTCAACAAGGAAGAGGACGTGGACGAGGCATTACGGTTGCGCTATCGGTATCTCGATCTACGACGAAAACGGATGCAACGCAACATCATACTGCGACATCGCGTGGTGCGCTTTATCCGCGATTACCTCTCGGAGCAGGATTTTCTGGAGATCGAGACGCCCATCCTCATCAAAAGCACGCCCGAGGGGGCGAGGGACTATGTGGTGCCCAGCCGTCTGCATCCGGGGCGGTTCTATGCTTTGCCGCAATCACCCCAACAGTTGAAGCAGTTGCTCATGGTGGCGGGGTTTGAGCGCTATTTTCAGATCGCCCGCTGTTTCCGCGACGAGGACCAACGGTCCGATCGCCAACCCGAGTTCACCCAGCTTGATCTGGAGATGGCCTTTGTGGAGCAGGAGGATGTAATAGGGCTGACGGAGGATCTGTTCGCGGCGCTCGTGGAGGCGCTCTGCGATAAGCGCCTCTTGCAGACCCCATTCCCGCGATTCACCTATAAAGAGGCCATGGAAAAATATGGTACCGACAAACCAGAGATCCGCTTTGACATGTTCCTGACGGATCTTTCGGATATCGTCCGGGATTCCGAATTTCGCATCTTTAGGGGGACGGTGGCGTCGGGGGGACAGGTGAAGGCCATTTGTGTGCCCGGCTGTGGGGACTATTCCCGCAGCCAGCTTGACGCGCTGGAGGAGATGGCGAAAGGTTGTGGGGCTCAGGGATTGATATGGATGGTTGTGGAAGAGGGCAAGGTTCGCTCTCCCATCTCCAAATTCCTTTCGGATGCCGAGGTGGAGGGCATTGTGGAGCGCGTGGGAGCGGAGAGTGGAGACCTGATGCTGATGGTGGCCGACGAGCCTCCGGTGGTGGCCGAGGTTCTGGGGCAATTGCGATTGAAGATGGGACAGCGTCTCGAACTGCTCGATGATGAGGTGCTCGCCTTTGCGTGGATCACTGACTTTCCCCTTCTCGAATGGAACGAGGACGAGGGGCGCCATACGGCCGTTCACCATCCTTTCACCGCTCCCCGCGATGAGGATATATCCCTTTTGGAGACCACCCCCGAACAGGCGCGTGCCAAAGCGTACGATATCGTGGCCAACGGGTACGAGTTGGGGGGCGGAAGCATTCGTATCCATCGACGAGAGGTTCAGGCGAGCCTATTTCGGGCCATTGGCCTGACGGAAGAGGAGACGGAGGCACAATTCGGGCACATGTTGGAGGCTTTTGAGTACGGTGCGCCACCTCATGGGGGGATCGCCGTGGGCATCGCCCGTCTGGTCATGCTCCTGGCTGGCGAACCGAACATCCGTGAGGTCATGGCCTTCCCCAAGACCCAAAGCGCCGTGGATCTGATGACCCAGGCGCCGTCGCCCATCTCCGAGCGGCAGCTGGAGGAGCTGCACATAAAGCTCTCCCTTTCGGATCAGCCAGGCTAGGATGACGAGGGTACAGAGGTGACGGGGCGAACTGAGGCGCTGGCGCGCTTTCAATCCCGGATAGATATACACTTTGAGGATGTGGTGCTCCTCGATGAGGCGTTGACACACAGCTCGTTTATGAACGAGCATCCCGATTGTGACGTTGGGGATAACGAGCGTCTGGAGTTCCTGGGGGATGCCATCCTCGACTTTTTGGTGGGAGAGTGGATTTACACACATTATCCCTCTGCCCGGGAGGGCGTCTTGACCAGCGTGCGCGCCGATATCGTGCGTACCGAGGGGCTTGCCTCCTTTGCCGAGCAGATCGATCTGGGGGAGTATCTGCGACTTGGCAGAGGGGAGGCTGCCAGTGGCGGTCGGTCACGGGCAGCTAACCTCTGCGCGGCGTTTGAGGCCTTGGTGGGGGCCATCTATCTGGATCGGGGTATGGACCGTGCGCGCGTCTGGGTACGGCGCTTCTTGGAACAGAGAAAAGGCGCAGCCGCGAGCCATTACGGGCCAAGGGATCCCAAAACGACGCTGCAGGAACATGTGCAGGGACGCCTTCATGTCACGCCTAACTATTGCATCGTTCGCGAGGAGGGGCCCGATCACGCCAAGATTTTCACCGCCCAGGTTCTGGTGGATGATGAGGTCTGGGGAGAAGGGGCGGGCCCCAGCAAGCGGGAGGCCGAAAAGGCCGCTGCGGACGCCGCCTTGGAGACCCATGGCGTCTCTCGTTGAGGGGCCTTATCCCTCGGCCTTTTGGGCGGTAAGATTTATGAAACCCATATCCCACGTGTCCATTTTAGATATTATTCTTGTGCCTTTTGATGATCGATAGCGGAATACTATGCGTCTGAAAACCCTGGAATTGTATGGCTACAAGAGCTTTGCCTCGCGGTGCAGATTCTCCTTCCCCGACGGCATCACGGCCCTCGTGGGACCCAATGGCAGTGGCAAGAGCAATATTGCGGATGCCCTGCGCTGGGTGCTTGGGGAGCGGAGCTTTAGCCTTTTACGGGCCAACTCCACCGACGACATGATCTTTGCCGGCAGTCGCCGTCGGTCAAGACTGGGGATGGCCGAGGTGCTGGTCACCCTCGATAACGAGGATGGTGCGCTTCCCGTAGAATATGCCGAGGTGACCATCGGGCGACGGGCCTATCGCTCCAGCGAGAACGAGTACCTGTTGAATGGCAGCCGTGTACTTTATCGCGAGGCGATGGATCTGCTGAGCGAGGCGGGGCTGGCCCGCAGCACCTATACGGTGATGGGGCAGGGGATGGTGGATGCCGCCCTCTCGCTGCGTCCCGAGGCGAGGCGGGAGCTTTTTGAGGAGGCGGCAGAGGTCAAGCCTCATCTTCGCAAGCGCGAGCGTGCTTTGAGAAGGATAGGGGAGACGGAGCGTAACCTGGAGCGCGTGACAGATATCCTGCACGAGTTGCATCCTCGAGCCGATAGGCTGCGAGAGCAAGCAGAACGTGCCGAGGAGCGGGCGCTGGTGCAGCAGGATCTGCGCGAACTGCAGCGTATCTGGTATGGATATCGCTGGCAGCAGTGTCGACATGATCTGGTACAGGCCGGGGAGCGGGTGGCACATCTTCGGGAGCAGTTGCATGCGCGGCGTGCACGGGTTCGCGATCTGGAGAGAGAGCGACGGGAGAATGAAGCGCAGAGGGCGACACATCGGGAGGTCATAGAGGACGAAAGGCGGCGCGCCTCCAGGTTGCGGGACCGCTCGGATACGTTGCGTCAGGAACTGGCCGTTATGGAGGAGCGCAAGCGCCTCTATGAGCGACAGCGAGAGGCCCTGGCAGTGGAGATCGGTGACATTAAGTCGCGTTGTGGCGTGTTCGAGGAGGAGATCGCCCGCGCCGAGGAGGAACTGGCGGAGCAAAAGCGTATCCGCGATAGGGGGAAAGCGGAACTGACCCGTCTCCGCGATCAACTGGCCGACGTGGACGGCAGGCGGGTTGAGTTACAAAAGCGCCTCGATATGGTGCAGGAGGAGCTTGGGAAGGTGGCAGCCTCCATCGCCGATTATCAAGCACGCCTGCGACAGTTGGACGAACGCCGCGACGAATTGCTCTCCGAGGCTCAGGAGATAGAGCGAAAACTGGAGCGCGTATCGGTGCGGCTGAAAGAGTTCGGCGCCCTTGAAGCCCGATTGGGGGATCGGGAGCGAAATCTACGGGAGCGAGAGGAAGAGCTGCGAGAAGAGCGGGGCAATCTGGAGAGCCAGATAACACACCTGCGGACCCGTCTGCAGGAGGATGAAGAGGAGATATCACGGATCAGAAATCAGCGGGACGAGCTTGTGGGGCGTCGAGAGGTATTGCGAACGCTTCGCGAGGATTTGAGCGGCTACTATCCGGGTGTGCGCAGCGTACTCTCGTCCGATGCGGAGCTGTCGGGTTTGTTGGGAACGGTGGCCAACCTGGTCAAGGTGCCCCAGAGACTGGAGCGGGCTATCGAGTCCGCCTTGGGATCGCGGTTACAAAATGTGGTGACCGAGACGTGGGAGGATGCTGAGGCGGCCATCGAGTATCTAAAGCGCCGACAAAGGGGCTGGGCCACCTTTTTGCCCTTGGATACTGTGAAACCATCTCGGGTCCTGAAGGCACCCGGGATCCAAGGAGTGGTGGGCGTAGCGAGCGCGTTGGTCGACTTTGCGCCGCGCACGCGCTCCGCCTTTGAGTTGCTACTGGGACGTGTGTTGGTGGTGGAGGATCTGCGGGCGGCGCGACGTCTGTTGAATGGGAATTTCAATGCTTCCCTGTTTGTGACCTTGGCTGGAGAGACAGTGCGTCCGGATGGTAGCCTGAGCGGAGGAAGTCGCAAAGGAAGGGATCGGCTATTGGCGCGGGAGCGCGAATGGCGTGATTTGCCGAAACGCATCGAGACCATTGAGGACGCGTTATCCCGGGCATCGCAGGAGCGCGAGCGACGGGCGGAGGAGCTGAAAAGCTTGCAGCGTCGCCTCGTATCCTGTGAAGAGCAGATAGGTCAGGTGCGATCTGGCCGCGAGGCGGCCCATGAATCTCTTGTGCAGCATCGAGAAGATGTGCGGGAGATGGAACGTGAGCACGAGTGGTTGATCTCGCGTGCCGAGCGGCTGGAGGAACAGCGCAGCCGTCTGTTAGTCGAACGGGAAGAGATACGGGGAAACCTGGACGGCGCCCAGACGGAGCGGGATGCCATTCAGGCGCGTGTGGACACTTGGCGGCAGCAGATCGCCTCTGTGGAAGATGAGGAATTACGCGAAAGAGTTGCCAGGCTGGAAACCCGCACGGCGGTGGCGGAGCGTGCGGTCTCCAGTCAACGAGAGTTACTGGGGAGCCACCGCAAAAGTCTGAGCCAGCTTGCGGAACAGATTGAGGATAAGGTATCTCAGAAGGCACGTCTCAATCGGGACCTGGATGATCTGGTGCGAGATATAGAAGCCAGGGCTTCGGAAAGGGGGGAGATCCAGGGAGAACTGGCCGATCTCCAGGGCCGTTTAGAGCCTGCGCGGCAAAGATTGGCGTCCCTGGCACGGTCCTTGGAGGAGCTTGAGGATCGGCGCATGGGGGCGCAGGAGCAGGTTCACGAGGCGGAGACGGCCCTCAACGAGGCGCTTCTCGAACGCGATCGTATCGGGGATCGACAGGAGGCGTTGGGACAGGATATCGAGACCAACCTGGGGAACGTTGCACTTCCCGATGAGACGATCCACCAGTTGCGGCTGAACCTGGGCGAGGACGTGGTGGAGCTTCCCCCAGTGAGCGAGATTCCCCCGCGGTTGGAGCGGGAGATCCAACAGCTCAGGAGCCGCCTTCAGCGGTTGAGCAACGTCAATCCCCAGGCTCCACAGGAGTATAGGGAGTTGTCGGAGCGACAGGCTTTTCTTGAGAACCAGGTATCGGACCTTCAAGAGACCATCGATGCCCTGTACAAGGTGATCGAGGAGCTGGATCGTACCATCGAACGGGACTTTATCGATACGGTGGAGACGGTGGGCGGGGCGTTTGAGGACTACTTTCATGTCCTGTTTGGGGGGGGCAATGCTCATCTGGAACTGACGGATCCCGGCGATGTGAGCAACACGGGGATAGAGATCGTCGCGCGTCCACCTGGCAAGCGCACGCAGGATCTCTCTCTCCTTTCAGGGGGAGAACGTGCCCTCACCGGCGTGGCCCTCCTGTTCGCGTTGCTGCGGGCCAATCCGGTGCCGTTTTGTTTTCTCGATGAGGTCGACGCCGCCCTGGATGAGGCGAATGTGGGACGTTTTCGCGAACTCCTCGAGGAGCGGGCAAAGAGGACGCAGTTCGTGTTGATCACGCACAATCGTCAGACCATCGAGGCCGCATCGACTATCTACGGCATAACCATGGGCGAGAGTGGTGTCTCCCAGGCTCTCTCTCTGGAGCTTGGTGATGAGCGGCTTGAGCAGCTGGAAATCGCCTGAGCATCGTGCGTTGGGAATGAATTCACGCCTCTTTGTCGCGCAAGTCTTTGATCTCGGGAAGATCGGGAAGTTCTGCCAGGGAGTCGATCCCAAAGTACTGTAGGAATTCAAAGGTCGTCCCATAGAGGATGGGGCGACCGGCTTGTTCCAGACGTCCCACGGATTCGATGAGGGATCTGCCGTCGAGGGTACGGAGGACGCCGCTGGAATCGACACCGCGGATGGCCTCGATCTCGGCCCGGGTGACCGGTTGCCGATAGGCTATAATGGAGAGGGTCTCTAGAGCCGCGGAGGAGAGACTGCGGGCGCGGTCGATGCCCAGGAATCTCTCTATGATGGGGGATGCCTCGGGCACAGTGACCATCTGGATGTGAGAGTTCTTTTGCACGATGCGTATGCCCCGCTCCTCTGCATCTCTGGTCAGGTGCGCAATGGCCTTTTTGATGATGTCGCCATCCGTCTGTAGTGCGCTTGCCAGATCTTGCAGGCTCACGGGATCCTCGGCGACGAACAGAAGAGCCTCTATGAAGCGTTCAGCGTCTGTCGGTTCCAAGTCGCTGTCCTTCATGTAATTGCCTCAAGATAAGCTTGATTCTTACTAGATGTTCTCGAAAATAGAGACTGACCCCTTTTGTACCACTTTTTCTTTGGGGTCAGTCTCCCTCATGGCGTATCGCGAATTTCCTACCAGTCGCTGGACATATCCGATGTTTCCTCGCCGGAGATGTCTTCTTCCGCTTCTTCCTTTTCTTCCTCTTCTTCCTCTTCTTCCTCTTGCTCCATAGGTGCTGGCTCGGGCTCGGACGGTTTGGCTTTTTCTTGCGCTACTCCCTCTGACCCCGGAAGCTCTGTGACGGATTCTTTGCCAAAAGGTTCTGTGGAGGGCATGGTCCCGCGAGGATAGGGTTCGTGCTTGACGTTCACCTGCACCTTTTTATGAATCTTGACCCCAAGCTGGCCCTCGAGAATATCACGGCACAGATCTACGACCTTGGCCGACAGCACCGGGATATTCACGGAAGGACTGGTGTTGAGGTCGATGACCACGTTGACGTCTTTGCCCCTGCTGTTGATCCTTGGTTTGACTTTGCGCACCCCGGGCAGCTCGTCGATGCGGTATTCCAGGCTCTGTGCGACTGAGGAGATGTCCAACTTGGCCCTGCCGCCGCCTTCGATATCGACCCGTACAGAGTTTCGCCTGCGCCTCCGCAGTTCAAGCCAAAGGAGAATCAGCAGGATCAGTTCAATGCCGCCAGTGACCGCTAAAAAGACGTAGAAGAACTGTTCATCGAACAGCCCTTCCTCAAAGTAACGGAGCCCCGCCCTCACGAGTTCGACTGCTTCAAGGGGACGCGCCATGATAACGGCGACCACGACCAGCGTCACGATGATGGCCAGAACCATTATGATGCGGTTAAAAGTATTCATGACCTCTCTTCTCCTTCCTTGTATATCGGCAAATACCCACTTCGGCACCTCTCAAGTCTATTATACACATAGTATGACGATTCGTCTAGCCCTGGTGACAAGAATCCAGGGGAAGCAATAGGAGAAGGTGCGCGGCTTTGTCAGCGGTCTCTTTTATTTGATGGGCTGGTTCGCTGTGCTGGCCTTTACTGGACATGACATCTGGAATGTATATCATATGTGCAAAGTGTGACTTGTATGGGAGGATCTGTGGTGGACATCCGAGGGGGAAAAGGGCGATTCGGGGAGGATCTTTCGGCGCGAGAGCGCTTTAATCGAACCATGCATTATCAGCACGCGGACTATGTCTCGCATCTGGAGTTCGGCTATTGGGATGAACTAAAAGAGACGTGGATGGAGCAGGGACACCTACCCACCTCCTTCCGCCAGCCTGACGGCTCCATTCCCGATCGCACCGTCGAGGAGTATTTCGGCATCGAGCAATTTGAGACGTTCGATGCTCGCATCGGCGCTCTGCCGGAGCGTCCCCGCGAGGTGGTGGAGCGTACCGGGGATACTATCGTCTATCGAGACGGCCTTGGCGTGCTCAAGCAGGAGCAGTTGAACAGGACGCGCACTATTCCCCACTTTCTCGAGTTCCCCATCCGCGACCGTGCCGCCTGGGAGGACTTTCGGGACGAGTTCCTCGACGTGCATCATCCTGCGAGGGGCATCCCGGAGGAGAAATTGCGGGCCAAAGAGGAGATGTCCCGCCATAGCGAAAATCCTGTGAGCACTAACTTTGGTTCCTTTATCGGTTGGGTACGGGACTGGACGGGGTTTGAGGGATTGGCCTATATGTCCAAGGATGATCCCGATCTCGTCGAGGAGATGGTTGAGCATCTCTCCAACATGTTGCTCGAATTGCTGCCCCCTGTTCTGGCGCGGGGAGCGTTCGACGCCGCAGCTGGCTGGGAAGACATCTGTTTTAACAGCGGGCCCATCCTCAGCCCCGATTTCTTTGCCCAGCGCATCATGCCCCATATGGAACCCGTCATGCGTATGCTGCGTCAGTATGGTATCGATGTCATCTGGACCGATTGCGATGGCAACATACTCGATCTTGTTCCCCTCTGGTTGGATGTGGGCCTCAACTGTATGTTTCCCCTGGAGGTCAATCCGGGTAACGATCCCGTGGCTCTCAAGCGCGAATACGGGCGGGATCTACTGATTCGGGGCGGGTTCGACAAATTTGCCCTCCACAAAGGGCGGGAGGCTATCCTGCAGGAACTCTTGCGCCTGGAGCCCGTGGTGGCCGAGGGAGGATTCATTCCCCATGTCGATCATCGCTGTCCGGGAGAGGTCCCTTTCGACACCTATTGTTATTACATCTGGGAAAAGTGTCACATGCTCGGCTGGCCGGAGGAGAGGATCGAGCGGTTTCCGGCCCTGCGGAGGTGGAATCCATAGCTCTTTTGAGACGGTTGCTACTAACACAGTGAAGAGGGGAGACGGGTTTAATCCGTCTCCCCTCTCTCCATTCAAGAGGGGCGCTCAGGCGCGTTGCCGCCAGGCGCGATGGTTATCCTTTGTGCACCGTTATGGGCGTGGAATCGGGGGGAATCCTGCGTACATGGTTGTTCAGGGGGGCTCCCATGCCGGAGAATTCTATCTCTATGCTGTCGCCGTCCGCAAAGGGCTCCCGGCTCCCAAAGGAGAACTTGGAGGTGCCGAAAAAGTACAGGTGAACGTCCCCGGGAACGCGGAATTGGGGGTGTTTGAAATGATGGTCTTCCAGGTTTGCCAAGGAGTGGCTCATATGTTCCTCGCCGGTGAGGAGTTCTCCCGAGTCGTAGATCGTCTCGCCCTGACGGTATATGCGACACGCGCCATGGATATCTTGAAAGGGATGATCGGTGATCAATTCGGGACCTATACTGCACGTTCGCAACTTGGAGGGGGCGAGCCACAGGTAATTGACCTGTTCCATGGCGTGGTCGGACCATTCATTGCCCATGGCAAAGCCGAGGCGGTAGGGCGTGCCGTCCTCGCCGATGATATAGCAGCCCACGATCTCTGGCTCTTCGCCGCCGTCCCTGGCAAAGGAGGGGATGTCCAGAAAGCCGTTGTGGGGCCGCATGATGACGCCGGAGCCCTTGTAAAAGCACTCGGGGGCAATGCCTCTCTCTCCTGGCGCGGGCTTGCCCCCTTTTAGTCCCATAGCGAATATCTTTTCCGAGTCCGTCTGTTGGGCGTTCTGCTCCTCGTGCATGGCATCGCGTTGCGTCATGCTGCCCGTATGGGTCAGCCCGGTGCCGCCGATGATGCAGTGCGCGGGGGCGGGGTGATCGAGGGGTGGCAGGAGCCAGCCTCCGCCGTCGCCTGGGCGGTTCTTCCAGAGCGGCTCATAGGGCAATTGGGGTGGTTGGTTTCGCCTTAGGGCAGCTGCAACGTGTTCTTCCACGGTGCATCCTGCCTCCTGCGCCTCGCGGAACACGTGATAGAGATGGGTCCATCCCTCACGCAGCGTGGTGAGGTCGTGGATGGCGTCTTCCTCGATGAGGCCGACGCGCCGGCCCTGATCGGGAAGCATGAATTGTATCAGACGCATATTGCGTTGCCTCCTGTAATTTGCAACTAAGCATAGGTGAAAAATCGTTTGAGGGACAATACAGGATAATCGGGTGAGAGTAATGTGTCAAAGTTGTGGCATCAATTGACGGCGCTATGATATTCTGTGATAATGGCTTTATATTGGCTGCTGCAAAGAAGGGAGAGATATGCTTTACCGAAAATTCGGCGATTTGGGGTGGCAGGTCTCCTCGGTTGGTATGGGAACGTGGAATATCGGCAATCAGTGGGGAGAATTGGACGATAGGACAGTCTGGGCCACGATACGGGCCGCCTTTGAGAACGGCGTAAATCTCTTTGACACGGCAGAGTCGTACGGGATTCCCAACGGCCTATCGGAAGAGCGGTTGGGTGTGGCCCTGGCGGGTATAAGGCACCAGGTCTATCTGGTGAGCAAGATCGGACATTGGGGGAAACGCACGGGGCAGGGTGTGCCCAAGACGACGGTGGATATGCTCCGTCTCTGCGCTCACGCCTCGCTGCATCGTCTGAGGACGGACTGGATCGACATTATGCTTTGTCATGAGGGGGACATTGAGGATCCCACCGTCTACCTGGAGGCTTTTGAATGGCTAAAAGACCGGGGCCGTATAAGGGCGTATGGGATCTCCACGGATGATCTTCAGGTGCTCAAGCGCTTTAACGTGAATGGAACCTGCAGCGTGCTCGAGGTGAACTATTCGCTTCTCAACAGGGACCCCGAGGAGAATCTCTTGCCTTACTGCCGCGAACATGGCATCGCTGTCCTGGTCCGGGGGCCGCTGCATCGGGGCTTGTTGGCTGGCAAGTATTCCCTGGATACAGAGTTTGAGGACTCGGTACGCAACGCGTGGAATGTGGGAGGGGCAGGGCGCGAGGAATATGAGCGCGACATCGCCCTCGTGGAAAAGCTGAAAGAAGTGGTCGATCCAGGGCGCGAGATGGTGCAGGCGGCGTTGCGCTTTGTGATCTCGCATCCTGCAGTGCCCGTGGCCATTCCGGGGGCCAAATCCCCCGAGCAGGCCACCATGAATGCGGCAGCGGGAGACCGCGTTCTGACGCAGGAGGAGATGGGCGAGCTTTTGGCCGCACTGGAGTGATAGAGTAGGGGCGCTTGGCGAGATGAGCGGCGAGACGCTGATATACTCGATGTATCAGCGTCTCGCATTTGGTTGGCCAAGGGGGGTACTATTTTGGCATGGTCTTGAGGGCGATGTATGCGGGACGGGGCTTGAATTCTGGCCAACTGGGGTAGGTAATGGCCCACCAGTATTGCTCGTCCTCGGGAGTCCATTCCGCATCGCAGATATAGATCAGGCTCATGAGGCCGATCCATGGCGACCAGTTCTCCTCTGCATATTGGTAGGCGCGCACGAGATAGTCTGCTTTGGTCTCCTCGCTTACTCTGTGCCAGTAGTAGGGGGATTCGGGTCGAGGATCGCTCGTCCAGCCGAACTCGAGCAGGGCGATCTGCTTGTTCGCGTCGCCATATTCCACCATGATGGCACGCAGATCCTCCACGCGACGGAAACAAAAGGCCCTAGAGCCTCCCAGATCCGGGTTAGCAGCCACCTCCGCGGGATCGCGTTCTGGCGGGCTTTTATAGCCCGCGCCATGGACACCGAGTACGTCAAGGTAGCCGTCGCTGTCGCTGCCCATGGCGATGTACATGTTCTCAAGATACGTGTCGTCGGGACGGGCCTGGTCACTCCAGGTGTCGGTTGGAGACAGCCCGGCGCTGATGACCATGGCGCCAGGATCCGCGTTTTTTATGGCCTCGTAGGCTACTCCCAACAACTCTACATAGGCTCCGGGGTCCGGAGCTTTGCCGCCCCACTCGCGGGCCAGGTTCGGTTCGTTCCACACTTCATAGGCGCGAATACGCCCACGATAGCGCCCGGCCAGGGCCGTCAGGAAATCTGCCAGATCCTGGTAGTTGTCCGGCGGGCCGTTGACGGGGAATCCACCGCCGGCCCATGCAGGTTGGTGATCGATGCGTACGACCAGGTCCAGCCCCACGTCCTCGGCCATCTCCACGATGCGATCCGTGTGAGACCAATCAAAGGCGCCCTTGGCGGCTCCCTCGATGTCGCGCCAGCCAAAGTTCACCTTGCACCAGCCGAATCCCGCGTCGCGGATCACCTGCAGGTCGCGGCTGGCCACTTCGGGGCGCCACCAGAGAAAGGCCTGCATGCCGTACTCGGGAGATTCCATGCGCAGGGACTGCACAGTTTGCGGGCTTGATGTCTCCGTTGCCTCGGGGGTATCTTTTTCGGTCGTGGCAGTCTCGGCAGGGGTCATCGTGGGGGCCAGCGTGGGCGTCTCGGCCTCGGATACGGCGGTGAAGGTTGGCTTTGGTGTCTTCTCTGTTGTAGGGATTGACGTCTTTTGCGCCTGCTCTGGGGCGGTCGCAGTGCAGGCAATCAAAGAGATCAATGCAAAGACGATTATAATCCGTATGGATCTCTGCATCATTTTTGTTTCCTCTGCTCCAAATGGCATCGACGTAGAATCTGGTGTGTATAGACTCTACGTCGATGCTGCGGGGCGATATGTGATCTACTTGGGCATGTTACAAAGGGCGTGGAAGGCGGGACGCGGGCTCCAATCATCACGCACGATGCCAAAGGCAGCCTTTTCGTCCTGTGCGCCGGCCACGGGGGCAAAGTTCAGGTTCCACAGAAACATGGGACCGACCCAGCCCCACGATCTGCCCATCTCGTAGGCGCGTACGATATATTGAGCCTGTTCCTCTTCCGTATTATCGGCGGCATACTCGTATCCCTTGACGGGCGCGACGCCCAGGCCGTCGACAGTTGCCCAGCCGAACTCGGTGGGCCAGATGCGCTTGTGCGCGTCCCCGTACTTGACCATGATGTTGCGATAGCTTTCCATGGTGCTGCGGAAGAACCAACTGGGATGCCCCTTGCAGTTCGGTCTATTTGGATCGCTCCAGGTGCGCCAGTCAGCGTCCGGCGGGTTGTTGTAACCACTTGGGTGCGCGCCGATGGCGTCGCAATAACGCGCCAGGCCCGCCTGGTACATCTGCTCCAGATAGACGCGATCATCTATGGCGACATTCCCGTCATTGTGACCCGTCGGCGTGAGGGCGCCGCTCACGACCACCGCCCCCGGATCCACAGATTTGATGGCATTGTAGGCCACCTTCAGGAGTTCCATGTATTGGGCGGCATTTATCTTGCCGCCAAGTCCACCCCACTCATAGTACAGGTTCTGCTCTTTCCATATCTCATAGGCTTTGACCCGTCCTTTGTAGTGGCTGGCCATCTCCCGCACAAAGTCTCCGTACGTGTTCGGGTCCGCAGGCGGCCCCTCAACTGTGTAATCTGTGTCCTCGGGTCGCGCCCAGTCGGGAGCCTTGACCACGCTAAAGAGCACGTTGACGCCATTGGCATTGGCCGAGTCCACTATGCGATCCAACGCCCCCCAATCGTACTGGCCCG
>CAZMOW010000013.1:0-42729 GCA_964567975.1 uncultured Anaerolineales bacterium | reverse complement strand
TTATTGCCAGAAAGTCGTATCCGCGCCCACGATACCAATCGATGGCCTGCTGTGGAGAAAATAGACCATCGGATTGGGTGGTATGTGTATGTACATTGCCCTTGACCCATCGCCCGGGCAGGGAAAAGGGGGAAAGATGAGAGACGGTGATTGCCATGAAAAAGCTCCTTGGATGGTGTATTGTGCTCCCATTGTAGCGAGGGAGTCGGGCAGGGTCAAGCAAGATCGCCCGTAGCTGATGCCCACCGCGTTTGACCATATCCTCTTTTGCTATATCATACTCGCAAACAGTCAGGATCGCTGCTCCATTCAATGATGGCTTCCCTGAAAAAAGCATTAGACGTTCAGTTGCGTCGCACTTTCGCGAGAACTTTTAGTAGAAAAGCATACTCTGCATATAACAAGAGTAAATTGCTAGAGCACGTCCATCAAGTGCGACGCAACTCATGGACCTTCTTTCAGTAGAGCCAATGATGAGACGCCGATACAAAGAGGGGTGCATTACATACAGTTTCAGCGGATATCGATCACTAGAGAGGAGAAAAGGATGCCCAAGAAAAAGGAACAGGATGAGACCATTCGTCTGGATCAGTTCATGAAACTGTCCGGATTGGCCATGTCGGGAGGCCAGGCCAAACACCTGATCCAGGGAGGATACGTTTTTGTCAATGGGGAACTGGAAACACACCGCAGCAAAAAGGTGCAACCGGGCGATCAGGTGACCCTGGGAGATCAGACAGTCACCGTCGAGCTGTAAGCGGTCCGAACAAACGCCTCAGGCCACCTGCTTATCCTCCAGTTCCAGCTTCATGCGCATGCGCTCGCCCCGATCGTTCACGGGCTCGAATCCCAGGTGCTTGTAGAGGCTCACTGCCCTGGCGTTCGCCTTGGTCACATTCAGTGTGATATGGGGGCAGCTTCTGTCGCGGCAAAGGGATATGGCATCCTCCATGATCGCGCGCCCTATCCCCTGTCCCCAACGACACCGCTTCACCTGAATGTGCCTCACGTGCCCGCCAGAGGAGGGCGCCCGCAGATCGAGCCATAGCCAACCGACCAACTTATCGTCGATCTCATAAATATAAACCTCCTCGCGACGAACGGCGCCACGAAGCGAGCGGCGAAAGGCCTTTTCATTAAATTCTAGCGTGGGAAAGTTTATCTCCCAGCTGATTCTTTGCATATCCAACAATGTTTCATAGTCACGCTCAATATCCAGCGCTCGACGTTCCATCGTTACTTTTAGCCCTTGGTCATTTTGATATCTGCAATCCCCATATACTCTCCCCCTTCTCCAAGTACAATGGCGCCATCCTAACACAGGGAAAACAAAGCGTCAAAAAGTCTTTAGCGCAGCCAGCGCACCTCCAGATCGGACAGGAAACCGTCCGCCCGCCACACCTGGATGGCCTCATCGACCTCCTTGATAAGCACAGGAGAATCCGCACGGGCAGCCATGACAAAGGGCGCGCTGGTCAGGGGGGGCTCCACGATGAGGAATTCTTCCTCTTCCATATGCTCATAAGCCATCACGCGATCACAGATAAGAGCATCCACGTCCCCCTCCCTCAGAAAGGCGAATATCTCCTCTGCCTGTCGTCCCGTGACGACCTCGGCAGACAGCCCTTGATCCCGCGCCAGCTGAAGAAGCAACTGGTGAGCCCTGGCGCCCAACTCCACAGCGGTACGTTTCCCCTCAAGATCCTCCACTGTACGGATGGAGACCTCCTCGCGAGGCACGACCAGCACCTGGCCGGCGTTGAAATAGGGTTCACTATAGAGGATATCCTGGGTCAGGGTACGGTCATAGGGCAGCGCGGAGACGAGGAGATCGACCTTTTCGGCCCGAAGCGCATCATATAAGCCATCAAAGTGAATATCGAAAAACTGCACCTCCACATCCCATCGACGGGCCAGTTCCCGGGCCAGGTCCACGTCATAGCCCACAAACTCTCCCTGCTCGTCGATCCACTCGAAGGGGGGATAACTGGCATCCATCCCCACGCGTACCACACCTTGCTCCTGGATGCGCTGCCAGGTTTCATCCAAGCTTCCCACTCTCCACTGCGAACACCCGCTGTTGACATTCAAGAGAATCAGCAGCAGGGGCAGTACAAACCAGAACCACTCTAATATGTCTAATAAGTCCCTGTTATCTTTACCGCTCTGATTCATCGCTCAACTTCCAGGTACTCAAAGGGGTCGCCGTGGGCGTAATTTCTCACTTCTGTGTAGACGGGCTTGGGAACAAACTCGGGGGTTACAAAGGTAAAATAATCCTGATAGGTGTTCTCTGACCAGGGGAAGCGAAAAGCCCATAGAGAAACAGCACGACACCAAGGCCACTCTGTCTGCACCTTTTCATAGGCCCGAATGGTATAGGCGATACGCTGATAGGGACGCACCGCCTTGGTCCAACGGGGATGGTCGTTCCAACCTCCCTCTGTGATGTAACAGGATTTCTGTTCATCGCCATACTGTATCATGAGTTCACGGTACAGCTCCGCGCGGGCGAAATTCACCACCTGGGGATCGGCGGGGTCATCGGGAGAGAAGGTCAGTCCATAGGCATGCACGGCCAGACCATCAAAGCAGTCCCCCGCACCGACCTCGTACATACGCTCCAGGAAATAGAGATCGTTCATCCCCCACTCGTTACCCGGAGGCGCCAGCGTGGGGGCGAGGCCCGCCGCCAGCACCTCGACCTGAGGGTTGCCCTCCTTTGCCGCCCTGTAGGCTCTACACAGGAGATTGGTATAGCCTTCGGGATCGGGAGGACGATACCCCCACTCGAAGCTCAGATTGGGCTCGTTCCACACGACGATATGATCGATTCGCCCCGCGAAATGCTCGGCAAAGGCACGCACAAAATCCGCATAGTCGTCAAAATGGGCCCGATCAAGATAGCGAAATGTTGTATCCTCGGGCCGCGCCCAGGAGGGAACAAAATCGATGCGCGCGATGAGCGTTAGCCCCTGTCGGGCAGCATGATCGGCTACCAGATCGGCGCGCTGCCAGCGATAGTGCCCCTTTCGGGGTTCATAATAGGCCCAGGGAAAATATTCCACAACCCAAGGGCTGCCCATCTCCCGCACCATCTCCAGGGTGCGTTTGATCTTCCAGTCCTCAACCTCATCTGTGAGGCGGGTGTGTACCCCCATGCGCGGGTTTGTCGTCTCCACGTGGCGTTGAGGCCCCAGCACCACCCGCACCTGAGGAGGCGCATTCAACAACCACGCGATGAAAAACAATCCCACAGCACGCAACAGACAGCGCAACACATGACGCGTGCAGACCTTAGATGTGACATATTTCCAGATGCGGTGTATTCTTGTCATCGATGAACGTTTATGATATACTTTTTCGGGTAAGCCCCAGTAGCTCAGTGGATAGAGCAGAGGTTTCCTAAACCTTGAGCGGGGGTTCGATTCCCTCCTGGGGTACAGATACGAGAACTCCCGTCGGTCTTGGATCGGTCGATGGGAGTTTTGTCTGCTACATGGAAAAAAGAACTTGTACAAAGCGTCCCAAAGGCCCACTTCACAGAGACCATACCATAAATGCCTTCCAGCCCCAATTCTCTATTCTCTCCCCATAGGGAACCTGGGTGAGAAAGCGGGAGGACTTTGGCCAGGGGCGAAAGAGCATATAATGTTACCGAGACGCATAGATGGAAAATAGGGGGATAGCAAAGTGTACAAGACATTGGCACCCGGGCCTATCGGCGTGGAGCTTCCTTTTGAAGAGAGCGCCAGGCTCGCCGCCAGGTACGGCTTCGAGGGCATCACGGTAAGTTGGGATGATGTCAAACGCATGGGCGTGGAGACGATGCGCCAGCTATTGGTGGAGAACGATCTCCGGCCCGGGGTGACGGGCATGCCCGTGAACTTTCGCGAGGACGACGCCACCTTTGAGGATGACATGGAGGATCTGCCGGCGTTTGCCCAGGATATGTCTCGCCTGGGGTGCAAGCGAGCGGCCACGTGGTTCAAACCCTGGCACGAAACCCTCTCTTTTGAGGAACGCTTTGCACAACTGCGCGACCGTACGGCGCACATATGTGAGGTGCTGGCCGAGTACGATATGCGCTATGGCCTGGAATTCGTGGGGCCCAAAACATCCCGTGAGGGCAAGCCTCACTCCTTTATTCACGACATCGACGGCCTCCTGGGACTCGTACGCGCCGTGGACGCCGAGAACCTGGGCTTTCTACTGGACAGCTACCATTGGTATACGTCAGGCGGGACGGCCAGCGATCTGCAAAAGCTCTCCGATGAACTGGTGGTGGCCGTGCACGTCAATGACGCCCCCGCCGGCGTCCCCCGTGACGAACAGCTGGATCCCGCCCGGGCCATGCCCGGTGAGACGGGCGTGATCGATATCGAAACTTTTATGAGCGCACTCCGCCGTATGGACTATCGCGGGCCCGTGATTGTGGAACCGTTCAGTGAGCGCATACGTTCCCTGCCAGATGAGGAGGCGATCAAAGAAACGGCGCGCTCTCTGGAAAAGATATGGTAAAGAACAGAGAACGACCGCACCGTCAAAGGGCTGGTCGCAGGACTTCCAAGGAGAACCATGAGCATAAAGGTGCCAGCAAGGCACAACGAAAAGCTTCGGCGCATCATGGAAAGAATAAACGCTGACGTCGCACTGTTTCAACTCTACACGTGTGCGAACATCAATGCGATGGATCGGGCCGGGCTGAACGACCATGGCGAGGTGCATATCCGCATCGTGGCTAACGCCGCGCTGCGCATACTGCGCCTGCTTGTAGAAGCGGGGATAGAGCCGAGCGTGGTGACGGATCATGAGCTGACTGAGGAGGACGCCGAAGTGATCGTCGTCCTGGGGGCATGCCTGCACGATATCGGCATCGCCGCGCACCGCGATAACCATGAGCAACATAGTCTCATCCTGGCACACCCAAAGGCCCGAGAGTTTCTGAACGAAGTATATCAAGAACCCACGCTGACGATCATGGTCGCCGAGACGCTCCATGCCATCATCGCCCATCACTGGGACACCCCGTGCCTGACACTGGAGGCGGGCACAATCAAAGTGGCTGACGCCCTGGACATGACCGAGGGACGCTCGCGCATCCCCTTTGAAGCGGGGGAGATCAACATACACTCGGTCTCCGCCATGGCCGTTGAGGAGGTAAGTATCGAGGCAGGCAAGGAACGCCCGGTGCGCATATCGATCCGCCTGCGAAACTCGGCGGGCATCTTTCAGATCGATGAGCTTTTGAAACGCAAGTTGCACAATTCCACGTTGACCCCCTATGTGGAGGTCACCGCGCGCATTGAAGGAGAACTTGAGCCCCGTCTATTTGAGCTCTATGAGTTATAAGAGGAAAACTGGAAGATATGGTAAGAGAATCTTTTCAAGAGGACCTTGAGAATATCAAAAGCCGCGTCTCTCAATTGAGCAGAAAGGTCGAGGAGGCGATCGGCGATGCGGTGGACGCCCTGAGACGAGGCGACCTGAAAAAGTCTCGGGAGATGATGTCCGAGGATAGACAGATCAACGAGCGCCGCTTTGACATCGAATCCGACATCCTTATGCTCATCGCCACCCAACAGCCCATGGCCAGTGATCTTCGCCTTCTGGCGTCCATGCTGGAACTGACGACGGAACTGGAGCGCATGGGAGACTATGCCAAGGGTATCGCCAAGATTAACCTGCTGATGGGCGAGAGGCGCCTGATAGATCCCCCGGCAGAGATACCTCAGATGGCGGATAAGGCAAAGGACATGCTTCATCGTTCCATTGACGCCTTTATGCGGCAGGATGTGGACCTGGCCAAGACCATCCCCTCAGAGGATGATGAGGTGGACGCCCTCTACAACGCCGTATATGAGGATCTGCTCCAATATATCGGGGATGACGCAGGCAAGATGGAGCAGTCCAACTATTTAATGTGGGCCGCCCACAACCTGGAGCGCACCGCCGACCGGGTGACTAATATCTGTGAGCGTGTGGTATTTACGGTGACGGGCAAGATGCGAGAGTTTGAGCCAGACTTTGGAGTGGAGTCCATGTCATAGATCGCGCTCCCCACTCACATGGAGTGAGGAGCGCGATCTATGATGCCCCAATGGGCAAGGTCATCATGAAATGTGAATGGATGAAAATCCCTCGATGACCTCTTCGTTCAATGTCACGCCCAGACCCGGCGTGTTGGGCACGGTGAAGCGGCCGCCTGCTCGTAGGCCAGATCCGCCCGCTCGGCGCCTTTTAGTCCCACGACTTTGTCCTGCATGCGAACACTACTGAAATATCGCCCCCACCGGTCGACCCAACGCAGAATACTCGGCGCCCACCTCCAGGTTCTCAGCGATGAGAATGGTCGCAAACTCGGAAAGGCTAAAGACATCGTGCCACACACCAGGGGCAACGCTGACGGGACGGTCGAGGAAAAAGCCATGTACGTCATCGTTCTCCTCCCTTTGTCCCGCCTCGGCCACCACCAGGACGGCGCGGCCCTCCAACGGGGCGAAAAGTTCTTCCGAGTGAGGGTGATTCTCCAGACGCTTCACAGCACGGGGGGTCACCTTCAGCACCGCCAGGCGCCATCCCGTGGGAACCTCCGAGCGTACGAGGATATGAAACGGCTTCCCACTCTTCTCCAGAGCGGGCGTCCAATCCACCAGCGTGCCGAAAGGGGCAAATGACGCTTCCGTGATGGTCTCCAGGGGTACAGATCCAAGAACCATTTTTCCTCCTCCACAGTCTGGGTTCCTCTGAAAGAAAGAGGAACTAGAAAACAAGGGCGACATCGTGTGGTTGTGCAAGGCACACCCACGATACACCATATCCTCGTCCATGGGGAGAGCTTTTCCCATGGATTCAACCTGATGATCGATCAAAAGAACAAAAACGTGGGATGATAAGTAAATACAACATCGTGCTCGCCAGGTGACAAAGGCAAGCCGCGAAAGACACCATCTATGGGCAGGATCGGCGTGGGCACGCCATCCACCGTCGCCCGCCAACCTGGATAGTCCTGATCCGCCAACACGAGGTAACTGTCCTCCTCCACACTGGCGCGCAACACCACGCTCCTGTCTTCATAGGATATCATCTCCACCGCCTCCACATCCTCCCCCCGCAGTGAGGACGGCAGAGAAAGCTCTCCTCCCGAGACGGACAGCGACGAGGTCGGCAGCGTATAGGCCCGCGGCAGGACATCGTGGTTGCGATAGACGACCACATCCTCGCTCCGATAGGCGATGGAATGATCGGCCAATCCCACGAGATGGGACAGTAGATGCTCCTGCCCCGACGGCTCCTCCAGCCGCACGCGTTCCACCCGTACAAAGGCCGCGGGCCGCAGCAGACGCAGATTAAAGGCCTCCACCTCACCGGCTTCAACGTCCACATAAGCGCCGTAGGTGTGCCCCAAGTGATCGACAGGGGGAAACCCAGAGCGCGCAGGCCACGAGGAAGCCACCTGGGGCATGCTATGAGCCACCTCATCGCGCACGTCGGAACGCTCATAGGCCCACTCGGCCGTCTCCACCCCCGCCCGCAGGGGAACGGCGATCTCTTTTCCCGAAACTCGACGCAACAGCAGTTCGCCCACCAACGTCCCGTCCGCCAGATCGGCGGAATGGCTCAGGTAGGACTCTATATAGAGCCCGTCCATCTCTACCGGGGAGAAGGTGACCCACCTCCCAATTGGCAGAGCCGCAAAGGGATCTCTCACATCGTACAGCTCAGTCTCCTCGTCTACGGGCAGCAGCTGAGGGATGAGATAATATTTCACATTCAGGGCATTCAACCGCCCGGAGGTCAACGCCTCTTCATATCCTTCGTACGCCCGGGGCACCAAGGGGAAATAGAGGTTGGTACTGGACAACCCATACGTCAGGGCGAAATTGGGATAGAAGGATTCCTCCATCACAGAGAGGATGGGCACGATCTCCTCTTTGACCCGGATACGATACAGGCTCTCATCCCGCGAAAAGAAGTCCAGCGACTGAGGCGCCTCGATCTGATCCCGGGGGACAGAGGCGTTGAAGGTAGCATCAAGCACGGCGCCGTAAGCATAAAGATCCACGCAGAGCACAGCGCAGGCCAAAGCCACCCAGAGGTGGCGTCCAATATGCCCCCTGAACAGCACGATCAAGAGCGTCTGCGCCGATAAAAGCAGGGGAAGCCAGTGCCAGGCGGCGACCAGCCCATCGACATCCGGGGCGAGGGATACACTCCCAATAACGACCACCGAACAGGCGCCAAGAATAGCCACCATCCACCATCCCCTGGGCGTGGTACCTCTGGATATCGTGGAACGCACAGTGTCCACTCCCAGGGCCGAAAAGATGGCCAGGCTCAGGCTCGCCCAGTAAAGGTAGCGACCGGGGACGCGGAACAGGTTCAGCACAGGGACATACTGAAGATAACGATAGAGGGGATTACAATGTCCAAAGGAAAGCAACGTACCCAGAACCCCCAGGCCGAAAAAGAACCATCGTTCATCCTTGGATGAGCGAAACAACGCTGCTAGGGCCAGGACGAGGGGAAGCAAGCCCACATAACACATAGTCTCGACAGACCCCTCGGGGTAGGGATTCCCCATAACAAAGGGGGAGAGATAGCTCGCCAGCAGCAAGGGAGGAAAGGAATAGCTGGTGAAAAAGATCTCCTTCAATCCTCCCGCACGTTGAGAGAGGATGGCAAGCTCCATGGTGGGCAAAAGCTGAGGCAAGCTGACAAGCAGTCCCAATGATATGCCCGCGCACCATCGCAGGACGCGCCCCAGGGAAGGCCTGACGGTATAAAGGAGAAAGAGAATGTAGAAACAAAGTGCGATACTGCCCATCAGGGCCATCTGGGGATGGCCGGCCAGAAACTGGAGTCCCACTACAAGACCCAGCCCCGCCGTCTTCAACCATCCATGGACCGGGTGCCGGCCATCTTTTGTGACCAAAAGGGAGCGGCTCAACAAAAAGGCCCACGGCAGCCAGGCGGTGACGCTAATGATACCCACGTGATTCAGATGGGCGACATTGAACCCACCGATCGTCCACACCAATCCACCCAGACACGAGGCTCCCTTTGAGAGACCAAGCGACCGCGTGTATAGATAGAGACCGATTCCGCCGAGGAGATGATGCAGGAGGATAGACAGGCTGACTCCCAGCTCCGGGGAAAAAAGAAGGGCGATGATCCAGTTCGGCGGATAAAGGGCTCCGATCTCGCCCTCGGCCAACATGGGATAGCCGATGCCGACATGAGGAGACCACCAGGGAAGCGCCCCCTGCCGCAGGCTCTTGGCCAGGACGATACGTTGCGCAATATACTGACGCGCGATATCGCCCCCATAGTAAACACGACCAAGCAATACTTCTCCAAAGTAGATGATGGCTATGACCAGCACGACGGCCATCCCCCACAACCACGTTCGTGCCCGGTTCCGTCGTTCTCTCACATCACCCTCCAGAAAAAGCAAAAGGAGGAAACCAGACGTGCGATTCCCTCCCTTTCTTGGCAGCTGTCCCGAGCAAACCTATATCACGGGCCGAATTCCCATATATACCTGACCAGCGGTGAGCATGCGCAGGAGAACACGCGGCGGTCGCCTGTCGATAAGCTCGTACAATTCCTGGATCGAGAGGGGCTCGTTACCATTGGCCAAAAAGGTGCGAAAGACGGCGTCGACGATGGGAGTATCCGGCGTGATGTAGTCGGATTGGGAGCTACAACATGTCCGTATGCTATACCACAGGGGATCGACACGCTCCACCTCACCCGTCTGCTCATCGATCCAATCGACCTCCCGGAGATCCAGGAGATCTTTCCCATATTCCTCGCGACACTCCTCGCACAATACATCGCGCACATGAATGCGAATATCGCGATCCCTCTTTTCCCACCAACCTAGGTCGATGTGAAATTTGCTATCCACGGTAGGACGCTGCCACTTCACAGCCATCGATCTCCTCCCTATCTGCCAAGATATTGCACAACCTGATCCCTGAGCACATCCTCACGCTCGGAGAGGGGACGTTCCCTCATATCCTCAAGATCCGAATAAATCTCCCCCTCCAATTCCGGATCATAGGCCCAGAACCCCTCTCCCACGGGATCGAAGCAGGCATTGCGCGTCAATTCCGAGAATATGGGCACGGCCCCCGTGCGCCGCAAGAGATTGACCGCCGAGTAGACGGCCTTTGCATGAGCAACACCGCGACCGCTCAGTTTGACCAATTCTCGAATAGCGGTGCGCACAAGAGAACCGAGAGGAGGATCGCTCTCCGCCGTGCTCTCCATAAGCTGCACAATCTCTCCAGGATTGGGAATATCTATCATCATGTTGGGATCACAGTCCACGGCGACATTGGCGCGCTGCATTTGCAGAACCAGACGTTCGTCATTCACGGAAGCCGAACGCACCCAATCACTGCCCCCGCCACGCTCTGGCTCCACTGCTATCTCAAAGGTGAGCGGCTCCTCTGACGCCCTCACGGTCACGCGACCGCCCACACACATCCCCACCTGTGCGTACCAATCGTCCAATCCGCACACATAACCTTCTTCGGGCACCACCCAAACTTTTATAGGGTCTTCCGTGTTCTGATCGATAAAGGTCACGGGGAAATGATGTCCCGTATCGTAAGAAAGGTGCCGCATGAACTGTCGCGTAGCCGGCATAGTCCCCGCCTGCAGATGGGGAAAGACGACCTCAAAATGGACATCGGAGACCTCCTCAAGGATCATGGTCTCCACGTCGTCCAGCTCGTCCCCGATCTCCTCGATCATATCCAACATGGTCAGGCCCACATGCTTCCCGCCCTCTGCCCGGTAGCCCACCTCGTGCACCTGAGGACGCTCATAGATGGCCTCTGGCTCCAAGGCCCGCAGATACCACGTCGGGGTATCATCCATGCTCAGATTATCAAATCGCTCGTCCTCTCCCAAGGCCCGATTCAGGGCAAAGATCTGCGCTTCGGGGGAACCGCTTTCCAGCTCCAGATCCTCCACCATCCTGTCAGCTTTTACGGGCTCCCCCGCCTCATAGATGATGGCCTCGGCCAGATTTAGATGTCCGACGTGGATCTCGGGCAAGAGCGCGTCAAGGAACCAGGAATCGCCAAAGCGTATAAAATCCTCGTCCCCTTTCAGCGCAGGCTCCAATTCGCGCGCCACATAGTGCTCGAAGAGACGAAGCAGCTCGGCTTCGTCCATCTCCTCATCCGTCCTGCTTACCAACTCTTCGACGGGACGGTTCAGGGGATGGGTGTGATCAAAATCAGAGGCGAACTCGCGGTCCGCCCCTCCCAAATCTACACGAATGACGTTGAAGGGTCCATACCTGGGGTTGTCGCCCTCCCGCACATCGAGCACCTCGCCTGTGGCAAAGTCCAGGGCGGAGAAAACCAGTTCGTCGCCTACCTGATGTTCATCGACGGGACGATAGACCGTTCCTTGCTCCGCCTGTTGCGAGACTTCTTCCTTTTCCTGGCGAAAACGGTGCAGAATGATGGTCGAGGTCAATACGTTGAGGGGCTGGGGGGTACCTTCGTCAAGGACGAGCCCGGTGACGAGATCGAGATCCTCCTCGGACACCTGATACTCATCACGCCAGAAATCTTCTTGCTGCGTTTTCAACTTGCGAAACCCGGGCATACCATCCTCCTCAGGGCAAAAGTGCCATCACGCCAACGCTAACAAAGGCCTCGGCCAACATCACGCCGAAGCCTTCTCACAAAGAGTGGGCGAAACAGGACTCGAACCTGTGACCCCTTCCTTGTAAGGGAAGTGCTCTCCCAACTGAGCTATCCGCCCCCAAACTCATTCCATGCATCACAGTTATCTATTCTACCACACATAAGGTGACCCGTCAAAGTTTTTCAATCCTCTGCACGTCACACGCCTGTCTATGGCTGCGCCCCCATAATCGCATAAATCAAAGATTTGGCCCAATCCACCTTCCTATTCTACAATAAACTCAGAAAAGCACACCGTGCCACAATAATCGATAAAAATCGAGAGCGCACAAGATATGAGAGAGACACGATCCCCCGTATTCAGAATCGGAAAGATCCCCATATGCGGGGACACCATACTTGCGCCTCTGTCGGGCTATTCGGATACCCCCTTTCGCCTGTTGTGTCGCCGATTCGGTTCGGCCATGAGCTACGTCCCCTGTGTCTCGGCCAACGAGGTGATCCATCGCTCACCGAGGAAACCGGATCCCCTTCACTTTGCCGAGGAAGAACGTCCCGTAGCCATCCAGTTACTGGGCAAAAATACCGAGATGTTGCTCAGGGCTGCGGAAAAACTCTTGGAGCGAAAACCTGACATCATCGATATCAATCTTGGCTGCCCTGCCAGACGGGTCACATCTGGCGGCAGGGGAGCAGCCCTTCTGCGCCATCCTGACAGGGTGGGTCGCATGACGAGGATACTCGCCGAGAAGATTCCCCTACCCATCACCGCCAAGATACGCCTGGGATGGGACAAAAAATCCCTGAACTACTTGGAGATAGCACGCATCCTGGAGGTCAACGGCATCTCGGCCATCGCCGTGCACGGACGAACGCGGGCCCAGGGATACAGCGGAAAGGCAAACTGGCAGGCCATCGCAGAGATAAAGGAGGCTGTGGGAGTGCCCGTCTTGGGGAATGGGGACATCCGTAGAGTGGAGGACATCTGCGCCATCAAGGAGACCACGGGATGCGATGCCGTCCTCATAGGACGGGCAGCCATAGGCAATCCCTGGATCTTTGCGGGACAAAACGCGAAGGAGGTTCCCTATGAGGAGCGCTTACAGGTCATCTCGCACCACCTGCAGGCCATGATAGCCCATCATGGGAAGCGATTCGGTCTGGTGCGCTTCAGAAAACATGTGGTCAAGTACATTCGCACCCTTGCGGGTGCCACGGCTCTGCGCACCCAACTGGTGACCTGTGAAACGCCAGAGGCCCTTATGCATACCCTCGAATCCTGGCCGGAGAAAGAACATCAAGAGGAGACGAACTCGAATGGCAAGACGGAAGATGTTTGACACCAGCGATATCTGCCCTATAATAGCTATATGAATGAATCATCTAGTGTACGCGCAACAGGAGGGGAGAATATATTATATGGGGCGCAGAAGACGTAGAGGTCAAGGGCCCGCCGGCCCACGACGCATCAGACGCTTTGTGGAGCCCGCCCTGTTGCTGCTCCTGCATCGCGACCCCATGCACGGCTATGGCCTCATGGAGGGCCTGGATTCCCTGGGCTTTGAAGAGTATCCCGTGGATTTCAGTGCCATATATCGCACCCTGCGAAATCTGGAAGAAGTGGGTATGGTAGAATCGAGCTGGGATCTGGAAGTGACGGCCGGTCCCCCTCGCCGCGTATATACCATTACTTCCAAAGGAAAAGGTTATCTGGCCGATTGGGTCAAAGATCTGCGGGCCACAGATAAGGTGTTACATTCCTTCCTGGAGGCCTATAAAGACGAATTCGACACAGAAACGTGAGCAAGGAGTGGAATGCAAGTCATCGTATCTGCCAAAGAACCCGGCCTGGAAGCCAATGTCAGTCCCACGTTCGGGCGCTGCCCTGTATACGTCCTCGTTGATACCGAGACCATGGAAAGCGAATCGCTCTCCAATCCGGCTCAGAATGCTCCCGGAGGCGCGGGGATTCAGGCGGCGCAGTTCGTTCTTTCCAGGAATGTGGATGCGGTGCTCACGGGCAAAGTGGGTCACAATGCGCGAGACATGCTCGCAGCCGCCGGGATAGATATTCACACAGTCGAGGCAAAGACGGTGCGAGAAGCCGTAGAGGCCCTGGAAGGCTCGGCAAAGGGCGAGCGGGTTCGGAGTCTGGAGACTGAGAATGGCCCCATGGCTGAGGAAAGGCGTAAAAGCGAACTCGCCGCTCTGACGTCGCAACTCGCCGAACTGCGTAAACGATTGGCCGACATCATGACACAAATTGAAAACCTGCAAAAGGAGGAATGACCTCATGCGCATCGCCATCTCTGCAGACGGCAAGAACGGACTGGATAGCACCATCAGTCCGCACTTTGGACGCTGCCCCTATTTCATCATCGTGGATGTGGAGAACCACGATGTAGAGCAGGTCCTGGAGGTAGAGAACCCCTACTATGGCGCCCACAGGCCTGGCCAGGTGCCCGGATTCATAGACGAGCAGGGAGCCGACATCATGCTGACCGGCGGCATGGGCGCCCGGGCCATGCAGTTCTTTTCCCAGTACGGAATCGAACCCGTCACAGGCGCCACGGGGACGGTACGCATGAGCCTGGAGCAGTATCTCGGCGGCGAACTCGAGGGAGCCGCCCCCTGCGCCACCAGTCAAACGCACGAACATGAGAGGGAGCCGGCCGAGGGCGAATACGAAAAGGATGAGGCGGAAAGGCTGCAAGAGGAAGCCGAGTCCCTACAGGAACAGCTCAATCAGACGCTCAAGCATCTGGAGGAGACGCTGGAAGAAGACTGATCGACGTTCGCCAGCGGTGTTGTGTCAAGAGGATTGAGCAACGGCAATAATCTCTGTAGGCCAGACGGCGAAAGAGAGGCTACATGACCAAGAGACATCCCCTCGTCGAACTCGCCCACAAAACGATTGAGCACTATGTAAAATACAACGAGCGGACCGATTCCCCCGAAACGCTTTCCGAGGAGATGAAGCGAAAGGCTGGCGTTTTCGTCTCCCTGCACAAGGACGGCGAACTGCGGGGCTGCATCGGCACCATCGAGCCACGGCAACCCAACGTGGCGCAAGAAGTCATCGCCAACGCCACAAGTGCCGCCACGCGCGACCCCCGCTTTCCTCCCGTCGGACCACAGGAACTCGATGACCTGGAGGTCTCGGTGGACGTGCTGGGCGAACCGGAGCCCATCAAGTCCATGGAAGAACTCGCCCCACAGGAATATGGCGTCATCGTGGAGAGTGGCCCACGGCGGGGCTTACTGCTACCCGATCTTGAGGGCGTGGATACCGCCGAGAAACAGGTCAACATTGCCCTACGGAAGGCGTGGATCGATCCCGATGAACCCTATGACATGTATCGCTTCCGTGTGGTGCGCTACCACTAGAGGGAGCTCTCCAGCAGCATAACTATATCACCTCGACACGGCCGGGCGTCCCTTCCTCACCCGTCACGGTCACGTCGCGGTCGAGGAAGTGCTCGACAAGCCAGGCCATGGTCAACAGGTGCCCTGTCACGCGGCTGGTAGTATAGGAAGAACTCCCGGGCACCAGGGTCAGGGGCAGAAGCACCTGATCCGCCAGGTGGGGATCCAGGGCTCCTTCACTCGCCCTGTGCACCTCAAAGGCATCGGTGGCATCGTCGGCCACCTCCTCTGCCGGATACCGGACGCGCCCATATCCTGTAAAGCCAGCATTCACGTGCTCGTATCTTGCCAGCACAAAGAGCACGGTCCCCTTGCCCGGCGAGGGCGCCTCCACAAGCTCGATGTCGGGTTTGATGTGACGGGAGCGGAAATATGACAGGGCCTGCTCCCGTTGCCGCTCGATGATGTGATGGGGTAAATTCGATGCGGCCGAGATACCCATAACCTTGAGCAGTCTCCCTCGCTCCTCCACATGTCGGGGGATGAGTTGCTCTGGCTCAGGTCCCAGCCCTTTGACGCGCGCAAAGACCTTCCCCCCGCCCCTGGGATACCAGCCCCACGTACGGAGTTCCAGATCCAATCCGAATCCCAACTTTTCCACAAAGGGGCGATAGACGTGGGCCAGGTAATGATAGGGAGGGCTCCAGCGCACGTGGGTACCCCCCACAAGGACGATTTCCGAATCTTGGGAAGAGAAGGCAAGGGGGAAAAAGAGAGCCTGTAGCAACAGTGTCAACGATCCCGCGCTCGACTGGCCGGCCAGTTCCGATATATCAAAGGTGTATTGGCCTCCCTTGGCCGCACGCTGAGGATAAAAGTCCACCGTCTTGGAACCCAACGCATCGCCCTCCACGTCAGCGTCGCAGAGCATGGCCATGGCCCGTACGGCGGCCAGATGCTGCGGGCGCAGTCCCGGATTCCTGCGCCCGGAACGCACGTTTTCGATATGCAAGGGACACCCCGTCAGGGCGGAAAGGGCCAGGGACGTGCGAAGTATCTGTCCTCCTCCCTCGCCATAGGAGCCATCCATCGACACGGAATCGGTCATCGGTGCGCTATCCCTCTACTTCCAGAACGACCACCTCTACTCCCTTGGGGGCTTGATCCTTGAATCGTTGTGCATCCTCCTCGGAGCCCACGATCTCGCCCCAATGGATGGGAACAGCGACCTGGGTCTCGATGCGCGAGAGGGCCTGGGCGGCCTCGTCGGCATCCATGGTATATGTCCCTCCTGCGGGCAACAGGGCCACGTCACAGTGGATATCGTCCATCTCGGGGATCAGGTCCGTGTCCCCCGCGTGATATATGCGCCGTCCTCCCACATCGACGATATAGCCCACATTCCCGGCCACCCGGGGATGATTGGGCTTGTCGACGTTGTAAGAGGACACTGCCTCGACCGACACCTGCCCAATCTGCATAGAGTCTCCCACTGAGATGGTACGCACGTCGCCTGAGAGATCCTCCGCACAGGACGCCGGGCATACGATGACCGTATCCGGTGTCGACAGCCTGTCGATGTCCTCTAGCGACAGATGATCGCGGTGCCCGTGGGTTACCAAGATAAGATCGGCGGGCTTGCTCTCGGCAACTTTCCAGGGATCGATATAGATCACTACTTTATCGTCTATACGAACGCTCGCGTGTCCCAACCAATGGATTCCTTCTAACATGGTTGCCTCCCTCCATCCAATCACTTCTCCTAGAACTATAACACAAGAGGCGGCTAGAATAAAGGCTGATGGGAAAAAGATACCAGACCAAACTGCCACTGCGCAAAAGAAGTGCATACCTTCCTCAAAGCGATAGAATCAATTGCCTCCCGGCTCCAGTTGTTGTATCATGTATGTACAATGAATGAGCAAATGAAAGGCAACCCAAAGCGCGCCGACAAACTGGCCTACTATCTCCTCAAGTCGGTGAACAAGGCGGATCGACGTTTCCACATGTTCGACGACGATGACACCATCCTGGTGGCCGTATCCGGGGGGAAGGACAGCCTCTCCCTGCTGGATCTGTTGCGTCGCCGCCGACGCACGGCCCGCGAGTCCTATACTCTTGTGGCCGGCCACGTGCGCACGGACGCCCAGTGCGGTGCGGCGGTGCAAGAGGCGTGGCTGGAGGACTGGTGTGAGGCCCACGCTATCCCCCTGGTCACCGAGGAGATCGAGATCGCCGAGGAACTCGAAGAGATAGACGGCACCAAATGCTTCCGCTGTGCGTGGAATCGACGCAAGGCTTTATTCGAGATGGCCGACCAGCTGGGGTGTAACAAACTGGCCTTTGGGCATCATGCGGACGACATCGTCGAAACCACGCTCATGAACCTGTTCTACAGCGGGCGTATCGAGCGCATGGAACCCCGGGTGAGCTTTTTCGAGGGCACCCTGATCGTCATCCGCCCCCTGGCCTTTGTGGAGCAGCGGGACATCATCCCCTTTGTAAAGGCCAGCGGGTTCCCCATAGAGGGGGAACGATGCCCCGAGAGTTACAAGTCGAAACGCTACTCGGTGCGCAAGGTGTTGCGACAACTGGAACAGGAAAATAATTATATCAAACGGAATATATATAACGCCGTGGAGAATTATTACGAAACACTGCGGCAGGCGGGCTGCGATCCCCTTGAGGTATGATGGGCACAGCTTGGTCGATTCGTTCACCACTTTGGTTATACGATGGGAGGAATGAACCATGGAGATTGTAAATCTTGGTAGTTCGGGACTCAAGGTATCACGTGTCTGTCTGGGCACCATGACCTTTGGACGGGAAGCAGATGAGGAGACCTCTTTCAAACTTATGGACCGCTATATGGAACTGGGCGGCAACTTTTTGGACACCGCCGACCAGTACTCCCAGGGAGGCTCCGAAAAGGTTGTGGGACGCTGGATCAAGAAACGAGGCGTTCGAGACAAGATCATACTAGCCACCAAGGTCTACTCTGTCATGGGCCCAAACCCCAACGACGGTGGTCTGTCCAGGATACATATCCAAAAGGCCGTTGAGGATAGCCTCAAGCGCCTGCAGACCGATGTGATCGATATCTACCAGATCCATCGCTGGGATCCGGACGTGCCTGTCGAGGAGACCATGGAGACGTTGAACGACCTTGTGCGACAGGGCAAGGTGCGTTATATCGCTTGCTCGAATTTGAAAGGCTGGCAGTTGTCCAAGTTCCTGCACGTATCCGAGAAGAACAACTGGTCGCGATTCATCAGCATCCAACCCATCTATAATGCTCTCAATCGCGGCATCGAGAACGAGATCCTCCCCCTCTGTGCAGAGGAGGGGCTGGGCGTGATAACGTACAATCCCCTGGCCGGCGGCATGCTCACGGGCAAGTACAAGCGGGGCGAGTCAATGCCCACGGGGGCCCGTCTGGAGGCCTTTGACAGCTACTACGACCGCTACTATACGCAGCAGGCTATGGACACCGTGGATGGCTTTGTCCAGGCCGCCGAGAAAAGGGGCGTCACCCCCGCGCAACTTGCCCTGGCCTGGGTGCTCGGGGAGCCTCGGGTCACCTGTCCCATCGTCGGCGCGCGAAATCTGGAGCAACTCAACGATACCCTTGGCGGATTGGAGATCGAGCTGACACCAGAGGAGCGCGAGGTCATCCCCGCCCTCCCCTCTGGGCGCTGGGTGGGCAAGGATCCCGTCTACGACCGCGAATACTGACGAGATAACCTGACCTTGAAGACTTGCAGAGTCTCCAAATCCGTATCGCCGTCGTATCTTTTTGGCTATGCGATGCCCCTAGAGCAGACTTTGGGAGTCTCTCTGGCCCAAGGTTGAGTCTGTTGGGAAAAGGCCCGAGGGAGACAGAATGCCGAAAGAGCACATCGGTCCTCAAACGGATACGTCGCAGAGTAAACGACGGCTCGGCGTCGAGGCTCCTATTGGCGTCTTCGACTCGGGCGTGGGGGGGCTCTCCATCCTTCGCGCCCTCTCACAAAAACTATCCCACGAGTCCTTCCTCTATGTGGCCGACGGCTTTCACTGCCCCTACGGCGTGCGTCCGGCGCAGGAGATCCGCCACCTAAGTGAGGCCATCTGCCGGTATCTGGTCGAACAGAATGCTAAACTCATCGTCGTGGCCTGCAACACGGCCTCTGCAGCTGCCCTCTCTCACCTGCGTACCACCTTTTCGCCGCTCCAGTTCGTGGGTATGGTACCGGCTGTCAAACCGGCGGCCCAGCTCACAGAGACGGGGGTGGTAGGCGTCCTGGCCACGGCGAGCACGTTTCGGGGCAAGCTCTACAGGGACGTGGTGCGGCGCCATGCCCAGGGAACGCGGGTGCTGGCCCAGGTCTGCGATGGACTTGTGGAATGCGTCGAGAAGGGCGCCCTCGACACGCCACACACCAAAAAGTTGCTCCGCACCTATATCGGTCCTCTGTTGGAAGCGGGGGCGGATACGCTGGTGATGGGGTGCACCCACTATGCGTTCCTCATCCCCACCATCAGGCAGTTGGTGGACAATGACGTCACGCTCCTCGAGCCCAGTGGCGCCATCGCCCGACAGGTAGCGCGTATACTCAAGACAGAAGATGCTGTAAAGAGGACAGGAGAGGGAAAGACCACCTTTGCGACAACGGGAGATCCCTCACACTTCCACCGCATCACCGAGAGGCTCTTGAAAGGTGCATCTCCGCCGCGCCCTCTATACTGGGTGGAGGAGCACATCAGAGATGACATGGAGTAGCCGATACAGAGATGGCTAACACATATATCGCTGACGACAACCCTCCGGAAGAGAATATTCCCGACATATTTCTCCCATGAGGGAAGGTGACATGGTGGACTGGTACAGGCAGACGACGGCACAAGCTCCAGAGCGACTGGATACACAAAGAGAGAGATTATCCGCAAAAGAGGTCCGGGGGTAAGGCTTCCGCATGAAGCGAAGGTGAGACAGAGACGGCCAAAGGAGCATATTCGTCAGATGCGCCCCACCGATCTGGAGAATACACTGCCCCTGGCTCAGGAGGCGAGCTGCAGATCCCACCTAGACGTGGAATGGCTCCGCTATCATACGGCGGACGATCCCAACTGCCCCTCAGAACTATGCCTTGTCGCACCAAGAGGACGAAAAGTCGTCGGTTTCTGCTTTGGTTGCCTGCGCGGAGGGCATGGTATCATCAAGCTGTTCGGCGTGGCAGCGGCCTATCGCCGCGCGGGAATCGCCACCGCCCTCTTTGAGAAGATGGAATCGCGCTTTCGCGAACGAGGGGTCTCAAAAGCAATCGTAGGGGGCGTGGCCCCCAACTACTTTTGTCCTGGCGTCCCGGTGCGCGATACGGCGGCGCTCTCATTTCTCCTGCAACGAGGATACGAGACCGATCGAAAAGGTCGCGTGGATATGACCATCGATCTACAAACCGCCGATCTCGACACCGCAGATATCGAGGCAAAACTTGTAGAGGAGGGCATCTTGTTGCGGCGGAGTGGCAAAGATGAGATAGAGAAGGTGGCGACCTTTGTCGAACGACACTTCTCCACCATCTGGCGCGCGGAGGTCGAGGCCAGCAGCCGCTTTTGTCCCCCATCCCTGTTTGTGGCCCTCAAGCATGGTCGTTACATCGCCTTTGCCGCCTACGACGTGACGGGAACTTCTCGATTCGGGCCCATGGGGACACATCCACGCTATCGGCACCGGGGTATCGGCAGCGCCCTTTTAAAAAGATGTCTGCAAAGCATGCGAACGCGGGGCGACAATCGTGCGGAGATCGGTTGGGCGGGGCCCATCGACTACTATGCACGGGCCGTCGGCGCGCGCATCCACAGAACCTACTGGATCTTTCACAGGGTGTTGAAATAAGGCAGCTGAGCAAAAGGGGAGACCCCGTGGAACGCCTCAGCTTAATCTATCTTGATCCCCTTCCAGTATCCCTGCCGAAAATGGAGGGTCAGGAATGTGCCGCTCACCAAATAGCTAACCGCCAATCCCATCCAGACTCCCCTATGTCCCAATCCCACTGGGACGGACAGCAACCAACACAGAGGAAGCTGCACGAGCCACAGCGCCCCCACATTGATGATCATGGGGGACAAGGCATCTCCCGCCCCCGCCAGGGCGCGGTTCACGATCAAGGACCGGGCCATACCCCCCTCAAAAAGCATGGCATATCCTGCAGCGACGACGGCAACCTGCAACGCGGCAGGGGTTATCCCGAAAAAACCGAACACGGCAGACGGCCATAGATTAAGCAGTCCAAACAAAAGTAACGCACTGAACACACCTCCCATGGTGGCCAGCTTGACGGCATGCTCCGCGCGGTCTGGCTTTTCCGCGCCCAGATTCTGCCCCACCATGGTGGCGGTGACATTCCCGATCCCCATGGGGACGCAGCGCAAAAAGCCTATCAGGCACGATAACACACTGTAAGCGGCGAGCACATCGTTGCCCAAATAAGCCACCAGCTTCATAAGCAGAGCGTTAGTGAGGTTGGGAGAGAAACGTTGGGCTGTCGTGGGTATAGCAATGCGCAGAATCTGCCGCGGAAGCGCACCCGACGCCAAATCCCTTTGCTCTCTATCCGCCTGTGTCACCACCGCTTCACCAGTCAAGCCTGCCCCCTTTTGAGTACGGATGACCAATTCTAGACCAAGCGTCGCCATACACCAAGCCGCCGCACACATCTCCCACTTCACAGTTCTCCATGCGTGCAGTATAATAAGCATGCGATGGCAAGCTGCAAGCGATCACTCTGGTAGCAGGGAGCAAAAACGCCACATGAACGTGGGCTATGTCTACGACCCCATATTCCTGGAGCATGACACCGGAGGTCACCCCGAGAGGGCGAAACGGCTGCTGGCTATCATGCAACGCCTGGATGACGCTGGTCTGTTGGAAAAGATGAAGGCCATCAAGGCTGAAAGGGCCTCCCTTGAGGATCTGACCCGCATCCATTCCCCTGCCTTTGTCGAACAGATCCGCCAGATGGCTGAAAGCGGAGGAGAGGCTTTCGATCCCGATACCTTTGTGAGCAGGGGCTCCTATCAGGCCGCCCTCTACGCGGCAGGAGGCACCATCGCCGCTGTGCGAGAGGTGTTGCATGATCTGGACGGCGCCTACGCTCTCGTACGACCGCCCGGCCATCACGCCACCAAGACGAAAGCCATGGGCTTTTGTCTATTCAACAATCTGGCTATCGCCGCCGCATGGGCCCTGGCCAACGAATATGTATCCCGCATCGCCATCGTCGACTTTGACGTCCACCACGGCAACGGGACCGAGCAGGCCTTTGAGAAGAATCCGAATGTACTCTATATCTCGCTTCATCAACACCCGCTGTTTCCCGGCACGGGCGACTGGCGTTCCACGGGGAGCAAAGAAGGGTTGAATACCTGTGTGAACATCCCTCTGCCCGCACAGACCGGGGACGCGGGCTACAGACAGGCCTTTCAACGCCTCGTCATCCCCGCCGTGCGCCGCTTCGAACCCGACATCATCCTCTCATCCGCGGGGTATGACGCCCACTGGGCGGACCCTCTAGGCTGGATGCTGCTCTCACTGTCCGGCTATCGCTATATGGCCGACGCTCTGGCCCAACTGGCCCAGGAGTTGTGCGAGGGCCGTATCGTGTATGCTCTTGAAGGGGGCTACGATCTCAGCGTATTGGCTCACGGGGTCGCCACCACCATCGCCGCCATCCTCGACATACCCTACGAGGACGTCATAGGCCCTGCCGAGCAAAGGGAGACCCCTGTCGAATCCATTCTCAGTCCCATCGCGAACTGGCATCGCCTGAAGCAAAGTGAGATAATGTGATCTTTGAACCATCACAGAAAAAGTACGTGCACTCAAGCCACTGCTATGATATAATGGATATATAGAGCAACACCCCCGAGTGGGAAATACATCCTGTCTATATTCCAGTCCAGTATTCACATAGAGTGAAAAAGGAGGCCAGAGATGGCGAGTGTGGAAGGCACAGCCCCAGAGAGGAGACGCGTAAACATCAATGCTGCTTCCGTGGAGATTTTGCGAGACGAAATCGACGGTATCGGCCAAGCTCTTGCCGAACGTATCGTGGCCTATCGCGAGGAGCACGGGCCGTTTTCAGAGCCCTCGGATCTGACAGCAGTGGCCGGCATCGGCCCCCGAATGCTTGAGAAAATGGACGTGGAGCTCACGGCGGAAACGGCCCTCCAGGGCGAGGAACAAGAGCAAGGGCCCAAAGTGGCCGAGGAGATGCCCTCCGAGGAAGCTGAGGAGATCGCGCCCGTCGGGGAGCCGCCCGGTGACGTAGAGGAAGAGACAGAAGAGCTCGAAGGGATCGCACCCGTCGGGGAACCAGTCAGCGAGGAGCGGGAACCCCTTGCAGAGACTGAGGAACCAGAGGCTGAGGAAGCGGAAGAGGAAGAAGCGATCGAGTATATGACGGCCGAAGAGATTGAGGAG
Source organism: uncultured Anaerolineales bacterium (assembly GCA_964567975.1). Lineage (GTDB taxonomy): Bacteria > Chloroflexota > Anaerolineae > UBA1429 > UBA1429 > JAWLEV01. The sequence goes on along the minus strand of CAZMOW010000013.1, from coordinate 19,224 downwards.
GTCGACATATCCGAAGAGGAGGAGGCCTGGAACGCATCGGCCGAGGAAGCGGAAGAAGAGCTTGCACAGGAGATTCCAGAAGAAGAACTGGAACGGGAGATGCCTTCTCCAGAAGAGGAGATAGGAGACACCGGGGAAGCCGAGAAAGCGCCTGAAGAGGAGATACGAGGCGAAGAGAAAGGGGAAGTGCCCTCGCCAGAAGAGGAAGCTCCGGCCGAAAAAGAAGTCGTCGAAGAAAAGAAGGCTGAAAAAGAAGGGAAACCCATAGAGGAAAAAAGGGCCGCACCCCAGCCGGCACCCGCACAGCCTCGCCAGAACCCATTCTGGCAGAACGTCCTCCTCGTGTTATTGGGTGGACTTTTGGGCGTCGCGTTGACCCTCGTGGTGGCCATCATCTGGTCGGGTACCGTCGACTTTGCGCCACGTCAACAGGTAGAGGCCCTCAGCCGAAACATGAGCACAATGCAGAGGAATCAGGATCTCGCCTGGGAACGTGTCGACGAGCTGGCCGTGCGTGCCGACGAGATGGAGCGGCGCATAGAGAAACTGGAAACCCTCGAAAAAAGGGTGACCGCAGCGGAGGAGGATCTATCAACCCTCTCTACAGACATCCAGAATCTGCGCGAGAGCGTTGACGAGTCCATAGATGCCCTGGACGAGCGCATGAGCGGCGCGGAGGAAGCTTTAGAGGCCGTCAGCGACTCCTTGGCCGACCTGGAGGAGGCCCTTGCCGCCGTCGAGGAATCCGTGAAAAAGTTTGACACCTTCTTTGACGCGCTACGCGATCTCTTGGTGGAGATGCAGGGCCCGGCGAACTCCTCACCCTCCACAGAAGCCACAAGCCCTGAGGAGACCGATGTGACCCCTGCGCCAACGCCGACGCCAACGGCAAAAGCCAGCGGTGGCTGAGGCCCCTTCTAGGCTGATTCTATATGAATTATCCTATATGCGTATCGTCCGCACCGTATCGCCCACGGCAAGGTGGGCGATACGGGCGGCGCTTCCCTCCCTCACGGCGATCTCCAGGAATCCGTGGCTGCCGATGAGGGCCATCAGCTCACCGCGCGCCGCTGAGGCATAGGTGGAGGATAGCCCACCGATCCGCTCCTCGCCAGCCACGACTCTCCAACGGACATCCCTTTGCAACATGGAGGCGGGGATATCGGTCACCACATTCCCGAAACCATCGACGTGAATCACGTGACCGCAGATCGTTTCAGCACCTCGCCTTTCGGGAACGGGAAGTTCCAGTTGCGCCAATTCCCTGAGCGGCTCCCCCACATCATCCAGGGGCACTCCCCGGGCCAGATGCGCCGCCACGGGGGCAAAGATATCCCGGCCATGGAACGTGTCGCTCACCTTCTCGCGCCAATAGGTCGGATCAGTGAGAGAGACGGCCTCGATCTCCTGTTCTCGTCGCAGCACATATTCGAGCACGCCGTTGTCAGGGGCCACGAAGAAGTGCTCTCCTGCCCGCATGGCCACCGCCCGCCGCTCACTCCCCACCCCAGGATCGATCACCACCAGATGAATGGTGCCCATGGGAAAAAAAGTATAGGCGGAACGCAGAATAAAGGCGCCCTCCCGTATCGATTGAGGAGCGATGTCGTGGCTGATATCCACCAGGCGAGTCCCAGGAGCGATAGAGAGAATAACCCCTTTCATGGCTGCTACGTAACCGTCCCGTAAACCAAAGTCCGTACACAGGGTGATGATGCTTGACATCCTTTTCCTCTCGAAGACTATCGATAGTCGATCATACGCGCCTTCTGAATATCCACAAGGCCGTAACCCCTTTTGGCAAGAGGCAACGAATACATAATTTTTGCGCCAAGTCCGTCATCATGGTATACTCTTGTTTTAGTTAGTACAAATACCCTATTAAACACGCTCCTGGATCAAAGGTGCCGTGCCGATCCCCATGATCGGTTCACCGATGGATGAAGGGAGCGGGTGTACAAAACGAAGGAGGACTGCTTGTGCCTGTTGTTACCATGAGAGAGCTTTTGGAAGCGGGGGTACATTTTGGTCACCGCACCCGGCGGTGGAACCCAAAGATGCGCTCTTTTATCTTTACCGAGCGCAAAGGGATACACATTATAGACCTGCAGCAGACCATGGAGGGATTGGAGAGGGGCTATGATTTTGCACGCGACGTTGCCGCAGAGGGTGGCGACATCATCTTTGTGGGCACCAAACGTCAGGCCCAGGAGAACGTGAGAGAACAGGCCATACGCTGTGGTATGCCCTATGTCACGCAGCGTTGGCTGGGAGGCACCCTCACCAACTTTCGCACTATACGCTCCCGCATAGAGTATATGCTCGAACTGGAAGAGCAGCACGAGCGCGGCGAGTTCGAGTTGCTGCCCAACCAGGAGGCAAGGGACAAACTGCGTGAATTGAACAGGCTCCACCGGCGCATGAACGGCCTACGTAACCTAAATCGGCTGCCTGAGGCCCTATTCATCACCGACGTGGAGACAGAAGATATCGCCGTGCGCGAGGCCAATCGCCTGGATATACCCGTGATCGGTATGGTGGATACAAACTGTGATCCCGAGGGCATCGAGTACATCATCCCCGCCAACGACGATGCGATCCGCTCCATCCTCATCATAACCAGCGTAATCGCCGATGCAGTTATCGAGGGGCAACAGATGCGCGGCGTCATCATGGAGGAAGAGGGAGCAGGAGCTCCCGTCGCAGAAGCGCCCCTGGTGGAGACCATCGAGCCCGTCGCCGTCGGCGAAGAGGCCGCCTATCCAGCAGATGAGGAAGAGGACGAGATCATTATCATAGATGACGAGGAAGAATTCGAAGAGGAACCCGAGCAAGAAGCTGTCGAGTAATCTTGAAAGACTATTCTTATGAGCCGGGACACTATGCCCCGGCTCATAGTATGCAACGCGAAAGGATGAATGGATGGCAACGAACATCGAAAAGGTAAAAAAGCTTCGCCAGATGACTGGCGGGGGTGTATTGGACTGTAAGCAAGCCCTGGACGAAACCGACGGAAATATAGAAGAGGCTGCGGAGATCCTGCGCCAACAGGGCTTTTCCGAGGCTGCTGAAAAGGCGGGCCGCGTCGCCGAAGAGGGGTGCGTCGACGCCTATATACATACAGATAGCAAACTGGGCTCCCTCATCCAGGTAAATTGTGAGACCGATTTCGTCGCCCGCACAGAGGAATTCCGGACCCTGTGTCACGACTTGGCCATGCAGGTTGCCGCAACCGCGCCCCGGTGGGTTTCCCACGAGGACATACCCGATGACGTGATCAAGGAACAGACGGAGCAGTACCTCTCTGAAATTGAGGATGATAAGCCAGAACACATTGTGGAACGCATCCTTGAGGGGAAACTCGACAAGTTCTGCAAGGAGCGATGCCTTTTGGAACAACCCTTTATCAGGGATGATGAAAAGACCATTCAGCAGTTGATCACAGAAGCCATCGCCGAAACCGGCGAGAACATTGTGATCAAACGCTTCGCCCGCTTCAACATAGAGTAATAACGCCCCCCAGTCAAAAAAAGTCAGCAGAAATCCGGCGGAGGTGTCGATGGCGACTGCAAAATACAATCGCGTCCTTCTCAAGCTAAGTGGTGATTTTATGGCCGGAGAACCGGGTTTTGGTATCGATCCTTCCCAGATAGATACGGTTGCCCGCCAGATCGAAAAGGCCCTGACGCTGGGTAGCGAGCTAGCCATCGTCATCGGCGCGGGCAATATCTGGCGAGGAAATGCCTCCATCGCCCGCGGCATGGAACGCGCCACGGCCGACTATATGGGAATGCTGGCCACAGTTATCAATGCCATGGCCTTACAGGATTCCCTCGAACGCATGGGCATCGTAACCCGCGCGCAAACGGCCATAGAGATGCGCGAGGTGGCGGAACCATACATTCGCCGCCGCGCCATTCGCCATCTGGAAAAGGGGCGCGTCGTCATATTTGGTGGTGGGACAGGAAATCCTTATTTCACCACCGACACTGCGGCAGCCCTGCGGGCGATGGAAATTGGAGCCGACGTACTCCTCAAGGCCACCAAGGTCGACGGTATCTATGATCAGGATCCGTTGGAGAATCCTGAGGCACGGCGATTCGGGCATCTTTCCTACATCGAGGCCCTAAATATGGGCACCAAAGTAATGGACAGTACCGCCATCTCCCTGTGTATGGATAACGGGCTCCCGCTGATGGTCTTTAAACTGAGTCCGCCGGACAGCCTGGCAAGGGCGATTGCCGGTGAAAAGATAGGTACCATGGTGAGCCAAAATACCTGAGTCCTACAAGTCCAAGTTCCGGGCATGATATCTGGCGCTACAAACAGCTGATAGAAAATGGGATCCCCAAAAACCAGGTCTTTCGGTGGATAGTAAAGGGCCATATATTTCTTTTTGTTCCCCTTTTTCGGGGCAGCCAGAATTTATACTAGAGTATACGAGAGGTGGATCTTCAAATGGATGATATCTTTCGCGACATCGAACAACGTATGAAAAAGGCCATTTCGTCCCTGCGCTCCAACCTGCTCAGCATCCGCACGGGCCGCGCATCCCCCGCTTTGATAGAGGACATCCCCGTCGAGGCATATGACAGCACCCTACCCCTCAATCAGGTGGCGACTATCTCTGTGCCCGAACCGAGGCTGTTGATGGTGAGGCCGTGGGATGCCAACACACTCCCTGCAATCGAGCGGGCCATCCTCAAGTCTGACGTGGGATTGACGCCGAACAACGACGGAACCGTCATTCGCCTGGCCATTCCCTCCCTGACAGATGAGCGACGGCGTGAATTGTCAAGGATAGTGGGAGAACGCATCGAGGAGACCCGGGTGGCCATAAGAAATCTGCGGCGCGAGGCCCTGAGAAAGCTGGAAAGCCAGGAGCAGAACGGGGAAATCTCGGAGGACGCGTTTTACAGGGCAAAGGAACGTCTGCAGGAACTGACGGACGAGTACATCGAGAAAGCGGATCAGTTGGGCGAGCAAAAGCAATCTGAGATCATGGAAGTCTGATGAACGACCTGGAGGACCATGCGCCAACTGCACTGAAAAAAATACCGCGCCATGTGGGCATCATCATGGACGGCAATGGGCGTTGGGCCCAGGCGCGAGGTCTCCCGCGAACCGCCGGGCATCGGGCGGGTACAGAGAACCTACGGGAGATATTCCGCGCGGCCCAGGAGTTTGGCGTAGAGATACTGACGCTCTATGCGTTTTCCACCGAGAACTGGAACCGTCCCCGCGCCGAAGTTCGCCTTCTTATGCGACTGCTGAACCGCGTCATCGACAATGAACTTGATGAGCTCATCGAAAGCGGCGTGAGAATCTGCCATATGGGACTTTTGAACGATCTCGCCCCCATCATCGCGCAAAAGATCCAGCATGCCAAAGAGGCCAGCAGAGAAAATGACCGCCTCATCGTCAACGTGGCCTTTAACTATGGAGGGCGCGCAGAGATTGTGGAAGCGGTGAAGCGTATAATCGCCGACGGCCTCTCTGCGGACGAGGTGGATGAGGAGCGCTTTGAAGACTATTTGTTCACGGCGGGCCTGCCAGATCCCGACCTCATCATCCGTACCGGCGGAGACATGCGCCTGAGTAACTTTTTGCTCTGGCAAGCGGCGTATGCAGAACTCTGTTTTACCCCCACCCTCTGGCCAGATTTTCATCGTCAGGATCTGCGAGAGGCTCTCGTCTCCTATCAACGGCGCGATCGAAGATTTGGGGGACTGGGCTCGGACGCTTAACCATCCTGGGACATGCGATCATGTGAGGTGTGTTGTGCTGCGGGACCGTCTGCTGAGTGTCTTGATGCTCCTTCCCATTGTAATCGTGGCGAGTTATCTTGGCGGGTTGTTCCTGCTCGGCATAGTACTGATAGGCAGCCTCTGCGCAGGCGTCGAATACGTGAGAATGGCCTCCGGCAAGGAGCTACCGGCATCCTACCTATTTGTCTCCCTGCTCATCGTGTCATTTGACCTGGATGCCCAATGGCCAGCGCGGGATCTGATCTATTGGATGCCCACTTTTGTTCCCCTCGCCGCGCTCACCCTCGAGGTGCTTCGGGGCAATGCACCCGGCGCTTTGCAGAACTGGTCTCTCGTGATCTCGGGGGGTATCTACATCGGGCTCTTGAGCTATTCGATCAGACTCCGCGCTCTGGAGAGCGGCTTTTTTTGGCTTTGGCTGGCATTGGGAGGCACCTGGATTTTTGACAGCGCCGCCTACTGCGTGGGCCGTGTTTGGGGCAAGCACAGCCTTTGTCCCAGGATCAGCCCCCACAAAACATGGGAAGGAGCGATCGGAGGGACAATATTCGGTATGGTAGCAGTCATCGTGGCGAGTCGTCTGCTGCTTGACCTGCCCTTGTTGTGGGGATTCCTGTTGGGAGTTCTAATCGTCCTAGGGGCAACCTTTGGTGATCTTGCAGAATCGGTTATCAAACGTCAACTGGGGGTCAAGGATTCCGGAAAACTTATTCCAGGGCACGGCGGCATGTTGGATCGCATAGACAACTTGCTCTTTGTCATCCCCATCGTCTATTATTTCGTCATAGTTATGCATCACATAGGGCTGTGACATGTCGAGCGGAGTTATGATACGCGCATGAGTTCTAACCTTATCGCTTCTATCCTAAGATTCGGTAATCTCATACTTTCATCGGCCAACATCATCATCGGCTTCTCTTTGTTCACCTATATCCTCACCCATAACTTTCGAAGTGCGGTGGCGCGGGCCTTTTGTGCCCTGATGGCCTTTGTCAGCATAGTCTATGTCGTCGACGTGAGCGTCGCCAACGTCAACACGGCAGAAGCGGCCGAGAAGTGGCTACACTTACAGTGGGTGGGCATCGCCTTTGTCCCCGCGGCCTACCTGCACTTTTCCGACGCCCTCCTGCGAACCACGGGCTCTCTATCGCGATGGCGACGCATCGGTACCCTGATCGGATACCTTTTGGGGGCGATCTCATTGCTCCTCGTTCTCTTTACAGACCTGATCGTTACGGGAGTCGCCCAGATGGATCACATATACCATCTGCTGGCAGGACCGTTCTTCTGGGTATTCGCCATCGTCTACATCACGATGGCTTTGAACGGATGGCTCAATATCAGAATGGCACGCAATCGGTGCCTGACCTCCACCTCCCGACGCCGTATATCGTACCTCATGCTGGCCTTTGTTGCACCAACCGTAAGCGCCTTCCCCTACCTGCTCATTCCCGCCACAGGACAGCACCTCTCCATCAATTTCATCCACCTGCTGACCCTGATGGGGAATTTGGGCATCGCCCTGATGACGGTCGTCATCGGGTACATTGTGGCCTATCAGGGCGTGCTCCTTCCAGACCGCGTGATCAAACACAATATGATGCATTTTCTCCTTCGCGGCCCCCTGGTGGCGATTATGGTCATCGTCATCATGCTGGCCATCCCGCGCGTGGAGCATATCTGGGGACTTCCCCGCGACACGATGCTGATCATAACCGTGGCGGCCAGTGTGGTCGTGCTACAATTGTTGGTAAACGTGGCCAAGCCTGCTATTGATCTTTTGCTCTACCGCCAAGATCGTAGAGAAGTGGCCTGGATTCAGACCCTCGACGAGCGCCTCTTCACCACGACCGACCTGGAGCAGTTGCTGGAGAATACGTTGATCGCCCTGGCAGACCTGCTTCGCGTGCCTTCCGGTTTCGTGGTGACCATGGAGGGCTCCACCGCCTCCATCCGGGTCTTTTGCGGCCCCAGGGAGGAAGCCAGAAGCTTTTTATCCAAGAGCTCTCTGCCTCAGCTCATGGATCTCCTCTCCAAAAGCCGCCAGCAGGAGGGAACCATCACCAACGACGATTTCGTCGCCGCGGACGGATACCGGCTGTTACCACTACGCAGCCCCAGCGAGCATACGACCCTGGGCATCCTGGGGTTCCGCGCTGGGGCCAGCAAGCCCTCTTTCTCCACCAACGACCTAGAGGGGGCCCACAACCTCGTGCAACGCGCCGAACTGGCCCTGGAGGATATGCGCCTGCAACAACGGATCTTTGCCATACTGCAGGGGATGCGCAGCGAACTGGATCAGCTCCAGGAATGGCGCTCCAGCCCCCTCCATGTGGGAGAGGACACGCTGCAGCACTTTGAGATGAATCCCATCCATTCCAACTCTTTTACCGAGATCGTCAAGGACGCCCTGGGCGAGTTTTGGGGGGGACCAAAATTGAGCCAGAGCCCCCTGTTGCGCATGCAGTTGGTACGCGAGCGCCTCAGCGACCACGACGGCGTGCCCGCCAAGGCCGTCCGTGCAGTGCTCAAAGAGGCCATCGAGAAGCTCAAACCGGAGGGCAAACGCAGCATGACCTCCACAGAGTGGACGATCTACAACATCCTCGATCTCAAGTTCATCCAGGGCAAGCGGATCCGCGACATCGCACACCAGTTGGCCATGAGCGAGTCGGACTTTTATCGCAAGCAGCGGGTGGCCATCGCCCAGGTGGCCGACATCCTGGTGCGCATGGAGCATGGGGAAAAAGAACAGCCTGAAGAAGACTGATTCTACTGACGGGCCTGCCAGTCTGAAAGGGCCTTTGGCAGGTCGCCCACACACTCCAGCACGATATCCGCCTCGACGATCCCGTCGCGGCGCCCCGAGCTTTCCAACACCAGGACCGTGTGCATGCCCACCTTCTCTGCCCCCCTGAGATCCGTTTCTGGCCGGTCGCCCACGTGGAACGCGGAATCCGCGCTCACCGCCAAAGCCCGTAGGGTACTGGTAAAGGCGTAGGAACACGCTTTGCTGACGCCGCTCTCATCGGAAAAGGTCAACCAGTCAAAGGCTTTGAGCAGCCCCCTCGCCCGCAAGAGGCGGCGCAGGACGCGTCCAGGCGTCACGCCGGTATCAGAGATCAGACCGATCAGCAGGTTCTGATCTCGAAGATCATGCAGCAGATCGGGGACACCCTCGAGAAGTGGCGGCGGATCCTGTAGCGCGGCCGCTTCCCATCCCTGCAGCACCGCCTGATAGTTGGGAGGAGATAGGGTCGCACCCAACTGGTCCAGGGTCATGCTCAGAACCGTGGCCCCCTGCAGTCCGAATCCTTTGTCCATGGCCTGAGAGAACTGTCTCCAGCTCTCGCCATAGGCCTCCTCCACGCGCTCCGAGGTATACTGGGGGAGATAGCGGGCCAACAACTCACAGCGCTGAGGCCTCAGGCTATGGCGCCCATCAAGCAACGTTCCCCACAGATCAAACGTCACAGCCACTATTGTCTCATACACGATCTATCTCCTCCCTCCCCTCACACCGACCACCCCATTCCCAACCCATCTGCGTGAGCGTGGAATGGGGCGGTCAAAGCACGATCGCTTTCCCCTAATCGGCAAAGGCCGCGTCGAAAGCCGCACCCGAGGGCGGGAAGTCAACCTGATGGACAAACTCGGCCGCCTCCCGGGCGCCGAACTCGCGATCCATGCCCGCGTCCTCCCACTCCACGGAGAGGGGACCGGTGTAGTCGATGCGGTTCAAAGCGCGTATGATCTCCTCAAAGTTCACGTCTCCATGTCCCAGAGAGCGAAAATCCCAACCTCTATGGGCCTGGCCGAAACCCAGGTGAGACCCAAGAATGCCCGAGTAGCCGTCCAGGGTGACGGCCGCGTCCTTCATATGCACGTGGTAAATGCGTTCCGGGAATTCCTCTATGAACCTCACGGGGTCGATCCCCTGCCACAGGAGGTGGCTGGGATCAAAGTTAAAGCCAAAGGCCGTGCGATAGTCAAGGGCCTCCAGGGCCCGCTTGGCGGTTACAATATCGTAGGCGATCTCTGTGGGATGCACCTCCAAGGCGAAACGCACCCCCTCCTCACCAAAGGTGTCCAGGATGGGATTCCACCGCGAGGCAAAGTCCTTAAAACCGGCCTCGATCATCTCGGGGGGCGTGGGCGGGAAAAAGTAAAAGTGCTTCCATATGCTGGAGCCCGTGAACCCGTTTACCACCTCCACGCCAAACTCGGCCGCGGCCCGGGCCGTGTCTCGCACCTCCTGAGCGGCCCGCTGACGCACCCCCTCGGGATCGCCGTCTCCCCAGATGCGCTCCGGCAGCGTGGCCCTGTGGCGCTCATCGATGGGATCGTCACACACACTCTGCCCCACGAGGTGCGTGCTCAAGGCATAACATTCCAGATCGTGTTCGTGCAACAGATCCCAGCGTCCCTTGATATATCCATCCTCCGTCAATGCCCTGTCGACCTCAAAGTGATCGCCCCAACACGCCAACTCTAAACCATCATATCCCCAATCCTTGGCCTTTTCTGCTAGAATTTTCAGGGGCAGATCGGCCCATTGTCCCGTAAAAAGCGTAACTGGTCTCGGCATCTGATGCTCCTTTCTCATATTTTATTTCCACAAGCACATCCTCAATTAACTCTAGAGCGAGAAACCGATGGGCGTCCACTTGGTTTCGCTGGTATCGCTTTCCACCGTCTTGTGAATAAAGCTGACGCCCTGAGCACCATCCTCCACCGTGGGAAAGTCCAGCATGACCTCGCTGGGCTCTATATCCAGCAATCTGCAGCGCAAGGTATCCGTATAGTTCTTGTATATGTTGGCAAAGGCCTCGATAAAGGCCTCCGGGTGCCCGGCGGGCAGGCGGGTGGCGGCGGCAGCGGCCTCGCACAGATACTCGTTGCCCCGCTTATATACCTTTTCCGGCCCCTCGTTGCTCTGCACATAGAGATAGTTGGGATCCTCCTGGTACCAGGCCAGGCCCGCCTCGGTGCCCCACACGCGGATGCTCAGCGCATTCTCCTGGCCGGGACAGACCTGAGAGGCCGTCAGAATGCCCCTGGCTCCCTCCTTGAAACGCAGGAGGATATTCCCATCATCATCCAACTCTCGACCGGACACAAAGGTGGTGAGATCGGCACAGATAGCCTCCATCTCCAACCCCGTGACGTAGGAGACCAGGTTCTCGGCGTGGGAGCCGATATCGCCGATGCAACCCGAGATACCCGAGCGCTCTGGATCGGTGCGCCAGACGGCCTGCTTCTCTCCCTCGTCCGTCTCGATGCGCTCCGCAAGCCATCCCTGGGGATACTCGACGATCACCTTGCGAAGTTCGCCCAGTTCCCCCGACTGCACCAGATGGCGCGCCTGCTTCACCATGGGATACCCCGTATAGTTGTACGTCACGGCAAAGCGCACGTCGTTCTCCTGAACGGCCTGCACCAGATCCAACGCCTCCTCCACGGTGTGCACCAAGGGTTTGTCGCAGACCACGTTGAATCCCGCTTCCACAAACGCCTTGGAGATGGGATAGTGCAGATGATTGGGCGTCACGACGGATACAAAATCGATGCGCTCCCCCTCGGGAAGCGCCAACTCGCCCTCCACCATCTCCTCCCAGGTGCCGTACACGCGATCCTCCGGTACGTGCAGATCCCTTCCCGAGGCTCTGGATTTTTCCGGCGTCGAGGAAAAGCAACCGGCGACCAGTTCAACGTCACCCTCTAGTCGCGCCGCACGCCGATGTACATCGCCGATAAAGGCGCCGCGTCCGCCCCCTACCATACCCATGCGCAGTTTGCGCGGAAAGAAAGCCTCTTCAGTTCTTCCACTGACCATACCCAAATCCTCCCCATTAGAAACTGAAAGACCCTAAATACTTGTAGAATGCAGAGTTATTGTGCACGTCTTCCACGATGGTGTCAAGCGTCCGCGACGTTGCCAACATGGGACCAGATTGCCAATCCACCCCCACTTGTGATAGTATTGGCCCCAATGAGGAACAAGAAGAGACGAGAAAGGGTCAAGCTATGAAGCTTTCCATTGTGGGCGAGAATTTCTTCCAGAACGACGCCAGGACGTACACCGAGGACGCGGGGTTTCCGGATGCCGACGATAGACTGGCGGGTCTCTTGCTGAACCACCGAGTGATCAACGGCATATTCGATGACCTGAACGAGGATCGAGATTATGACGGCGACGGTCGGCACGACTGGATTTACCCCGATACCGGGGAGTGGGATCCAGAACGCAACACTCAGCAGTTCGTGGACGCCATGTCCGACTGGCGCGCGTGCGGCGTCATCGCCTTTACCATCGGTCTACAGGGCGGAAATCCCTTTCCCACGTCTCCACCTCCCGACGGGCTCTCCACCCGCGACCTGGACTGTGGAGCCTTTAACCCGGACGGGTCCCTGCGTCCCGCCTTTATGCAGCGTCTGCGTCGCCTGCTGAACGAGGCCAAAAGATTGGACATGGTACCTATCGTCAACTACTTTTATCAGGGTGGCAACCGCCGCATTCGAGAAGAGGCCATTGGAACGGCCATAGAGAATGCGACCAACTGGTTGCTGGAGCAAGGATATGACCGCCTCATCATCGACCTGGCCAATGAATGCGACGCCTCGGCATACTGGCCCGCCCTGCAACTACCGAACATCCACGAGATGATCTACCAGGTCAAGGATACTGTGGCATTGTATAACAATGCCAGGGGGCATGAGCGCGTCTTCTTCGTGGGAGCAAGTTTCACGGGCACCTTTTCTATGCCCGAGAACCTGCGTGATATCCCCGCTTCCTTTATGCGGGCCGTCGACCTGCTTCTACCTCACGGGAACAAGCGCTCCACAGAGGAGATAGCGAGCGCCATCGAGGTTCTGCGCGAGCGCACAGAGGCCCTGGCACGCAAGCCCCTGCCCATCGTCTACAACGAGGACACTCGGGCCGTCGATGAGGATGCGGAGGACACCGGAGGCGACCTCGAACACCTGGAGATCTGTCTTGACGCCCACGTCTCCTGGGGCAATCTGATACGCAGTCACCAACGGGTGCCCTGCGAGGGTTGGTTCCAGGGCACAGCGGTACAGCGCGAATGGTTTGAGACGACGCGGGAACTGGCGGGGAAACCCGAGCCGCCCCGCTCCGTGCGCACCTTTTACCACCGAATCTGAGATTTCGATCAGCAAGTACGGAATGAGAAAGGAGCAAAATGGCCGAGAGGGCTATCATCTTTGGTATAGATGGCCTGATCCTGCCTTTGGTAGAACAGTTCGTGAGCGAAGGACGCCTACCCCATTTTGCGCGCATGTTCAGGGAGGGAGCCTTCACCCAGGTCTTGCCCTATGTCTCCACCTGGGGCCCCATCAACTGGAATGCCTTTGCCACTGGCGCGCCCCCGGGAACGGCGTACCAGGGGCGCGTTGATGTCTCGGATCTGAAAACGCCGGAGGACGTACGGCAGGCGATTCAGCCCGCCGAGCGGCTGTGGGAGACCATGGAACGCTGCGAGCGATCCAGCGTGGTGATGGCCTATCCCATGTGTTGGCCCCCATCCATCCAGCAGGGGGTGGTGGCCATCCCCGACCGCAGTGGGACAAACCTGCCCTCCACTGCGCTGGCCCATCCCACACGCTATATGACACCGGGTCTGGCCGAGGAATACCAGCAGCCCCCCGGCACCCGCACGGGGTGGATTCCCCTGGAACGCAGGGGGCGGTCGCCCGCACAGCCTCCCATCATGGCGCGCCCCGCCCCTCCCATCGACTGGAGAAATCTACCCCCGGGAAAGTGGCTGGGTAACTCCTTCTCCATTCGAGGAGCCGGATCCACCAGAACGCGCGAAGTCGGCCTGTTGCAACCGAGGGACAGTGACGGACAGGCCAGCCTCCACCTCTGCGATGGAACGGACGGCGGCCAGGTACTCGCCGAGTTACACGAGGGGCAGTGGAGCGAATGGCTCCCCTGGGCATCTGACCGGGAGGAGGGTTTTGTACGCTTCAAGCTGCTGGAATTCCGGCCCCAGGAACGCGAGGTCGCCCTCTGTCACTCGGAGATCTATCCACAGAATGGCTTTGTGAATCCCCCGAGTATGGCGGAGGAGCTACTTGACGTCGCCGGGCCTTACGCTTCCGGATCGTCAGCTCAGCTTCGCCCCAGCGATCCCTTTTGGGAAACGGCCATTGAGGAGGCACGATACGAGGGCGAGTGGTTGGCAGCGGCAGCGCGCCACTGCTTGATGCTACAGGATCGCAATCTCTTTATGACTGTCTACCGACCAGTGGACGCAGCACACCACGGATGCCTGGCTTTCACCGACCCGAACACGCCCCATTATGGTGGCAGCGAGACGGCGGTCAGCATGGAGATCCTGAGGGCAATCTATGGCGTCGCCGACGATACACTGGGAGCATTTATGGAGATGGCAGATGAGGACACCGTCGTGGCCGTGGCCTCTGATCACGGCGCGGCCGTCAACCGCGTCACCTGCGATATCTATAATCTCCTCCAGGAGAAGGGACTACTGACGATGGAGCAGCAAGAGGGGCGGCCCACGGTGAACTGGTCCAAGACCAAGGCCTATATCCGGCCCAGCCGTTCCGCCTCCGAGGTGTTCGTGAATCTGCTGGGCCGAGAACCTCATGGCACCGTCCAGGCCGACGAATACGAGGACGTTCAGCAAGATATCATAGACGCCGTTCTGGAATGGCGGGATCCAGAGAACGGCAAGCGCGCCGTGGCCCTGGCCCTCAAAAGGCGGGACGCCGCCCTCCTCGGCTACTGGGGAGAGGGTGCAGGGGATGTCCAGTTCATCTACAATGAGGGGTTCGTATGGGGCGAACTGCCCGCTGGCCAATCCATCGCTCGCACCGGGATCCCCAGCGTCAATCACGGGCCCCAGGTACCCACGGCGGCGCGAGGACTGTGGACCAACATGGGTATGTTTGCTCTCTGGGGACCCGGCGTGCGCGAAGGCTACCGCCGCGACGAGGAGACCCTGGGGGCCGCCCGCATGTGCGACCCCGCGCCCACCATCGCTCACCTTCTCGGCTGTCGGGGACCCCGCAACAGCACGGGCAGCCTTCTGCAGGACATGCTCGAGCAATAGTCCGGGAGGAAAGATGCTCGATATTCGTGAACTCGTCAACACCATCGAGGAAATCGTCGTCAATCACAATTTGGGCGCCGTCGGCGCCTACCGGCGCTGGAACTGGCGGGATGGAAAAAGAGGCCGGGACCCTGACCTGAACCCCTACGGCTGCGCCGATGCCGCCAACATCCTGTACACTATTGGTCGTTTCCCGGGAGCCCCAGAAAAGAGAGGACGTTGGATCGAGACCCTGCAGAGCCTACAAGATCGAGAGTCGGGACTCTTTCACGAGCCGACACACCACGAGATCCATACCACAGCGCACTGCGTCGCGGCCCTGGAACTGTTTGACGCCCGCCCCCTGCATCCACTGCGATCCCTGGCTCCTCTGCGGAACACAGCCAAGATGACCGACTTTTTGGATAATCTGGACTGGGAGGAAAATCCCTGGAGCGCGTCACACCAGGGAGCGGGGATATACGTCGCCCTGGTGCTGGCCGATGAGGTCCCTTTCAGCTGGCAAGAGGGCTACTTTTCCTGGCTCTGGGAGGCGTGGGACCCAACGAGCGGTTTTCTACGCAAGGGACACGTGGCGCCCATTTCGCACGGCGATTCGGTATCCATATTCCCGCATCTGGCGGGGACCTTTCACTATCTGTTCAATCACGAGTATGCGCGGCGCCCCTTGCGCTATCCGGAGGCCATGGCCGACTCCTGTCTGGATATCTGGAACCGTCATCTCTATCCCCTGGGAAGAAGGGTTGGCTTTGCCGAGATCGATTGGATCTATTGCCTGACGAGGAGCCTACGACAGACGGGGTATCGCTTTGATGATTGCCAAGAGGCCCTGACCAACTTTACCGAACGCTATGTCCCCTACCTGCAAGGACTCGACAAGGAGAAGGACGAGGGGCTCAACGACCTTCACAGTCTATTTGGCAGCGTCTGTGCCCTGGCAGAGCTCCAACGCGCCCTGCCAGGCACAATCCTGACAGAACGGCCTCTAAAACTGGTGCTGGATCGCAGACCATTCATATAGCAGAAGGTATTGCTCACGACGATCACAGTCGTCCCAGTTCCCGCAGCGTGGACACATCCTCGTCGAGTTCGGCCACACCATAGTGCGGCGGTATGCGGCGCGTGGCTAATACATGCCGGAATTCCCCCAGCGACATCTCGGCCAGCTCGCAAGCCTTACCGATGGACAGACGCTCCTGGCTGTATAGATAAACGGCCAGTTCGACCTTGAGCTCATCGATACTCATACGCGCCGAATCGAGGATATCCTGAGATATCTCAAACCTGTTAGCAGCGCTCATCTCGTCACCTCCTCACATTACCGCTTCGCACAACATCGGAGCGTGGGGCACATGGCCTATTACTATTTTAGACCAGCTGTCCATCTTCCCGTAACTGTCTCCGAAGCGCCTGCACGTTCACCTCTGCAGGAAGCACATCCTCATCGACGGCCAGCGCCGCGGCGCTGCCCGCCGCCTGGCCGATGGCCACACAAGTGGCCATGACCCGCGACCCGGCCATCCCCTCGTGGGTAGCCGAGATGCAGCGTCCCGAGGCCAGAAGGTTGGGCACATCCACAGACAGCAGGGAGCGATAGGGGATGTCGTACCAATCGCCTTCCGACGGACGCAGTTCCTCTCGCGAGCGCATATTCTCATGTTCCGCCGCCCAATAGGGACAGTCGGCGCCTTTGGGGCATTCTACCACACAGAGATGCACGGGGTAGGCGTTGCCCAGGGGGCAGTGGATATCGATCCACCACGAGCCACGGGCGATGCCATCCTCGAATTTGTTTCCTCGATGCACGTCTTCGCCGGTCAGGGCATAGGGGCCCACGATCTGCCGGCTCTCGCGAGGGCCCACCTGCGCGGACGTTTGCTGTACGTAGCAATCCGAGAACTCGGGGACGTTGGCCCGCAGATAGCGCACCAGTTCCCACACGTCCTGGCGGATGCTCAACTCCGCCTCGGTCATATCGGAGGCATCAACCGGGTCCCCGCCATAGCGGGTCATATTGGCCGCCGTATGATCTTGATGGTACGTGTTGCGCCCCAAAAAGCCGGCGTTGTAAAAATGAAAGCGGCCATCGGTCATCTCGTGTTCGATCTGCTCGCGCAACTCTTGGGCGCGCTCGTCGTCTACCTTCTCGAACCCGGCCAGGTGAACGAAGGAGCCCATGGACTCGGGACGATTGTCAAAGGGACGACCATGATGCGTGGCGGCGCCAGCGCGGTCCGCCACGTCGGCATCGCCAGTGGCGTCGATGAAGACTTTTCCCGTCACAGCACCGCGGCCCGACTTGTTCTCCACGATGATGGCCTGGATCGACTCGCCCTCGCGCACAACGTCCGTGACCAGGGTATGGAGCATCACCTCCACGCCCGCCTCCTGGCACATCTCATCGATAACCACCTTCAGGGCCTCGGCATCGAAGCGGATGCCCCACTCTTGCAGGGTCTGTTTCCACGCCGGCGCGCCGCCGACGGCGTGCATGCGCTCCGTGGTCTCGCGCAGGATGCCCTCCACGATGGGCGTGTCGCTGTCGGAAGCCGTGTGGGCCAGCATGGGGGCCACCAGGCCAGACGTGGCCAGGCCGCCCATGAAACCGTAACGCTCGATGAGCAGGGTCTTGGCCCCGTGGCGTGCCGCCGCGATGGCGGCGGGGAAGCCGCCTGGTCCACCGCCCACCACAACCACGTCCGCCTGGGCGACGACGGGCGTCTCCCGTGCAGATTCCCTGATGATTGACATTCTCGGCCTCCTCTCCTTAGTCGCGGGCGTGATAATCGCCCTGGATGATCCACTTGTAAGTGGTCAGTTCCTCAGGTCCCATGGGGCCGCGGGCGTGCATGCGCTGCGTGCTGATGGCCACCTCGGCCCCTAACCCGAACTGCCCGCCGTCGGTGAAACGGGTGCTGGCATTCACGTACGTCGCCGCCGAGTCCACGGCGTTCAGGAAACGCATGGCGTTTTCGTAATCGTTGGTCAGGATGCCATCGGAATGGTTGGTGCCGTACTTGGCGATGTGGGCGATAGCCTCGTCGACGGAATCCACCACCTTAACGGAGAGCACCAGGGAGAGGAACTCCTTGCCGTAATCCTCTTCGCTGGCTGCCTCCACGAGATCCACATCTATTCCCTCTGCCTCATCAAGGGCACGCAGGGAGGGCGCATCGCACAACACCTTGACCCCATCCTCGTTCAATTCCGCCACCATGGGAGGCATCAGTTCATCGATGGCGTCGCGGTGCACGAGCACCGTGTCCAGGGCATTGCATACAGAGGGCGCCTGGGTCTTGGCGTTGTGGATGACGGGGATGGATCGCTCCACATCCGCCGAGGCATCCACATAGAGGTGGCAGACACCGATACCTCCATACACCACGGGCATCCTGGCATGCTCCCGCACCAGCCCCTGCAGACCTGGCCCACCCCGGGGAATGATCAGGTCGATGAGATCATCCATGCCCAACAATTCGGGCACCAGAGAGCGATCCGTGGAGGTGATCAACTGCACGGCCTCGGCGGGAACGCCGCTGGCCCGACAGGCCTCCTTTATCAGGTCCACCAGCACGATATTCGTGCGCAGGCTCTCTTTCCCCCCGCGCATGATGACCCCATTCCCCGTCTTGATACACAACGCGCCGATGTCGATGGTCACGTTTGGACGCGACTCAAAGATCACCCCGAGCACGCCAAGGGGCACTCGCTTCTTGGCCACGTACATGCCGTTGGGCAGCGTCTTGCCGTCGAATACCTTGCCCAAGGGGTCCTCCAGAGCGGCCACGTCGCGACAGCCCTGGGCCATGGACGCAATCTTATCAGGCGTAAGGGTGGAGCGGTCCACGAGGGGTGCCGCCACGCCAACCTCGTCAGCCTCGGCCACGTCGGCCTCGTTGGCTTCCCACAGATCGTCGCCCACATCATCGAGACGGCGTGCAATCTCTTCCAGGACACCATCCCGCACGCCGCTGGGCAGCAAACCCAACGCCTGCGCCGCCTCCCTGGCCTCCTGTGCCATACCACGCAAATTCACTTCTGCCACTTTATCCTCCTTCTGCCTGAGGTAACATTATAGCTCGTCCCGTATGAACTCAAAGCAACGCCATCTTGTCGCGGTGAATGAACTCCGGACCATAATCATAACCCAAAATACCGCTGATGTCCTCCGACTGGTGACCAAGGATCTGCAGCAGATCCTCCGCACTATAATTGGCGAGTCCTCGAGCGACCGCTTCTCCATCCTGCCGCCGCACGCTGATGATGGCCCCACGCTCGAAATGTCCCTCCACCCGCACAATGCCCACGGGCAGCAGGCTCCTCCCCGCCTCCATGATGGCCCCCGCCGCTCCCTC
>CAZMOW010000012.1:0-43963 GCA_964567975.1 uncultured Anaerolineales bacterium | reverse complement strand
TTGATGCCCCAGATGCCCACTAAAAGCCCGACGGGAGCCCTGTTTCTTCGTGGGATCAGGCCGCCCACCGCCGTGAGGAGCGTGGCCCAGGGAAGGAGGTGCCCAAACTGTAGCCGCACGATCTCGGCCCATACGCCCAGGCGGGCGATCAGGTCGGGTAGGGTGCGATAGTAGAACATGTCCCCCCGAAATCCCAGGGCCAGCACGTGGTTTACAAAGTCGCCCCAAGAACGGATGGGCGTGGGGTCAAAGGGAGCACCCATACCGCTGCGCAGGGGAAGGTATAGGAGCACCGTAAAGGAGGCAAGCAGGGCCAGGAGAGGGCGTATCCAGCGGCGAGGTTGGACGAGGATGCGGGGCGCGCGGGCGACGATGTAGAGGAGAAAGGGGAATCCCAGTAGCCCCAAGGAGGCGTGGTGGCCCACGCCCAGGCCGAAGCAAGCAGCAAAGGCTGTTAGGTATTTGGGCTCCTCCCTCTCCCCCCAGTGCAACAGCAGGTCCGCCGACAGGGCGGTAAAGGCGGCCGTCAGGCTGCGGATATTGGCCGTCGTGCTCTGGGCCCAAAAGGTGGGACTGAGGCCCAACATGGCCGCCGCGATCAGGGCTGCCCCCGTGGAGTTGCTGGCGCGGCGCACCAGGTGCACGAGAAGGGCCAAAGTCAGGGCGCCGCAGACGGCCCCGAAAAGGTTCATGCGGTAGGCCGCGTCGCCGAGGGGGATGAGGGTGAAGAGCCTGCCCAGCATGGTGTAGAGAGCATAACCCGGCGGATGGGCGATGCCCAGCACAGGGGCCACGAGTTGAAACTCGCCGCTGTCAGCCGGGAGCACCGTGGGGGCCAGGGTACGCACATACAGCCCCAGGCTGACGAGAAACACGCCGGCCTCGATCCAGGGCGGTTGAATCTTGGAAGGGATATGGAGGGCGGCGAGGGTTACTATCACAAAAAGAAGGATTCCCCCGGCCACCCCGGGAGCGGGGTGGGGATAGATCACGTAACTCAGCAGCAGGATCAGGGGCCAGGGATGGATTCTCCATCTGCGCATGAGATGCGCTGTAAAGAGCCCGAGAGCAACGCACGCCAGTATGAGAGGCAGCAGGACGGCCACGGACCGCGGCCCGGCAAATCCCTCGGCGACGACGCGGCTGAGATAGATCCCGAGACTCGTCCCCGCGAGGGCGGGGGTACGGGATGCGATCTGTTGCCTGGTGGTGGTCGATGATAAGTCGCTGTTTCCTATCATCGTTCGTCAGCGGCGTGCATCTATGGACAACGCCTCGTGATAAATCTCGACTGTCTTCTCTGCCGTGGCGCGCCAGGAGAAACGGCGTGCGTGCGCCAATCCCCTGCTGGCGAGGGATTGGCGCAGATCGGCATCCTTCACCACGCGGATCAGGGCCCCAGCCAGGGCTTCGGTCTCTGTGGGGGACACTGCGATCCCGCCCGGTCCCGCTACCTCCTGCAGGGAACTGCCGCTGCCCACGATGGCTGGCGTGCCACAGGCGATGGCCTCTAGGACGGGCAGGCCGAATCCCTCGTAGCGAGAGGGGAAGCAAAAGGCCGTGGCCCCGGAATAGAGGGCGGGTTTGTCCGCCTCGAGCACCCACCCCGTATAGTGCACGCGCGTGCTGATGCCCAGTTCCTCTGCGATGCGTTTGGGATGGGGCGTGAAAGACGTGTCCTCTGCGGGCAATCGCCCTGCGATGACCAGAGGAACGTGGCTCAGATCACCTTGGGCCTGTGCGTAGGCCCGTAGCAGGCCGGCCACGTTCTTACGCTGGTCGAATCCGCCCAGGTAGAGGAGATAGTCGGACGGCACCCCCAGGCGTTTAAGGACGGGCTCTCGGTCCTCGGGAGGCAGGGGGCGATAGGCTGCGTCGGCGGCCAGGGGGACCACGCGCAGGCGTTCCTCGGGGATGTCCAGCAGGCGCCTGATATCCCGAGCCGAGGCCTGTGAGTCAGTGAGAATCAATGCAGCACGCCGTGCCGCGCGGGATACGAGTTGCATGTAGAGGCGCACGGTACCCGATCCCCGATAGGCGGGCAGGATGAGGGGTATCAGGTCGTGGATGGTCACCACCGTCGTCGTGGTGGAAAAGAGGGGCGGGGCAAAATAGGGCACGTGGGCCACGTCCACTTTTTTTTCGCGGCATGCGCGGGGATAGCCGATCTGCTCATACCACGCCTTGGCCAGGTTATCGTGCCAGCGATCCAGAGGGGTGGTCACGGGATAGGAGAAGGGGGGCATCCCCCTCTGCCTTGTCACATCCATATAACGGGGCAAAAAGAGGATGCTCTCCATCTCTGTATGGTGTCCCAGGGCCTCGACGAGGCGGCGGACGTACTGTCCGCTTCCCGTGTTCTCCTGTTCCCAAAAGGTACCGCTGAATCCGATTCTCATACTCTCCGCAGGCCTCTCGTCCACGTCTAGGGTATGGTATGACAAGTGGGATGGGAAAGCAAAGGCAAACGTCAAGGATAGCAGTAGAGACGTCCCGGCGGGACGTCTCTACACCATCGCTACTGGTCCGACCAGCTGAGATCGATGGTCAGCAGGTCACCCGCTGTGAGCGTCACCTCTGGCGGGAAGGAGAGGGTCAATTTGCCGTCTTCCGACGCAGGCTTGGCGTCGAGGAGTTCCTCTCCAACGCGAGCCTTGACCGTTGCCCCCGTATCCACGCTGCCCAACAACAACCTGCCCAACGACAGTTCGCCCTGAGCGACATGCAGCCTGACTGTGCCCTCGCCTTCCTTCAATTGCTGAGAGTAGGTACCCCAACCCGTTCCCGTGGACCAGAGGCTGCGCCAATCATCGGCCCGCCAACGGGGCGCAAAGCCCAGCGTTTTGTTGGGCACGTCGAAATGGTATCCCGAGAGGGCCGTGAGCAGCGACCAGGAGGCCAGGGAGCGCGCATAGTGGCTGCCGCACTCGAACTCGTTCCAGGGATTGCGGCGCAGGCCGTCGTGGCGGGCGCGGAGCCCCTTGACGATGGCCAATCCCTCCCTGACAAATCCCTCGTAGATGAGATGTGAGGCTACCTGATACTCGATTCCGCACCATACCTCGTCCGAGTAGACAAAGGGGAATTCGGGGCGTCCGCCGTTGGGCCAGGTGCACAGCAACAGCCCCTGTTCGTCGTTGAGGGCATAGATGCGCTGGGGATTGGCGTGCTCCCCAAAGTCGGTCTGCCAGTTGTGTTCAAATATGGCCTTGATGGCGCTCTGAACGTGCCCGGCATCGAAAAGGTCTCCCAGCCCCACGATGTGGGCGAACCACTGCCCGATGAGCTGGTCCGACAGGCATCCCCGACCGTACTGGTATTTGATGTCCTCGTCGCCCACTTTTTGTATATAGTACTCGCCATTGTACAGTTCCCGGTCCATCCAGTGACGGCCCTTCTCATAGACCTGATGATAGATGTCGGCGGCCTCCTCATCGCCCAGGTGTCGAGCCATCTCCTCGCCCGCGCGGAGGGCGCCCAGGTAGAAACTGCCCGTCATGGTGTTGGGACCGTGGAACTCGATGTCGTAGGTATTGTGCTGGATGCCCTCCATGACGCCGTCCCGGTCGTCGTCCCACTGCTCCCAGGCGTACTCCAAGGCCTTCTTTACTCTGGGCCACAACCCGCGCAGCCAGTCATCGTCCCCGCAGAGACGCCAGTCGCGGTAGACTTTTAGGATGCCTCCCATCTGCCCGTCGGCGGCGGGATAAAAGTCCCACAGGGGGCTGTCCAGAGGAAGCTGCAGCCGGAAGCACATCTCGCCGCTGTCGCGCATATTGTATGCATAGTCCGCCTCACGCATGGAGCGCTCCAGGGAGGGGAAAAGAAAGGCCGCCGTCTGGGCATAGTTCCACACGTGGGTGCACGAGCCCTCACAGCAGCCGCTGTCGCAGTGGCAACCCTCGAACCCATAAAAGGTCCCGTCCTCTAGGCGGAGTACCGTGGGACTGTGTAGAATGGATGCCTGGCTGGAGAGCGCATCGAGGACGTGGGAGGGTAGCGTGGAGTCGAACAGGGCGTCGTGAAAGCGCCGCGTCTCCTCGTAAAGGCGCTCTCGCTCTGCGGCATAGTAGCGGGCCACGTCCAGGGCGTCGTCCCATTGGGAGGCGTAATAGTTCTTCCAGGTTGGATTGCATGTGTCGCAGTCACATTCACAATCGCCCCCTCTGCCGGGCCAGTATTTCACAAAGTTGGGGGAATACCAGGTGATGCAGAAGGGCAGGATGGCCGTCTCCCCTGGCTGCAGGGTGACCCGCAAACCCAGGGAGCCCACGTCACTCTCTCCCTCCTCCGAGGGGCCGTAGCCGCGTTCGGGTAGAGTGCCCGTGGCCGAAAAGTGGTTCCAAAAGTCATGGGTGGCGTCGAACCAGCCGGAGCGCAGCCAGCAGGTTTGGGAGAAGACATCCTCCCACGTCGTGGTCAAAGCCATGGAGGCATAGGCCGGATCGTCGGGGGCGTACTTTTCCGAGGTCAGATGCAGCCCGCGCACGCTCCCCTCGTCCACGTAAGTGTTGAGGTTCTGCCCCAGATGGTTCCCCACAAAGGGCCCGGAGCCTCCATAGCCGATGGGATTAAAGATGTTTCCCGCCAGGCTCACCTCTACAGGCTTATCGCCGTCGTTACGTACGTGGTAGCGTAGCACGGCCATGGGGATGCCCGAGTCATCGGGGTTGAGGGGCATAAAGGGACTGTAGGCCTCAAGGCGAACCTGCACGGGAAGGTCTGGCGCCTCAAAATCGATCTCTGCAAAGGGGAATTCCCCGCGAAAGGTGGCGGAGCGCATATGAGGTAGGCCGGAGCCGTCCTCGCGGGTCACGCCAAAGCCGAGCCCGCGATAGCTGCCGTTACCCTGTCCCGCAAAGGGCGGCATGGGCGGCGCCTGCACCACCCGGGTCACGGGGGGCTGACCCTCCGCTCTGGCCCACAGGGTGAAAAATGTGTAGGGAAGGATGGAGCCCTTGTTGGGGCGGTTGAATATCTCCCAATCCACGAGGCTGCCTCGGCCAGAGAGGGAGACGCACCCCGTGCCCAGGCCGCCCAGTGGGAAGGCGATCTCGCGCAATTGCTCATCCTCATAGACGAGGGATCTATCGATGGCGAACAACTCGTCGTCTGTGAAACACGTTGCTTTGGACATGTCGCTTGCTCCTTACCGTTGCGAGTCTTGGAGAGATTTAACGTCAGGGGAGAGCGCTTGTCAAGCCTTTCGGTGCCGTTTGACGCTCCCTTTTCCTTGGCATAGAATGGCACAATGTGATCGCACTGCCATGTGAGGGGATATGCCGGCGCGACGTATCTCTTGTCTCTTTTTCGTTTTTTTCAATATTTTTTGTCTGGGGTTCAGTCCTGTCATTCTGAGCGACGCCGATATACCCAGGTGTGGCTTGACATCCCACCAGATAAAGGCCGTAAGGCAGGTGCCCCTGCCCGAGATCTCGGCCGCCTCCTACATCCTGGTGAACACCTCCACCGGGCAGATCTTGCAGGGGCGCAACGAGCATGTGCGACGCGCTCCTGCCAGCCTGGTCAAGATCGTCACCGCCATGGTGGCCCTACGCCGAGGGCGCCAGGATCAGGAGATACAGATTCAAAGCAGCGATCTGCAGGTGTACAGTACGACCCATCTACAGAGCGGCGAGGAGTTGAGCCTGCGGCAGTTGCTTTTCATGATGCTGATTCCCTCGGATAATGCAGCAGCCATGGCCATCGCCAGGACGCTGGGGGGCGACGTGCAGACGTACGTGGGCTGGATGAACGATCTGGTCGCCGAATGGGGATTGGAGGATACGCACTTTGCCAATCCCCACGGCCTGGATCACGAGGACAGTTACTCTACGGCCCACGATTCGGCCATCATCGCCTGGCAGGCCATGATGAATCCCGTCTTTGCCGAGATTGTGGGGCACTCCGAGGCCATCGCCGCTTTCAGGAACCTGAAATCCACCAACGAACTGTTGACCACCTACCCGGGTACCATAGGGGTCAAGACAGGTACCACGGATCTGGCTGGCGAGTGTCTGATAAGTATGGTGGATCGCCCCCAGGCTGAGGTGCTTTTGGTGGTGATGGGATCGGATGACCGCTTTACGGATTCGCGTCTCATGCTGGATTATTTCTATGCCAATTTCGCTGAAATCGCCGTGAATTTGCATGAGACGCCCCAGAACCGCTATCTGGATGGGGAGGGCCGTTGGCACGCCTTTGGCCTGCAGGAGCCAAAGATGTTTCTGGTCAGCCCCTTGCAGGCGGCGGGGGCTTCTTTTTATCGGCGTATCGACAACCCCGGTCCTGCGCCCGATCCACAGGAGCCGGTGGGTGTCTTTGAGGTGCGCCTGATGGGCAAACCTTTCTCAGAGCTTCCCCTCTATGTGCGCTGAACGGCATGAGCGACGTGGGGAGCGGAGCGGTGAGCGCGCCGGCCAGCGATTGCAAAAGGTGCTTGCCCACGCTGGAGTGGGCTCGCGACGCAGGTGTGAGGGGTATGTGCTCCAGGGGCGGGTGCGGGTCAATGGGCAGGTGGTTACCGAACTGGGGACCCGGGTGGATCCGGGTTTGGATCGCATCACCTTCGATGGTAACCCTGTGCAGGTGGAGCAGGAGCGTCTCTATTATGCCCTGTATAAGCCTGTGGGATACATCTCCACGGCGGACGATCCCCATGGGCGTCCCGTGGTGGTGGATCTGGTCCCGACGGAGGCGCGCGTCTACCCTGTGGGGCGGTTGGACATGGATAGCGAGGGATTGT
This sequence comes from uncultured Anaerolineales bacterium, assembly GCA_964567975.1. GTDB lineage: Bacteria > Chloroflexota > Anaerolineae > UBA1429 > UBA1429 > JAWLEV01. The sequence continues at coordinate 37,218 of CAZMOW010000012.1, read as the reverse complement.
TGCTGTTGACCAACGACGGGCAGTTGACTCATCGGCTGACCCATCCACGCTACGAACATGAGAAGGAGTATCTCGTCCTGGCACGAGGGCGGCTCTCATCGAGCGAACTGGCGCGCTTGGCGGAGGGCATTCGGCTGCGCAAGACGCGGCCGGCCCGCGCGCGGATCTCGCAGCCCGAGCCGCAGTGGCGCTGGCGGGGACAGGATGTTCCTCGGGGGTGTCAGTGGCTGCGTATGATCCTGCATGAGGGGCGCAACCGTCAGATCCGGCGCATGCTGGACGCGGTGGGGCATCCTGTAGAGCGCCTGGTGCGGGTACGTATGGCCACCCTGCGTTTGGGCGGCCTGCGCTCGGGGGAGGGACGCTGGCTCGATGAGAAGGAGGTCAAGGAATTGCGCCAGTTTGTGGGCCTGGAAAAAGGAGAATAGGAGAGGAGAGGACTTTGGGAAATATCGCCATCGCCATTGACGGTCCTGCCGCGTCGGGCAAGAGCACGATAGGCGGTCTTTTGGCTCAGAGATTGGGCTATCTTTATTTCGATACGGGGGTCATGTACCGCGCCGTGACCTGGGCGGCGCTGGATCGGGGCATTCCCATAGGGGACGAGATGGCGGTGACGCGCCTGGCGCGGACGCTGCGCATCGAGGTGGTGCCACCCACGGAGGACGACGGGCGGCAGTACACGGTGCGCGCCGATGGTCGGGACATCACCTGGACCATCCGCACGCCGGAGGTGAACCGTCACGTGTCCCCGGTGTCGGCCTATCCTGGGGTGCGCGCCGCCCTGACCGCACAGCAGCGGCGTATCGGAGCCCCTGGCGGCGTGGTGATGGTGGGGCGGGATATCGGCACTGTGGTGTTACCCCAGGCCCAGGTCAAGATCTATCTGGACGCCACCGTGGAGGAGCGGGCCCGGCGGCGCCATCTGGAGGTTCTGGAACGGGGCGAGTCCTCCGATTACGAGGAGGTGCTGGAGGATCTCAAGCGTCGCGACCGCATCGACAGCACACGGGAAAAGGCACCCCTGCGGGCCGCCGAGGACGCCGTGGTGGTGGATAGCACCGGCAAGCGCATAGAAGAGGTGGTGGCGCGCGCGGAGGCCATCGTTCGCGAAGTGACGGATTGTCTGTGAGCGAGGGGGTGCCGCAAGATATGGAAACGCGGGGCGGCATCGTCTCCGCGGTCAGGCCGGATAGCCTGGGCGCGGTGTGCGGCATGCAGGTTGGCGATCGTCTACTTGCCATCAACGGTCATCTCCTGCGCGACGTCATCGATTACCGTTACCACGCTGCAGACGAGCATCTGATGCTGGAGATAATCCGCGATGGGGAGCGTCTCCACTTAGAAGTAGTGCGCGGCTATGGCCAGGATCTGGGGCTGGAGTTCGGCGAGCCCGTCTTTGATGGTATCCGCCGCTGTAACAACCGCTGCCTCTTTTGTTTTTTGAAGCAGATGCCACCTGGCCTGCGGCCTTCCCTGTATGTGCGGGATGACGACTACCGCTATTCCTTTCTCTTTGGCAATTTCATCACTCTCACCAACCTCACTGAGGCGGATTGGGAGCGCATCGCCACCCAGCATCTGACGCCTCTGCATGTCTCCATACATGCCACCAATCTCTCTTTGCGGCGTGAACTCTTGGGCAATCCCAGGACGCCGGACATCCTGCGGCAGCTCCAGCGTCTGGGGGAGCTGGGCATCCAGGTGCATGGCCAGATCGTCATCGTGCCCGGTATGAACGATGGCCAGGCCCTGCGCGCGTCCATCGAGGAACTCTTGGCCCTCTATCCCACGGTGCAGACCCTGGCCTTGGTGCCCGTGGGGCTGACGCGCTTTCAGACCGCGCCCCTGCGGACCCTGTATTCTCGGGAGGCCGCCGCTGTGCTGGATACGGCCGATGAGTATATCGTCCGGGCGCGGGAACGTGTGGGACGGACGTGGCTCTATCCCTCGGACGAACTGTACCTGCTGGCGGATCGTCCCTTGCCCCCGGCGGATTTTTACGAGAGCGACGCCCAGTTGGAGAATGGTGCCGGGTTGGTGCGGGCCCTGCTGGGAGACTGGCAGGCGGTGCGCCCGAACGTGCCGGAAGGGAGCGATGTATCGTCCATCACCCTGGTGTGCGGCACCCTGATCGCTCCAATTCTGCGTCGGCTGGCGGGCGAGTTGGCGACGCGATGGGGTGGCCGCGTGCGTGTGGTCCCCGTGCCCAACGACTTTTTTGGACGCACCGTCACCGTCTCGGGCCTGCTTATGGGGGAGGACGTCCTCACCGTCCTGGAGGGGGAGGACGTGGGACAGCGTGTCTTTTTGCCGCGGGCCATGTTCGGTAGCGAGGCACGCCGCACCCTGGACGACCTCACCCGGGAGGATATAGAGGAGACGCTGGGCGTTCCGGTGACTCTGGCCTCTCGCATGGGCGACGTGGTGGAGGAGCTGGTGTAGGGGGTTATATACCTGGCGCACCGCTGTGAACACCCGGTGCGGGTTGAAAAACTGTTCCGACCTATACGGTATTCTTGATAGAAAATGTTCGAGGATAATGGGGGACATACTGGATATTTCATGCACATTATCGGCAGAGGACTCGAGAAGAAAAGAAGGCGCTGTGTTCTACAGTGTGCGTTGGCCACGTTGACGATTTTGGGTATCTTTTTTCTCCTCGATGTCCTGTTGCGCAGTACGCTGGTGTCCTCGTTGGGAGCCTCCACTTTCATCGCCTTTGCCATGCCCCATTCGCGCTCGGCACGTTCCCGTTCCCTGGTGGGGGGCTATATGTCGGGCACCCTTTGTGGTACCCTCTGTTCCCTGGCCGCCGACTGCACCCTGGCTGCCTCTACGGGGCTGACCCCCAGAATGCGTCTCATCATCTTCGGGGCCCTGGCCATAGGGCTGGCCATCCTGACCATGCTCGCTACCGATACCGGCCATCCCCCGGCGGCGGGCCTGGCTCTGGGATTCGTCGCTGATCCCTGGACCGAGACGACCGTCCTTTTTGTCCTGAGCGCCATAAGTCTGTTGGCCCTGACCCGGTATCTCCTGCGGCATGTCCTCATCGATCTGGTGTAGAGCGGGTGGGGACTATACGCAGCATATTCCCTTGGAGAATCGTGAAGCGATTATCCACTTCTGAATGTGGGTCATTTCGCCATGGGCCGGCATTATGGAAACGGGCGGTGGTGGTCGGAGCGGCCCCCCAATCTACGGGAGATGTCTCTTCAGGGTGAGGCAAATTACTTGGGGGGAGTGGGTTGGCAATGCAGATAAGAAATATAGGAAAGAGAGTATCCGTCAGGAGTAGGTCGTGATGAACATCAATGAAACCGGCTCATCGAGGCAAATGAGCGTCTTGGAGAAGCATCTGTTGGGCACGAAAATCGACCAAATCTTTTCGTTGGTGCCGGGCCTGCTGGTTGCCTGTCTCCTTGCGTGGCTGAGTATATGGTCAAGTGATTTGATCGGCGTCACCCTGTTAGGATTTTCTAATTCTCCAGTGTCGGCCGTAATGGTGGCGATCCTGCTCGGGTTGGTTATTGGCGCTTTTATCCCGCTGCCCCGATTACTAAAGCCTGGCTTGACGTTCGCCGTCAAAAAAGTCTTGCGTCTGGGTATCATTATGCTGGGTATTCGTTTGACCATCTTCTCCGTGTTCGAGTTAGGGGCCCATGGGGTGCCGATTGTTCTATTTTGTATTCTGAGCGCTCTGTTTCTCACCACGCGCATCAACAAGTGGCTAGGACTCTCCGGGAAACTTGGTACCCTCATCGCCGTTGGCACCTCTATCTGCGGCGTCTCCGCCATTGTCGCTACGGGTCCGGCTATCAATGCTGAGGATGAGGAGGTGGCCTATGCGGTCGCTATAATCACCATATTTGGCCTGTTCGCCACGCTTTTCTATCCTTATCTGGCGAACGCCGTGTTTCAGGGGGAGCCTGTAAGGGTGGGGCTGTTCCTTGGCACCTCGGTGCACGATACGTCCCAGGTCATCGGCTCGGCCAAGGTGTACGCCGACGTATTCGTGGCGCCGTCGGCTTTGGACGTGGCTACGGTCACCAAACTGGTGCGCAATGTATTTATGGCCGCCGTCATTCCTTTTATGTCCTTCTACTACACTCATAGGTCCTGTGGTCAAGGGGAAGCATCTGGCAAGAGCGCGAATCCACTCAGCCTGTTTCCGCTCTTTGTGCTTGGTTTCTTGGCTTTTGTCATGATTCGGTCGATTGGCGATGCGGGTATAAATGCAGGGGGGCAGGCGTTCGGCGTGTGGGACAGCCAGGCTTGGGGAAGAATCTATTGCTCCATACAGACCTGGGCGGGCAGGCTACTGGTCGTGGCCTTGGCTGGTGTGGGGCTGAATACGGACTTTCGAACCTTCAAGAGTTTGGGCATAAAGCCATTCCTGGTCGGGCTGGCAGCGGCGTTGATTGTGGGAGGCGTGAGCTTTGTCACGATCTCTTTTTTGGGTATTTGATAATGCTTTGCGCGGGGAGAATATGAAAGGAACCATTCTCTCAGGGTGTGCCCGGGAGCTTTGGATAACAGAAATAGTTTGAAGATGGAATGACAGTTGCGCTAAAAATCCAAAATGCTTCAAGAAGGCACTGATACCTCAGAAGACGAGTTGTCAGGGGCATAAAATTCGGTGGGCCCGCCGCACCTTTCGGCCGGCGGGCCCACTATAAGGAGGAGAAGAACGGCTGTCACACTCGTCGCAAGAGCTTCAGCCGAGCGTCGAAAAAGAAAATGAAGACCGGTCGTCAAGATCCGCACTTCCTTTCTAACGCACATACATTATAAGATATGGGGGAGGTTTTGTCTTCGGTAAATTCCCCCAAATGTCCGTGGGCTTTTTCGCTTATTCGAACGGTTGAAGTTCTATCGACGAAAGGAGAAGGAAATGGAACTGCGATGCGCGACCTGTCGCGTGCAGGCCTGTCGCCACGAGGCAGGCACAGTGGATTATCCCGCCTATTGTCCCATGATGCAGGACACGGGGGCCCTGGAGGAGGCCCGGCAGGCCTATGAGGATGAGGAGACGCGGGAACTGGCCCTGGCCGCCGCGCGGACCGAGGCCGATAGGTATCCCCTGGAGCCACGTGTGGAGGAGGTGATGAGCTTTGCCCGGCGCATCGGTGCCAGGCGGTTGGGCGTTGCCTCCTGTATCGGACTGATAGAAGAGGCGCGTGTGTTTCAGGAGATTTGCGAGACCCATGGCTTTGAGGTATATTCTGTGTGCTGCAAGGTGGGGGTTATCCCCAAGGAGGAGATCGGGCTGGCCGACGAGGAAAAGATCCACCCTGGCCAGTTCGAAGCCCTCTGCAGCCCCATCGGGCAGGCCAAGCTGCTGGCCAAGGCGGGCACCGAGCTCAACGTGGTGGTGGGCCTGTGTGTGGGCCACGACAGCCTCTTTTTCCAGCATTCGGAGGCCCCGGTCACCGTGCTTGTGGCCAAGGATCGCGTCACGGGCCATAATCCGGCCGCCGTGCTCTACACCAGCCATTCGTACTATAGTTGGGTGAAGGGATAGGGTTCATCTGAAAAAAAGAGATTTTGGAAAGATCTTGATCTCCTCGCAAGAAGGAGTGTTCAGACTCTTTTTTTTGACAGCCATCCTTTTCTGCTGTACAATGCTTTTGCTTTGAGTTGGAAGGTGTATAGAGATGATGGGCGTTCTTGGCTTTGTACAATTGAGGAGGAGCCGCAGGCCTTAGCCGGACGGTCCGTCTGGATGTTTTTGCCTGGGTGCTAATCGTCAGCGATTACAACCGCCAGCTCTCCAGATGGGGAGCTGGCGGTTTTTGTGTTTGGCTATTAGTTCGTTGAGGGAGCGAGTCGATGATCAAGGTGGGTATATACGGTGCGACGGGGTACACGGGATATGAGCTGCTCAAGATATTTGCCCGACACCCCAAGGTGGAACTGGTGTTTGCGTCTTCCAGGAGCTATGCCGGGGCCAGGTATTCGGACGTCTACCCGTGTCCCTATGAGCATGTGCTGGTGGCGCCCGATGAGGCACCCCTGGAAAAGGCCGACGTGGTCTTTTTATGCACGCCCCATGGGGCCTCGGCGTCTTATGCACAGCGGGTGCTGGAGGCGGGGACGCGCTGTGTGGATCTGTCGGCCGATTTCCGCCTGCGGGATCTGGACGTGTATGAGACCTGGTACACGACGCATCCCGTGCCGGAGCTCATCGCCGAGGCCGTGTATGGCCTGACGGAGGTATATCGGGACGAGGTGGCCGGCGCGCGCCTGGTGGCCAATCCCGGCTGCTATCCCACGGGGCCCCTGCTGGCCCTCTATCCTCTCCTGCAGCGGGGGATGGTGGCGGGGGACAGGGTCATCATCGACGCCAAGTCTGGTGTGTCCGGGGCGGGGGCCAAGCCCTCCCTTACCACGCATTTCGTCAACGTGCACGACAACTTTTCGGCCTACAAGGTGGGACGCGCCCACCGCCACGTGCCCGAGATCGATCAGGAGATGGCTCGCTACGGGCAGGGGGCACCCCGCGCCGTCTTTACACCCCATCTGCTGCCCGTGTCGCGGGGCATCCTCTCCACCATGTATGTGCAACTGAATGTGGAGGGCGAGGAAATCCTTGATGTGTGGCGTGCGACCTACGATGGGGAACCTTTTGTGCAGGTCCTGGATGATGGCGCGACGGCTACCCTGGCTCACGTGGTGCACACCAACCGCTGCGCCCTCTCTATCGCTCCAGCGGGCATGGAGGGCCAGTTTATCATCATCACGGCCATCGACAACCTGCTCAAGGGAGCCTCGGGGCAGGCGGTGCAGAATATGAACGTCATGTTTGATGTGCCCGAGACATTGGGGCTGGAGAGCTGAATACATCGTGGAGGGCGGAATGGGCGAACTGACGTTGCTCAAGGTCGGTGGAGCGCACGTGCAAAAGGGGAACAATCTGACGCGTCTCGTCGAGGCCCTTGCGGCCCTTGTCCGCGAGCGGCCCTTGGTCATCGTGCACGGGGGCGGGGCGGAGATCGCCAGGGTGCAGGAGCGCCTGGGCCTTGAACCCCGCTTTGTGGAGGGCCTGCGTGTGACGGATGCGGACTCTCTCTGGGCAGCAGAGATGGCGCTTTCGGGAGCCGTCAACAAACGCCTGGCAGCCCGGCTGGTGATCAAGGGGGTGCGGGCCATCGGCATCAGCGGGGTGGACGCCGGCCTGTTGCGCGCCGAGCGCATGGTGCATCCCATGGGAGATTTGGGACGTGTGGGAGAGATCACGCGGGTGGAGGCGTCCAGCCTGAGGGAACTCCTTGGGTTGGGATTCACGCCCATCGTGTCGCCCATCTCCTTGGGGGAGGATAGCTATCCCTATAATGTGAACGCCGATCACGCCGCGTTGGCCATCGCCGGCGCATTGGGAGTGGGGGAGATGATCTTTCTCACCGATGTTCCTGGGGTGATGGTTGATGGGGAGGTGCTATCCGTCCTGAGGGCCGATAGAGTCCGGGGCCTTATCGCGCGTGGCGATGTCACGGGAGGCATGATTCCCAAGACCCGCTCGGCGCTGCGGGCGCTGGAGGATGGTGTGGGCGCTGTGCGCATCACGGATATCGAGGGACTCGGCAAGGGTACGGGCACCTGGGTGCAGACGTAAGGCACTACTATGACCCCAAAGATTTCGGAAAGAGTTGTAGTTTCTCTACTCCGGTTATCTACACAAAGAGATAGAATTCTTTGGTAAAACATCTTTAGGGTCTAGTGAATTTGGCAGAAAACACTAGACGACAGGAGAGTGGGAGATGAATGCGGAGCAGATCAAGGCACTCGATGAGGAGTATGTCCTTCATACCTATGGTCGTACATCCTTTGTCTTGGAGAGGGGTGAAGGGGTGTACGTTTACGACATGGAGGGAAAGGCCTACCTGGACTTTGTCTCCGGCATTGCCGTGAACGCCCTGGGGCACGCCGATCCGGAGGTGGCCGAGGCCATCGCCGAGCAGGCCTCGCGGCTGATCCACGTGTCCAACCTCTATCACACCATACCCCAGGCCGAGCTGGCAGAGATGTTGGTGGAATCCTCCTTTGCGGACAAGGTCTTCTTTTGCAACTCGGGCACTGAATCGGTGGAGGCCGCGATAAAGTTCGCCCGCAAGTGGGCCAAGGTGACGGGGGATGCGGGGCGCACCGAGTTCGTGGCCTTTACGGAGGCCTTTCATGGCCGCACCATGGGCTCCCTGGCCCTCACGCCGCGCCCCCACTACCAGGACCCCTTCCGCCCACTGATGCCCGGTGTCACCTTCGCCGCGTACAACGATCTGGAGGCCGCCGCGGAGGCTGTGGATGCCAATACGTGCGCCTGCATCGTCGAGCCCCTGCAGGGTGAGGGAGGCGTGAATCCGGCGGAGGGAGGCTTTTTACAGGGACTGCGCGATCTGTGTGACGAGCGGGGCGCCCTGCTCATCTTTGACGAGGTACAGTGCGGCCTGGGACGTACGGGAAATCTCTGGGCCCACGAGGCCTATGATGTGAGCCCCGACATCATGACCCTGGCCAAACCTCTGGGAGGGGGGTTGCCCATCGGCGCTGCCCTCATGACCCAGGAGGTGGCCGATGTCATGGTGCCCGGCGACCACGCCAGCACCTTTGCGGCCAATCCCGTGGTGTGCGCCGCGGCGAAGGTAGTCTTCTCAAGAATATCCGATCCCGCTTTCCTGGAGCACGTCCGTTCCGTCGGCGACTATCTCCTGGGCAAGCTGGCCGTGCTGCAGGAAAAGCACGATTGTATCCAGGAGGTGCGGGGACGGGGGTTGATCGTGGGTATGCAGACGGGTATCGACGTGGGGCCCATCGTGGAGACCTGCTATGACGAGGGGCTCCTGACCGTCAAGGCTGGAGACAACGTCCTGCGCCTGGTGCCGCCATTGGTCGTCGAAGAGGAGCATGTGGATGAGGCCGTGGAGATCATAGCTGGTGCCTTTGCGAACGTCTAGGGAAGTCTTATATATGGTGGTTGCGCAAGGCGCAACCACCATATACAGTTTTTATCTTTCTTTGGCTACCCTTCTTGTAGGGCAGCCCCAAAGTGTAGAGTGAGTCGCTGGGAGTTGGGGAAAATGCGAGTCGAGGTTGAGACGCAAGAACCGAGGGAATACCCGAGTGGCCAAATGGACATAGTGGCCCAAAAGGCCGGCGTCGAGGACGTGCCGGCCATGACCGACCTCATCAACTATTTTGCGGACAGGGAGTTAATGTTGCCCAGGTCTCAGCATCAGATCTATCAGTACCTGCGTGACTTTGTAGTGGTGAAGGAGGACGACGCGGTCATAGGATGTGGCGCCCTGCATATCGTGTGGGGCGATTTGGGGGAGGTGCGCTCCCTGGCCGTGAAGGAGGATTGGCACGGTCGGGGCGTGGGGCGCTGTATCGTGGAGGTGCTCCTGAGAGATGCCCGGGATCTGGGCCTGCCCCGCGTCTTTACCCTGACGTATCAGCAGGAATTCTTTGAGCATCTCGGCTTTTGTGTCGTCCCCCGAGAGTCGCTGCCCCACAAGATCTGGGGCGATTGTCTGAACTGCCCCAAGTTTCCGAATTGTGATGAGATTGCCATGATCCTGGATTTTGAGGAGGAAGGCTGATGAAAAAAGTGGAAAAATGCGTTCTGGCCTATTCTGGTGGACTGGATACCTCGTGCATCGTTCCTTGGCTGAAGGAGAACTATGATTGTGAGGTGATCTGTGTGACGGCGGATCTGGGCCAGGAGGAAGAGTTGAGCGGCCTGGAGGAAAAGGCCCGGGCCAGTGGCGCGAGCAAGATATATATCGAGGATCTTCGAGAGGAATTCGTCAAGGACTATATCTTTCCCACCCTGATGGCCGGCGCCGTGTACGAGCGCGAGTATCTGCTGGGCACGTCCTTTGCGCGTCCCCTGATCGCCAAGCGTATGGTGGAGATCGCCGAGGCCGAGGGGGCGGATGCCGTCTCCCACGGCTGCACGGGCAAGGGGAACGACCAGGTTCGCTTTGAACTCACCTTCAAGGCTCTCAATCCTCATCTGCGGGTCATAGCCCCCTGGCGCGAATGGGACATTCGCTCTCGGGAGGATGCACTGGCCTATGCCGAGGCCCATGATATCCCCGTCCGCCAGAGCAAGGGATCCATCTACAGCCGGGATCGCAACCTGTGGCATCTCAGCCACGAGGGGGGCGATCTGGAGGATCCGTGGGAAGAGCCCAGCGAGGAGATGTTCGTGCTCACCACCTCGCCCCAGGAGGCGCCCGACGAGCCCGAGTACGTGGAGGTGGACTTTGAGCAGGGAATCCCGGTGGCGCTGAACGGCGAGGCCATGGAGCCCGTGGCCCTGGTCATGGCCCTGAACGAGATTGGCGGCAAGCACGGCGTGGGGCGCGTGGACATGGTGGAGAACCGTCTGGTAGGCATCAAATCCCGCGGCGTGTACGAGACGCCCGGTGGCACCATCCTTTACGCTGGACACAGCGCCCTGGAGACGCTGGTGCTGGATGGCGAGACCATGCACTATAAGGACCTCATCGCCCAGCGGTACGCCGAACTGGTGTACAACGGTCGCTGGTTCACCCCCCTACGAGAGGGTCTGGACGCCCTGGTGCAGGTACTGCAAAAGAACGTGACGGGCACCGCGCGTCTCAAGCTGTACAAGGGCAACTGTTCCGTGGTGGGCCGCAAGTCGGACTATGGCCTCTATCGCGAGGACTATGCCACGTTCGGCGAGGACGAGGTGTACAATCAGGCCGATGCCGAGGGGTTCATCAATCTCTTTGGCCTCTCTATGAAGGTGCGGGCGTTGCTGGATATGGACAACGGAAAGCAGGGTTAGGGCGTTATGCGCAAGCTTTGGGGCGGGCGTTACACGGGTGCGATGGACGATCTGATGTGGCGCTTTAATGCTTCCATTGGCTTTGATCGGCGTCTGGCGCAGGTGGATATCGAGGGCAGCATGGCCTATGCTCGGGCGTTGGGTCGCGCGGGGGTCCTTACGCAGGAGGAGATGGAGGCCCTCATTTCGGGCCTTGAACAGGTGGCTGACGAGTTTCGCGAGAGGAAATTCTCCTTTGCGCCCACGGATGAGGACATCCACACCGCCGTCGAACGCCGCCTGACCGAGATCTCGGGGCCGGTGGGGGGCAAGTTGCACACGGGGCGCAGTCGCAACGACCAGGTGGCCACCGACGTGCGCCTCTATCTCATGGGCGAGTTGTCCCGTCTTGGCGAGTTGCTGCGGGCGGTGCAGGAGCGCATCGTGTCCGTGGCCGGCGAACACCTGGAGGTACTCATGCCCGGATATACCCATCTACAGCCCGCGCAGCCCATACGCTTTAGCCACTGGCTCCTCTCCTTCTTTTGGATGCTGGAGCGCGATCATCAGCGCCTGGAGGAACTGTCGGAGCGCGTGGCGGTTTGCCCCTTGGGAGCCGGCGCGCTGGCGGGGAATGCTTACGGCATCGACCGCCAGGAGTTGGCGAGGGATCTGGGTTTCTTGGAGGTCAGTGAGAACAGCGTGGATGCTGTCAGCGACCGGGATATGGTCCTGGAGACCCTGAGTTGGGGTGCGCTGCTAGCTACGCACCTGAGTCGTCTGGGGGAGGATCTCGTCCTGTGGTCCAGCCCCGCCTATGGGTTTGTGCGGCTGGACGAGCGCTACACGACTGGGTCCAGCATCATGCCCCAAAAACGAAACCCCGACAGCATGGAACTGGTGCGCGGCAAGACGGGACGGCTGGTGGGCAACCTGGTGCAGATGTTGGTGGTGAGCAAAGGTATCCCCTCCACCTACGACAAGGATCTCCAGGAGGACAAGGAACCCCTGTTCGACACCCTGGATACCCTGGAGATGGTCCTTCCTGTGGTGGCCGGCGTCATCGGCACGCTGGAGATCGACGTGCAGGCCATGGGCGAGGCGTTGGATGAGGCCATGCTGGCCACGGACCTGGCCGACCATTTGGTCAAAAAGGGCGTTCCCTTTCGCCAGGCTCATGAGCTGGTGGGGCAGGCGGTACTGGTCAGCGAGGAGAAGGGCGTTCCCCTCGGGCAACTGGATTACGCCCTTTTGCAGGACATCTCCGAGGCCTTTGAGCGCGATGTGTACGATGTATTTGACTTTGAGGCCTCGGTGGAGGCTCGCGATGTGACCGGTGGTACGTCACGGGCCGCTGTGATCGAGCAACTCGAGAGGGCGCGGCGGATAATGAAAAAGTAGTTGCTAGATTTCCTCCCGCTCTGTATCATGGAGTCGATCATCCTATCGTTGTCAGCAGGCTTGTGGAGGGGGGTTGGATCCATGACAGACAAACTCACCGTAGGCGTAATCGGTTGTGGAGGCATGGCGCAAAACCATGTGCGGGGCTATCTGAATTGTGGCCGCTATGAGATCGTGGCCCTGGCCGATCTGAATGAGGAGGCCATGGCCGAATATGATGAGGCGTTCGGTCTGTCTACCCGGCATTATACGGATGCGCGGCGGATGTTGGACGAAGAGGACCTCGAGGTGGTCTCCATCGGCGTGTGGCACACGGGGCACGCCACCTGGACCGTCGCTGCTGCGGCCCGGCAGCCCAAGGCTATTCTGTGTGAAAAGCCCATGGCCGACACCATGCAGCGTGCCGAGCAGATGATGACCGCCTGTGAGCGCAACGACGTCAAACTCGCCATCGGACATCAACGTCGTTTTCTCCCCTCGTACACTCTTGCCCGGGACCTCATCGCCGAGGGAGCGATTGGGGAGGTGCACCTGATGCAATCCTTTGGGGCTCAGGGGCTTCCCAACTATTGCTCGCACCAGACGGATATGTTTCGTTATTTCCTCGATGATGATTGCAGCTGGGTGATGGGCAACGTGGAGCGTAAAACCGATCGCTATGAGCGGGAGACGCGTATCACCGATGGCGCCGTGGCCATTTTCGAATTTTATTGCGGCGCTCAGGCCATGATCCTCTGTGACGTCACCCCCACCGTCTATCAGGGAGCCCGTATCTATGGTAGCGAGGGTATGATAGACGTTAACACGCGCCAGCTCCGTCTCATGAACGTCTCCACGGGGGGCGAATGGCAGTTACATAGGCCCGACGGGAAATTCTTCAAAGTGGGAGAAGAGGGACGGCGCTTTGAGTGGTTGGAGGCTCCGACAGCTCAGGCTGATGAACTGGCCGACTGGGTGGAGGGTAAAGTGGAGGCCCATCGGGGCAGCGCTGGGCACGGCTTCAAGGCGTTGGAGATGATCCACGCTGTCTACGAGTCGGCCCGCTGTCATGAGAAGGTGGTGCTCCCGCTGCAGACGCGGCTCAATCCCCTCGACCTTATGGTGGAATCGGGCCATCTTGAGCCCGAAAGGCCCGGACGGTACGATATTCGCGCCTTCCTTCTGCGGGGTGAGCGGTTGTGGAGCGATGAGGAAACCGGTCCAACGCTGGGAAGCGATAGGGGGTGAGGGGATGACCATGGAATCCATTCGCATCGCACAGTACGGTACCAAGCACGGTCACGCCGCGGGCAAACTCTCGGCGATGCGGCGTAATCCCGACGTCGAGTTTGTGGGCGTCTATGAGCCGGATAGCGTGAGGCGTCGCGAGTTACAGGGGGATGCCCGCTACCAGGACGTACATTGGTTCGACGACGCCCGTGAGATATTCGACGATCCCCGTATCGTGGCGGTGGCCTCGGAGGGGCGCAACGATGAGAGCCTCCCGCAGACGGAGCAGATCGTGCGCGCGGGCAAGCACGTCTGGTACGATAAACCCGCCGGCGACGATTGGGCACGCTGGCAGCGGGTGGTCGAACTGGCACGAGAGAAGGACCTACTCATCCAGATGGGATATATGTTCCGTTACCATCATGGATTTCGGCGCATTGCCGAGTGGGCGCGATCGGGGTTGCTGGGGGACATTTTTGCCATCCGTGCGCACATGTCCACTAACCTTTCCGAAGGGGGGCGTCGCATCATCGCCGCTCATCGCGGCGGTATTTTTTACGATCTGGCCGGCCACATGCTGGACCAGATCGTCTGGCTTTTGGGGCGTCCCACCAAGGTAAACCGCTTCCTGCGGCACGACGATGAGGTGGTACCGGGATTCAATGATAACAGCTTGGTGGTGTTCGAATGGGAGAGGGCCATGGCCTATGTGGACATCGCGGCCATGGAACCCCGGCCCATGGCGCGCCGTTTCGAGGTCTATGGGAACCGGGGCAGTGCCATTCTGGAGCCCTTTGAGCCTGCTGATCGAGTGCGGCTATGTTTAGAGGAACCGGTGTCTGGTCCCCACGGTTTCACGGAGGGCGAGCAGTTCGTCACCGTCGAGATCCAGTCGCGACAGGGTCTTTATGATCTGGAATTGGAGAGTTTTGTGCGTGCGATTCGCGGGGATAAGGGGCCGGATCGCTCCTTTGAGCACGAGTTGTTGGTGCAGGAGACGCTGTTGCGGGGCACAGGGGCACTGGAGAAGGGTTGAACAGACGCGCTCCGAAGGTATCAGCGGGATAAATACTATCGCATAAGGAGGGAGCATGATGAGTAGCGTAGATGACTATTTGATCAAGATTCGGGACGGCGAGGACTATCGGGGGCGGGGGATACTGATCAAGCGTCTGGTGCACCCCTCGACGGTGGGCGCCGATCAGTTGACGGTCTCTATCGCTTATCACAACCCCGGCGAGGAGGTGGCCGAACACAAGCATGCGTACGAGGAGGCCTATTTTGTTTTGCAGGGCGAGGGGATGATGACCGTGGGCGATACCCCCGAGTTTTACATCACGGAGAACGATTGCATCTATACGCCCTCCGACGTGAATCACTGGACCAAGAATACGGGGGACGAGCCCCTTGTGATTCTTTGTGCTATCACCCCACCGCCCTCAGCGAGGGATGTCGATTAAGGATATAATTCGGTCAAGGGTCAAGGAGCGGTTGCTCGAGAGGGGATCGGAAGAGGCCCGCGGTCGGCATGTTGGCCGCGAGTTTGATGTAGGAAGCGATAGCACTGAGTTTGATATACAGCAGAATATGCGTGGTGTAGATATGGAGGCAGCGGATGGGCGACGAATACAAGAGCAAACTACACAAGATGGTGAGCACGACGGACACGGTGTTGTGGAATGATTCGGCCTCTATCGAAGAGCTCACCTATGCCATCGAGCACGGTGCAGTGGGCGCCACCTGTAATCCCGTCATCGTGGGCAACGTGCTGCGGCAGGAGATGGATCGTTGGAAGGGCAGGATTCCCCAGATCATCGAGGAGATGCCTACGGCCACGGAGGACGAGATCGCCTGGAAGTTGACGGAAGAGATCTCGGCCAAGGGGGCGGAACTCCTCATGCCTGCCTTTGAGGCCTCCAATGGTTACAACGGTCGGCTCTCCATGCAGACCGATCCCCGCTTCTATCGTGATGCGGAGCGCATCGTGGAGCAGGCCGTGCATTTCAGTGAGGTGGTGCCGAACGCCATCGTCAAGATACCGGTGACCAAGGCGGGAGTGGAGGCCATAGAGGAAGCCACCTATCGGGGCGTGAGCATCAACGCCACGGTGAGCTTTGCGGTGCCCCAAGCGCTGGCCGTCGGCGAGGCGGTGGAGCGGGGCCTCACGCGTCGGGAGGAGGAGGGCAAGGACATCAGTCGTATGGGGCCCGTCTCCACCATCATGGTCGGTCGGTTGGATGATTGGCTCAAGGTGGTCGCCGAGCGGGACGGTATCATCGTCAACCCCCGTTGTCTGGAATGGGCGGGCGTGGCAGCGATGAAAAAGGCCTATCGCATCTATCAGGAGCGTGGATATCGGCTGCGGTTGCTTTCGGCATCGTTCCGGAACCATCTGGCCTGGTCTCAGTTCATCGGCGGCGATGTGGTCATCTCGCCCCCTCACAAGTGGCAGGTGCGTTTCAATAACTCGAACGTCGAGGTCGTCCCGCGGATGGACAAGCCCCTTGATCAGGAGATCATCGATCAGCTCTACGACAGCTTCGATGAGTTCCGCAAGGCCTACGACGAGGACGGCATGGCCGTCGAGGAATTCGATAATTTTGGCGCCACCCGCCGTACGTTGCGCACTTTCATCGCGGGATTGCGCGATCTGACGGCCATGATGCGCGAATTCATGATTCCCAATCCGGATATAGAGTAGGTGTGGGCACCTGCCGATGAGTGGAGGGATTTGGAGGGAGCCATCTCATGTCTGAGGGATATGAAGGATTGTTCGATCTGGAGGGCAAGGTCGTGCTGGTGGTTGGTGGCACAGGGGGCATCGGCTCGGAGATCGCCCGCGCCGCGGCGGTTCTTGGCGCCAAGGTGGCTGTCACTGGTCGCTCGGAAAAAGAGGCTGCCGAACTGGCGGCCGAGATGGGCGACGCGGATAGGACAATGGGAGTGGCGGTAGAGATCACGGACCTCCAGTCCATAGAAGAGGGCGTATCGACCGTCGAATCTCATCTGGGACCTCTGAACGTGGTGGTCAACAGCGCCGGGACGCATATTGAGCAGCCGGCCGAGGAGGTCGCGGTCGAGGCCTGGGATGAGGTCATGAACGTCAACCTGCGGGGGGCCTTTTTTCTCTCTCAAGCCGCTGCCCAGGCGATGCTCGCTCGGGAGCGGGGGGGCAGCATCATCCATATCACCTCAGTACGTAGCGAACTGGGCATTCGACGTGGTTACGCGGCTTATTGCGCCAGCAAGGGGGGACTGGCAAACCTCATCAAACAGTTGGCGACAGAGTGGGCGCCCCACGGCATTCGCGTCAATGGCATCGCCCCCACCTTTACGCGCACGCCGCTGGTGGAGAAATACCTGAGCGATCCTGACTTTTACGAGCCCCTCGTTGCGCGCATCCCCATGGGGCGCGTGGCCGAGACCATCGACCTGGCCGGGCTTGCCATCTTTTTGGCCTCCGATGCCTCGTCCTTTATAACGGGGCAGAACATATTTGTGGATGGAGGCGTCACAGCGACCCAGTAGATGGGATACAGGTACCCGGCATTTCTCAAATGCCGGGTACCTGAAAGCCTGATATTTTTTCGAATCGTAAAGACTATTCCTCTTCCCAGGCCCTTGCCGGTCCCATCCCCGCCCCTTCGGAGATGAAGGTGTTCTCCTCGATATAGTCCCAATTCAGCTTGTAGCCCATGCCGGGCTCCTGGGGCACGTGCACGTACCCATCCTCGTCCAGGGGATCGCATATCTCCTCCAGATAGGGTGGGGGCGTCTCATAATCCACACCCGGTGCTTCGAGGCCGCGCTCATAGTACTCGCAGGTATCCTCGCTGGTGGCGGCCAGCACCTGCAGGTTGCCAAAGCCGCTCATGTGGATCTCGCATTTGATGCCATAAGCCTCACAGACGGCGGCCATCTTTTTGCAGCCCGTGATCCCGCCGCGTAGCACGTCGATGCGGCTCATATCCGAGGCCTCGCGCAGGATCCAGTCGGCGCGGGTGTAGAGGCTGCCCTCGGCGATCTCGGGGGAGAGGATGGGGATATCCAGGTCGCGGGCCAGGCGCACGTAAGATTGCACACGATATTCGGGCATGGGATGCTCGTACCAGTAAAAATCGAGGTCTTCCAGTACGCGCCCCACGCGCAGGGCCTCCTCATAGGTGCGGTAGGTGCCCCAGGGGTCGTACATGAGCACCATGTCCGGTCCCACCTCGTCGCGGACGGCCACGCAGGCCTCGATATCCTCCTCGATGTGTGAGGGGCGTCCCGGGACGGGTTCCTCCGTCTGCGGATCCCAGAAATAGTAGGGGTGGATCTTGTAGGCCGTATAGCCCTGCTCCTTGCAGGCTGCGGCGTGCTGCGCGTAGACGTCCGGGCTGCCTATGTTGGGAAAGGTGCTGGCATAGGCCTTGACCTTCTCCCGGCAGCCGCCGAGGAGTTTATGCACGGGCACGCCCATGGTACGCGCCTGCAGGTCCCACAGGGTCATGTCCACGACGCTGATGATATTCTCTGGCAGGTTGGCCACCCACATCCAATGCCAGAACTTTTCCCGGTTGTAGGGATCCTCTCCCACCAACATGGACTTGATGCGGTTCTCGATGATGTCGGCATCGGCGGGCCCCAGGCCGTCCTGGTCGCCGTGCCCCTTGCCTCCGAGGTAGTAGCCCTCGGCGCCCTCGTCGGTCGTGATCTTGGTGATGGTCTGGATGACGTTCCGCTCGGGTAGTATCTGCCCGTTGCGAAAGGGCGTTCTGGGAACGCGAAAGGGTATAACCTGTATGTCCGTGATCTTCATGTCGTTTCTCCTATGATCCAGTAGCTGAAATTATCTGATGCTCTACATTCCCACGCCGGAGATGGGTTTCCCACAACTGGCGCAGGTGCCGTCCTCGATGGCGTATTCCCCGACCATATAGCCGCTGCGGCGAATGACGGGGGAGCCACAGCGCGGGCAGATGGTGTTCTCGCCCTCGCCAAAGGGGACGTTGCCCTCGTAGACATACTGCAGTCCGGCCTCTAGGCCGATCTCTCGCGCCCTATGGAGGGTGCTGGCCGGGGTGGAGGGAATATCCCGCAACTTGTAGGTGGGGTGGAAGCGGCTCACGTGCCATGGCGTGTCCGGGCCCAGTTCGGTGGCGATGAACTGAACGATATCGGTCAATTCCTCATCCGAATCGTTCAGTTCGGGAATGATGAGGGTGGTGACCTCCAACCACACGCCCCGTTTCTTGAGCGTCTTCAAGCTCTCCAGCACCGGTTGCAGCGAGGCCCCGCACTGCTGTCGGTAGAACTCGTCTCGGAAGGACTTGAGGTCCACGTTGGCGGCGTCGAGGAGGGGCGGCTCCGAGGGGCTGGTCACCATGTCCAGCATTTCGGGGGTCATGTAGCCGTTGGTGACGTAGACGTTGGCGATGTCCGCCTCGTGGGCCAGTTTTCCCGTATCATACGTATACTCGAAAAAGATGGTGGGCTCGGTATATGTGTAGGCGATGCTGCGGCAATCGCGGCGCCCGGCCGCTTCCACCACTGCCTCCGGCGGCATCTCGCGGCCGACGATCCGTCCCTGGTCGCGGGGCATCTGGGATATGTCCGCATTCTGGCAAAAGGTACAGCGAAAGTTGCAGCCCACCGTGGCGATGGAAAAGGCGTCGGTGCCGGGATAAAAGTGGAAAAGGGGCTTTTTCTCGATGGGATCTACCGCGTGGCTGACGAGCTGACCGTAGACCAGCGAGTGGAGCGTACCCTCGCGATTCTCCCGCACGCCGCAGACACCTGTTTCCCCCTCACGGATGCGGCAGCGGTGGCCACAGAGGTTACATCGTACCACGTCATCTTCCAGTTTTTCATAGAGCATGGCTTCTTTCATGAACGCTCCTTTCTATGGTGGAAGTTGATGCTACTTTTCGGGAGGATACGGTATCACACAGATGAAGCGTAGCATCTCCTCGCCCTCGTTCACAAAGCAGTGAACCTCGTCTGGTGCCACGTATACGCAGGTGCCCGCTCCGGCCTGGGTTTCCCCCTGGGCGTCACGCAGCGTGGCCTCCCCCTGAAGGATGAACGCCTCGTGCTCCCAGGGATGTTCGTGGTAGGGCGTCGCGGCTCCCGGTTCCACCTCGATGACGCGCAGGACAAAGTTCGGGGCTCCCACGTTCTTACCGATGGCCCAGCGCGTGGATACGCCCTCAAGGCCCTCCATGGTCTCTGCGGGCACCGTCTCGTAATGATAGACTTTCATGAGCTATGTCCTCCTGATTTCATGCGGGGAAAGGTTATTTGCCGAAGAAGCGATCAAGCCTCGGCTTCTACGGTCTCTTTTTGTACAAAGCTGCGCAACAGCGCCAGGGCCTTGACGTCCTCTTTCAGACCCGGGCCCTTGGGCGTCTCCAGGATCATGGGCACGTCGTGCAGGCGCTCATCGTTGACGAGCAGGCGGAAGGATTTTCGGCCGATATATCCCTCGCCGATCTGCTCGTGACGATCCACGCGGCTGCCCAGCTCCCGTTTGGAGTCGTTGAGATGGATGACGCCGAGCCGTTCCAATCCTATGACACTGTCAAACGTGTCCCACATCTCCCCGTATGCCGCTGACTGGCGGAATTCGTAGCCAGCGGCAAAGGCATGGGCCGTATCGAAGCAAACGCCCAGGCGTTCTTGCGGTTCCGTGTGCTCCATCATCCAGGCGAGATGTTCGAAGGTGTAGCCCAGTCCCGTGCCCTGCCCAGCCGTGTTCTCCAGCAGGATGGTCACGTCGCCTTCCGTCGTGGCCTGCAGGGCCGTGGACAGCCCTGCAGCCACCCGTGCCAGACCCTTTTCCTCGCCGGAGCCGGTGTGATGCCCGGGATGGAGTACATAGGCGCCGATCTCCAGTTGACGACAGCGGGTCAGTTCGGTGATCAGCGCCTCCACGGACTTTTGCCACAGGGCCTCCTTTGGCGAGGCCAGGTTGATGAGATAGGAGCTGTGGGCGATGATGGGCTGGATGCCCGTCTCTCGTCGTGCCGCCTCGAACGCACGAATCTGCTGGATGTCCAGGGCCTTGGATTGCCAGCGGTTGCTGGAGCGCGTGAACATCTGGATGGTGTCGCAGGCTATGGAATGCCCGCGAAAGAGGGCGTTGGCGGGACCGCCTGCTATGGACATGTGCGCTCCCAATCGAGGTTCAGACATGCTCTCCCTCTCCCATCTACCCTTTATATGCTATGCCTTTTCTCCAAAGTGTCAAGCTGCACGAAAACTTACGGATGTTGGTGAATGCTTATGATGTCGCATCATTATTGACAAGCTTTCTCCCTGCCTGTACTATCGAAGCCGAAGGATTGTGTAGGGCGCGATCTGCTATGGGCCCATCATGATTCCGGTTGCGGATAGGAAGAAAGGTTACCTGTGGCTAAAAGGGTACTGGTCGTGGAGGACGAAGCCACCTTACTGGAGACGCTGGAGTACAACCTGAATCGTCAGGGCTACCACGTCTTCACTGCTGCCGATGGGCTGACCGCCCTGGAGGTGGCGCGGTCGGAGGGGCCGGATCTAGTGATACTCGATCTCATGCTTCCCAGGCTGGACGGTTTCGAGGTGTGCCGCATCCTGCGTCAGGAGATGAGCGTGCCCATCCTCATCCTGACAGCCTTGGATGATGAGGTGGACAAAGTCGTGGGATTGGAGGTCGGCGCCGACGACTATTTGACAAAGCCCTTTAGCATGCGTGAGCTGTTGGCCCGGGTCAAAGCCCTTTTACGGCGCGAGCGTCTCGTCCGCGAGGAACTCGCCGGTGAGGGGGGTGCGGGAGAGGGGGAGCGGTTGATATTTGAGGACCTGGTGATCGACCTGGGACGGCACGAGGTCTTGCTCGATGAAGATCCCCTGCATCTGAAGCCAAAAGAGTATCAGCTGCTGGTGTTTCTGGCCCGCAATCGCGGTATCGTGCTTTCCCGGGATCTGATCCTCGAACGCGTGTGGGATTGGGACTTTGGCAGCAGCCGCACCGTGGACGTGCATATCCGCTGGATTCGCGAAAAGATAGAGCCCGATCCCTCTGATCCCCAACGGATCATCACCGTGCGCGGCGTTGGCTACCGCTTTGAGGGCTAGAGCATGTTCCGCAGTCTCCGCGGGCGCATCATCGCTCCCTATGTGATTCTAGTACTGGTGGGCATGGCGGTCCTGGTCCTCTATCTCTCGGGACTGGCGCGAGATATGTTCCTGTCGGATCTGGAGCAGCAGCTTGTGGCGGAGGCTCACCTTGCCGGGGATGCCCTGGCCGCGGCCCTTGGCCGAGGCGAGGGCATGGATGACCAGGCACAGCGCTACGGGGAGCTGCTCGATGCGCGGGTGACCCTCATTCGTGCCGATGGCATGGTGGCGGGCGAGTCACACGAGGATCGCACGCAGATGGGCAGCAACGCGGGTCGGCCAGAGATTCGGCAAGCCACGACCAATGGATTAGGGAAAGACGTACGCTTCAGTGGCGCGCTGGATGGCGAGGCGCTGTATATGGCCGTCCCTGTTCGCGTGGATGGGCAACTGGCGGGGTTTGTGCGGCTCGGTGTTCCCTTGGCCCGGATTGAAGCCCGCGTCGCGCGGGTGCGTAGGGGCATTCTTGCCGTCGGTCTGTTCATGTCCCTGGCGGCGGCCGCCCTGGGGCTGTTTATCGCCGAACGGACCACTCGGCCGGTGCGCGAGTTGACCCATGTCGTTCGCCGTATGACCGAGGGAGATATGAGCGCGCGCCTTCTTCCCACCTCTCGCGATGAGGTCGGGTCCCTTACGGGGGCCTTTAATCGGATGGCCGATGAGCTGCGGCTTACCATCAATCGGCTGGCGCGGGAGCGGAGTCGCTTGGCTGCGGTTCTGGATAACATGGCCGATGGCGTGCTCATCACCGACGATGAAGGTCGTGTCAGTCTCATCAACCCCGCAGCTGCACGGCTCCTGGGGACGACGGAGGAAGGGGCGTTGGGTGCTTCCTTTGCCCAGGTGGTGCGGGACTATCGCATCATCGACCTGTGGCGACAATGTCGCCAAAAGGGACAGGAGGCGGTGCAGCCCGTGGAACTGGATCGTCGGCAAGTCTTTTTACAGGTCATCGTCACCCCCCTGGAGGGGGCGGAGGTGGACGCTTATCTCGTCATCCTCCAGGATCTGACGCGGGTGCGCCGCCTGGAGATGGTGCGGCGGGATTTTATAAGCAATATATCCCACGAATTGCGCACGCCACTGGCCTCGTTGAAGGCGCTGGTGGATACCCTGCGTGAGGAGGAGCCCATCGCCGAGGCCTCGGCGGCTCAGCACTTTCTCGATCTCATGGAAACGGAGGTCGATTCCCTGACGCAGATGGTGCGCGAACTTCTTGAACTATCGCGCATCGAATCCGGGCAAGCCCCTTTTCGTTTGGAACCCGTCGCTGTCTCCGACGTGGTGGAACCTCCGGTGGAGCGCCTGTACCCTCAGGCGGAGCGGGGTGGGCTGGAACTTGCGGTCGAGGTAGGGGCCGATCTGCCTCCCATCCTCGCCGACGGTGAGCGTATGCGCCAGGTGGTCACTAACATGGTGCACAACGCCATCAAGTTCACGCCGGCGGGCGGCCGCATAGAGGTCGCCGCGCGTGGATTTTATGTGGCGCCGAATGGGAGCACCGGGCTGGACATCTTGCCCCCGGACCATGACCTGGAGAGTGGTGAGTGGGTGCTGATCGGCGTGTGGGATACCGGTGTCGGCATCCCCGCCGAGGATCTGTCCCGCATCTTTGAGCGCTTTTACAAGGCGGACCGCGCCCGAAGTGGCGGAGGGACGGGGCTGGGCATGGCCATTGCCAAGCATATCGTCCAGGGTCACGGGGGGCACATCTGGGCCCAGAGCGTGGAGGGTGAGGGCAGTACCTTCTACGTGGCCCTTCCTGCTTTAACCTCCTGTTAACATACCTCTAAACTGTCGTTAAACGTTCCCCAATATCCCCTTAACGTGTTTCTTCTATAATCCTCCTGATGTTGGAAAGGACATTTCTCATATCATTTGGAGAAGGAGAAGAGGTACCTATGAGTAGAAGGAACGAATTGCGTCTGGTGATGGCGGCCTTGCTGATTGCGGGGCTGCTGGCAGTGATGGCGGGTTGTGGGACATCGAGCCCGACCTCGGAGCCTGCGACGATAGAGACCGAGGCGCCGACAGAGGAGCAAGTCATCGAGGAAGAAGGTGAAGAAGCGGTTCAGATAAGCATCGCGGGCTCGACGACGGTACAGCCGTTGGCAGAATCCCTGGCCGAGGCCTATACGGCTGAGAACCCCAACGTACAGATCGACATACAGGGTGGTGGCTCGAGCGTGGGTGTCAAGTCAGCGGGCGAGGGCACGGTGGATATCGGTCAGGCCTCGCGAGAGGTCAAGGACTCGGAGAAGGAAACATATCCCAACCTCAAGATTTATGCCATCGCGCGGGACGGGATCGCCATCGCGGCGCATCCGGACGTATCGGTGGATGGGCTGAGTAGGGACGAGGTACGCCAGATCTTTGCCGGCGAGGTCACAAACTGGAGCGAGGTCGGCGGATCGGATGCGAACATCACGGTGGTAGCGCGAGAGGAAGGGTCCGGGACGCGGGGAGCCTTTGAGGATATGGTGATGGGCGAGTCGGTGATCGCGGACACGGCGCTGCTACAAGCGTCGAACGGGGCGATCAAGACGACGGTATCGACGACACCGAACGCTGTTGGGTTCCTGTCCTTCGGCTACCTGGATGACAGCGTAAAGGTGCTGGCCATCGACGGGGTCGAGGCCACGGTGGCGAACGCAGTCAGCGGCGAATACCCGGTGGTACGGCCGCTGAACATGATGACCGACGGCGAGCCCACGGGAGAGGTCAAGGACTTTCTCGACTTTATCATGAGCGACGCGGGACAGGAAGTGGTGGCTGAAGAGTACATTCCCGTTGGCGGCGCGCCCGAGGAGGTTGAGGAAGAAGCATCAGCGGAAGAAGAAGTTCAGATCAGCGTAGCCGGTTCGACGACGGTACAGCCGCTGACGGAATCCCTGGCCGAGGCCTACACGGCCAAGAACCCCAACGTACAGATCGACATACAGGGTGGCGGCTCGAGCGTGGGCGTCAAGTCGGCGGGCGAGGGTACGGTAGATATCGGTCAGGCCTCGCGAGAGGTCAAGGACTCGGAGAAGGAGACCTATCCCAATCTCAAGATTTATGCCATCGCGCGGGATGGGATCGCCATGGCGGCACATCCGGACGCATCGGTGGATGGGCTGAGCAAGGACGAGGTACGCCAGATCTTTGCCGGCGAGGTCACAAACTGGAGCGACGTCGGCGGATCGGACGCCAATATCGTTGTAGTAGCGCGAGAGGAAGGGTCCGGCACACGGGGAGCCTTTGAGGACATGGTGATGGGCGAGTCGGTGATCGCGGACACGGCGCTCTTGCAGCCCTCGAATGGGGCGGTAAAGACGACGGTATCGACGACGCCGAACGCTGTTGGGTTCCTGTCCTTCGGCTACCTGGATGACAGCGTGAAAGCGCTGGCGGTGGACGGAGTCGAGCCGACGGTGGCGAACGCAGTCAGCGGCGAGTACCCGGTGGTACGCCCGCTGAACATGATGACCGACGGCGAGCCCACGGGAGAGGTCAAGGACTTTCTCGACTTTATCATGAGCGACGCGGGACAGCAAGTGGTGGCCGAGGAGTACATCCCGGTGCAATAGCTTTCTGCGCCACGTTTCTAACAATATCGCGACGTGCCCCCAAGGGGCACGTCGTACTTTTGGTATGATAGAGTTTCCTTGCCTTATTTTCATATAGTATTTACCTCTTATTAAAGTTCTGTTAAACAATCCTTAAAGGCCTTGTGTTAGGATATTCTTGTTGATGGTAAATGAACGGAACAAGGAGCCCATCGGACTGTGACTATAGCATCGAAAGAGGAATTGGGTGTCTCCACAGCCAGCGATGTGACGGAAACCACACTCCCGGAGACAATCAATAGAACGTGGGATGTGTCAGTGGCACGCGTGGTTTCGCATCTTGCGAGTCCACCCCTGATGGTGTCGGCCATCACGATCGCCCTGGCCTTGAGGCTTGGAGGATGGGCGTGGACTTGGGGCGCGGTCTACCTGCTGGCCGCTGTCTTGGCGCCGCTCTCCTATCTGATTATGCTGGTGCGTCGCGGGTTGGTGACCGACCTTGATGTGCGACTGCGAGAGCAACGGACACGGCCTTTGCTGCTCGCGGCGCTATGCTCTGCTCTGGCCTTCCTGCTCCTGCTTGCCGGTGTGGCACCCGTGCCCATGGTCACCGTGGCTGCGAGTTTCCTAGTGCAGGCCGTCGCCATCTACATCATCACACTGCGCTGGAAGATCAGCGTTCACTGCGCTGTGGCTGCTGGGGCAGCGACCACCGTTTGGGCTTTGTGGGGCCAGCCTGTCGTGCTGCTTCTCGGACTTCCCCTGGTGGCTTGGTCACGTGTAAGGCTGCGGCGCCACTCTGTGCTGCAGACCATGGTCGGGGCCTTGCTTGGCCTGTCAGTCTTTGTGGCGGTCTTTTACATCATAGGAGGACACTAGAGCGCATGTGCGTCGCGCTTGCCATGAGGAGGCGCTGGCGCAACGTCCCGTGCCGCAACCAGCGGCTGAGAGGGAGGGGTGGCGTTCGCTGTCAGGCCTGGGAGGGGTGTTGGACGGGATGGGAGAGGCGTCCAGGGTAGAGCCGGTTTCCTTGACTGCAGCAATCGATGATCCAAGCGATGGATAAGCTCGCTAGATAGAGATAGAGGCGGTTAAATGGAAGAAAAACCATTGATCTTGGTGACGAACGACGACGGTATCGATTCCATGGGCTTGTGGGCGGTGGTAGAGGCCGTCTTGCCCTTGGGAGAGATCCTGGTGGCTGCTCCCGACCGGGAATGGTCCGGTGGAGGGCGGTCTATGCCACCTGATCTCACAGGCGATATCAAAGCCGTGGAACCAAAGGTGGATTCTGAAAGGGTCGAGGCCTACGCTCTGGATGCCAGTCCGGCTTTGGCGGTGATCTGTGCCATGTTGAAGCTGGCTAGGCGGCGGCCGTCTCTTGTTGTGTCGGGGGTGAATCGCGGTCTTAACGTGGGAGTGGAGGTGACTATCTCCGGCACCGTGGGGGCGGCTCTTGAGGCAGCCGCGTTTCATATTCCTGCCCTGGCCGTTTCGCTGGATATGCCGCGCGTACAGGATGTGACGGGCGACGGGGAAATCGATTACACGGCGGCCAGGGCTTTTACGAGGAGATTTGCCAGACAGCTCTGCGGCGGTTGTGCTTTGCCCGCGGACGTAAGCGTCTTGAATGTCAACCTACCGTACGAGGCCACACCGGACACCCCATGGCGTCTCGCCAGGCTATCGCGCCAGCGTTACTGGGTGCCCAGGGATCCAGGGCGCGATGGGGAAGACGGTCACTTTGCGTATAGTTGTGTCCGGGAAGTTCAAGCCTCCGAGTTCGGCTCTGACGTGCGGACCATCAGGGTGGACGGTATGGTTTCTGTGACACCCCTCTCTTTGGATCTGACATCACGGGTAGCGTTCGCAGAGTATGGGGAGGGATTTGATCAACAGCATGTGGCCCGCATCACCGAACTCTTGGGCGTTGCGTATGGTCGGGAGGTGGATCCGGCGCTGGTTTCCCTTGTAGCAGGCGCGGGGGAGTAGATTTGGGAAGGTTCGAACACATGGGGTGCCGTTTGCGGAGATGATCGAGCCCGGCAAGTGGATCTTGGTTTTATGTACTACGAACTCTTCTGACGCCATTTACTATTCCGAAGCTATCGGGAATGCGGGACAGAGTCTCTTACATCTTAACAGGAATTCGAGCATTTAGTATAATGCAGCATAGAGCTTGTATAATTGTTTGGTCAGATATCTTAGAATGTGAAGAGGACGTGTATATGAGACGTATGGTTGATAGGGCAGTTTGGGGCATATTGTTTGCCAGTGCCCTGGTATCTATCTTTGTGGTTTTTTTGATTTTTCTTTTCACATTGCGGGAGGCCTTGCCGGCCTTTCGAGAGATCGGTCTGGGTCCGCTATTGACGGAGATCGTGTGGCGCCCTCAGCACGAGAAATTCGGCATCCTATCCATGATCGCAGGCTCTGTACTGGTCACCCTGGGTGCTGTGATACTGGGTGTGCCGCTGGCGGTGGGGGGAGCGATTTTTCTGGCCGAGGTGGCCCCTCCGGCGATCCGTGAGGTGGTGCGTCCAGCGGTAGAGTTGCTGGCTGGTATCCCCTCGGTCATCTATGGGCTATTTGGGATGGTGGTACTGGTGCCCCTGGTGCGCAAAATTCCTGTGCCCGGCAATACGGGATTTGGGCTGTTGGCCGCCTCCATCGTGTTGGCGGTCATGGTCCTTCCCACCATCACCAATATCGCCGAGGATGCCATCCGCTCTGTACCTCGGGAGTACAAAGAGGGGTCCCTGGCGCTGGGTGCCACGCACTGGCAGACGATCATCGGTGTGATACTGCCGGCGGCGCGTTCGGGCATCATCGCCGCCGTCATCCTGGGTGTGGGCCGCGCGCTGGGGGAGACCATGGCCATGATCATGGTCATCGGAAACTCGATCGCTTTCCCCAGTCCGTTGACCGATAACCCACTGACGTTGGTTCTCAGGCAGGCGCGGACGCTGACGGGTAACATCGCCGTGGAGATCAAGTATGCCACGGGCCTACATGAGGATGCGCTCTTTGCCACGGGGGTCATACTCTTTGTGCTCATCATGCTAGTCAACAGTTCGGCACGCTTGTTAGTCCAGAGGAGGGCGGAATGAGCAACAATAGAGGACTGTCGTCTGCCATTCCCCTTGACCGTCCTGCGGAGCGTGATGTGGATGATGGGGGACTCGAGCCGGGGGAAAAATCCTCCATCGCCCGTCGACACCTTGTCCAAAAGGTGGCCTTTGGGCTTTTGTGGGTGGCCGGCTTTACCGCTGTGGGCGTTGTTCTGGCGATCATACTGTACGTCGTCCTGCGGGGAGGCAGGGTCGTCGATCTCGAATTCTTGACAACCCCACCCCAAGGGGGCCTCTCCGACGTGGGAGGGATCTCCACGACAATCGTGTCTACGGTCTATCTCGTCTTCTGGGCTATCGTCATCGCGGCGCCGCTGGGCGTGATGGCGGCCATATTTCTCGTGGAATATGCGGAGGAGATGCGCGGTCGAATGGGGATCATCCCATTTCTGGTGCAGTTCATTCGCTTTGCCGTCGAATTGCTGGCTGGTGTCCCCTCAATCATCTTTGGCCTCTTTGGCTATGCGTTGTTCGTCTCGGCGCAAGCACTGGGATGGGGATTCTCCCTGTTGTCCGCTGCTGTGACGGGCGCCTGTCTCGTCCTGCCCGTGATCATCCGGGCCAGCGAGGAGGCCATTCGTGCTGTCCCCGATTCCTATCGCAGGGGCAGCCTGGCGCTGGGCGCCACTAAATGGCAGACGGTGTGGAGGGTGGTCCTTCCCGCCGCCGCGCCTGGTATCATCACCGGTATCGTGCTCAGCGTGGGGCGCGTGGTGAGCGAGACGGCGGTGTTCTTTGTCACGTTCGGGGGCACGACCCGGGCCCCGAATAGCCTTTTCGATCTCGGAAGCCCGGGGCGTTCCATGGCCCTTCACGTCTATTATTTGGCCATGGAGACCCGCGCCTTTGACAAGGCCATGGGCACGGGAGCCGTCCTGATCGCCACCATCGTGTCGATCAATCTGACGATAAATATCATCTCACGCCGTCTGACGGCCAAACTGGAAGGAGATTAGATGGAAGAAGCAAAACTAAGGACAGAGGAGTATAGCCTGTTTTACGGCGATTTTCAGGCCCTGCGCGATGTGAGCATCGAGATTTTGGCCCATCAAGTCACGGCCATCATTGGTCCCTCCGGATGTGGAAAGAGCACCTTTCTGCGTACCTTCAACCGCATGAACGATCTTATCAGCGGGGTAAGCGTGAAAGGTGGGGTCCTGTTGGACGACCAGGACGTTTTTCAGATGGATGCCGTGGAACTGCGGCATCGCGTGGGGATGGTTTTCCAGCACCCGAATCCGTTTCCCAAATCGGTCTTTGATAACGTGGCCTATGGCCCCGTGGCCCACGGCTTGCGGGATCGGTCCAAGCTGGCGGAATCGGTGGAACAGAGTCTGCGGGATGCGGCGCTCTGGGATGAGGTGAAGGATGACCTGCATCGCTCGGCCCTATCCCTTTCTGGCGGCCAGCAACAGAGGCTGTGCATAGCCCGGGCTCTCGCTGTGGAGCCGGACGTCATCCTGATGGACGAGCCGGCCTCGGCCCTCGATCCCATCGCCACCCTGCGCATCGAGGATCTGATTCAGACACTCAAGGAGGAATATACCATCATCATCGTGACCCACAATATGCAGCAGGCGGCCAGGGCTTCCGATTACACGGCTTTCTTTATGATGGACGAGGAGGATCGGGCCGGGTATCTGGCAGAGTATGGCCCGACAAAGGGCCTCTTTACCAACCCGCAAAAAAAGGTCACCGAGGATTATATCACGGGCAGATTCGGCTAGTCTTAGTGGGGGAGGGGCATTATGGAAAAGAAGCTCAGAGTACTCTTTCTTTGCGTCAGCAACAGGGCCCGCAGCCAGATGGCCGAGGCATTCCTGAGAAAATATGCCGATGATCAGTTTGAGGTGTATAGCGCGGGCCTGGAGCCGGAACCCATCCACCCTTACACCTATCGTGTGATGGAGGAGGCGGGTCTTGATCTGGAAGGCCATCATACCAAGGGCGTCCAATCCTTTCTCAACGAAATGTATTTTGGCATCCTTATCACCGTGTGTAGCAAGGCCGAGTCCCGCTGTCCCACGTTCCCCGGCCTTGGGGAGAGATACTATTGGCCGGTGGAGGATCCCGTGGCTTTTGAGGGGTCGGAAGAAGAGAAAATAAAAGAGTTTCGCCAGGCGCGAGACACGATAGAAGGGCATATTCTGGATTGGCTAGAGGAGAGGAATAAGGGGACTGATGGCTAAGAGACGCGTTCTTTTTCTATGCACGGGAAATTCCGCCCGTAGTCAGATGGCGCAGGAATTGGTCAATCATTTCCTGGGCCATCGCTGGCAGGCTTTTTCGGCGGGGACAGACCCTGCCGGTTATGTACACCCTCTGGCCATCAGGGCCATGGCCGAACTGGGGATCGACATCTCTGATCAGCACTCCAAGTCCGTGGAACAGTTTAGGGAAAAGGACTTTGACGTCGTCATCACCGTCTGCGATCAGGCGGCGCAGAACTGTCCTCTATGGTTGGGATCGGGAAAAGTGATCCACGTCGGTTTCCCGGATCCGGCGGCTGCGGAGGGCAGCGAGTCGGAGCGCCTGGAGGTCTTTTGCCGCGTGCGCGATGGTCTCCGTGAAAAGGTCTTTGACTACCTGCAGGAGCAGGAAGAACAGAGTTAAGGAGAAAGGGCCGATGCTTCGGGGGGCCTTTGATCGAAACCTGCGAAACCTACAAGACGATGTGCTGGCACTGGGGAGCATGGTCGAGACTTCCCTTGTCGCGTCGATAAAGGTCCTCAAGCGTCAAGATCGGGAGGAGGCCCGGCAACTCATCGCCGATGATCGCCAAGTGAATGACAGGCGCTTTGCCATTGAGGACAAGTGTCTGTATCTCATCGCCACACAGCAACCGATGGCCAGCGACCTCCGTACGTTGGCCGCCGTTCTAGAGATTGTACGGCAACTGGAGCGCATAGGAGACTATGCAAAGGGTATCGGGCGCATCACCCTCATGATGGCGGCGGAGCCCGTGGATCACTTTCCCGTCGAAATTGCGCGCATGGCGGAAAAGACGCGGGACATGCTGCATAGGGCGTTGGATGCCTTTGTGTACAAGGACCTTGGGCTGGCGAAGGCCATTCCTCAAGAGGATGACGCCGTAGATGCCCTATATAACAAAGTGTATGAGGATCTTCTTGGCGTCATCGTCGCGAGCCCTCGAAGGATGAACCAGGCTTCCCATCTCCTCTGGGTCGCCCACAACCTGGAGCGAGGGGCGGATAGGGTGACCAATATCTGTGAACGGGTGATCTTTTCCATCACGGGGCAATTGGTGGAGATGGACGTGGACGATTGGGCCCAGAATCCCTTGTCTACTTCTTTTGATAAAGGAGCGGAAGGTAAGCCTTAGCTGGTATCTATGATCGGGCCTCAAGATCGATCGTTCCAAGACTGACAAAGAAAGGCGCGGGGGAGGAATCCCCCGCGCCTTTCTCTCTGTAACGTGTTGTAATCGAGGGAGGGATTGAAGAATCACGTTTGCATGAGGGGGTGCATGATTCTATGATATCCATATTAGCCGATACTGCTCTGTCTGGAGGAGAGAGATGACGTCGCGCGTGATCCTGGAGGTGCTCCCCGCTGACTATGGGGATGCCCTGCACATCTCGTATGGCTGCGGAAAAGGGCGCCATCATCTATGGATCGACGGGGGGCTTGTGAAATCCTACAGGGAGAGCTGGCGCCGTCGTATGCGACAGTTCGCGGCCAAAGGGGAGGAGATCGCCCTCCTCGTCGTCAGTCACATCGACGCCGATCATATCAACGGCGTGCGCGCCTTTGTGGAGGAGAATCAACGACAGGACGAGGATGAGGATTCTGTCCCCATACGGGAGGTGTGGTTCAACCAGTACCGGCATATTCGCCCGTATGGGAGTCAGGAGCGGGCGGAGGATGACGTCTTGCGCGTTTTTTTGCAGTTGTCCAAGCGGGAGGATTTCGTCGATTATATCTCTCACCGCGCCGCCCGTTTTGTCCCTCTGGCCTCCCGTCTGGCCAGGGCGTCCGCTGAAGAGATGGTTCCCAAGGGCGTGAGCGAGGGAAGGACCCTCGCCCGTCTGTTGGACGGTGGATATCCTTCCAACGCGCGCTTTGCCGGCAGCGCCGTGGTGCGGGAGGGTAAACCGCCGGTGGTGGACCTTCCGGGGGGCGCCAGGGTGTGGGTGCTCTCTCCGAATGGGGAGGGGCTGGCCCGGCTTTTCGAGGTCTGGGAAACGTACCTGAAGGGGCGCGATCTGGAGGAGATGCTCGCTGTGCGAGGCGCCGGGCCCATGACAGCCGGGGAATCCCTGGTGCCGGGATTTGTGCAGAATCTCATGCTATGGGATCGTGAGCCCTTTGAGGTGCCGTTGAAGGGGCGAGAGGAGGATCTGACACGGCCTATAGACGGGCTGGCGCGGCGGGGTTTTCAGGAGGATGAGTCGGTGGCCAATCACAGCAGCATCGCCCTGTTATTCGAATATGCTGGCCGCCGTTTGCTCCTGGCGGGCGATGCCTATCCCTCGGTGCTTGTCGAGGGCTTGAGAGAGATGGGATACAGCGCCCGCTGTCCCTTGAAATTGGATGCCTTCAAGTTAGCCCATCATGGCAGTCGCGCCAATACGAGCGGGGAGTTGCTGGACCTGGTGGACTGCAGTCGCTATCTTATCTCCACAAGTGGCGCGCGCTTTAACCATCCTGACAAGGAATGCCTGGCCCGCGTGATCTGGACCAATCGCTGTAACCCCAACACGACGCTCTATTTCAACTACGAGGGTACGGATGCCGAAAGGGCCCTGGACGTGGCGGCCGACCGGTGCCGCTATCGTTATCGGATCGCCCACCTCGGAGGGGATGAACGACTGCTTCTATGAGCGCAGCGACGAAATATGGATCACTTGACTGAACTCTTCGGGCTAAATTTATGTGCTTTTAATGAAAGAAACGTGTCGAACCACCTGATGTTGGCGCCAGATCACGTTTGCTTTTTGACTCCTTTCCCTCTCGATAATACACTGATACATGATGGGACTTTCATCTAGGGTATGGGATTATCTCTGGTGTCAGTGGAGACAAACCATACGCTTTTTTCTGTCCGAATATCAAGCTCGAGTTGTGCCAGCGTTTCATTCGAATTGGAAGAGGAGGATTTAGCGGTGAAGAGATTATGCATATTTCTCCTGGTTCTGGGGCTGATTTTCAGTCTGGCGGGTTGTGGTGCGGAGCCCACGCCGCCGCCAGAGGCTACGGCGACGCCCGAAGCTGAAGAGGCGACGCCCGAAGCTGAGGAGGCGACGCCTGTACCCACAACGCCAGAGGGCGTGAGCGAGGAAGAGTCCGAGGGCGACTCGGAGCAGCCCAGCGAGATATCTATGGGAACCCTGACCGGTTCCCTGGAGGCGGGCGAGGAAGATTGGTACACTTTTGAGGTGACCGACGGCCAGGCCCTGACGGTGGAGTTTACCCCTGGCGAGGATGTCGATTCGATGAACGTCCAACTCCTGGATCCCGACCGGAACAGGGTCTGGCGGGAGTTGAGCGTGGGGCCCACGGTGACCAAGTCGACGCGGCAGTTGATGAGCAGTTCCTCCGGGGGCATGTACTATATCGTGGTCAGCGCTGGCAGTGGCGAGTACAGCATAGAGTTGGCGACGGAGAACCAGGACGACGCCGGGTCGGGCGGCGACGCCGGAGATGGGGTAGCCGACGCCCTGGGGGTGGAGATGGACCAGACCTTCTCCGGGGAGATCGGCGACTTTGACAAGGAGGACTGGTACACCTTTGAGATTGCCGACGATCACGTCCTGACGGTGGAGTTCACCCCTGGTGAGGACGCCGAGACGTTGAACGTCCAACTCCTGGACCCCGACCAAAACAGAATCTGGCGAGAATTGAGCGTGAACCCCACGGTGACCAAGTCGACGCGGCAGTTGATGAGCAGTTCCTCCGGGGGCATGTACTATGTTCAGGTCAGCGCTGGCAGTGGCGAGTACAGCATCGAGTTGGCGACGGAGAGCCAGGACGACGCCGCGTCTGGCGGCGACGCCGGGGACAAGGTGGCCGACGCCCTGGGGGTGGAGATGGACCAGACCTTCTCCGGGGAGATCGGCGATTTTGACGAGGAGGACTGGTACACCTTTGAGGTTGCCGACGGTCAGGTGCTGACGGTGGAGTTCACCCCTGGCGAGGACGCGGAGACGCTGAACGTACAACTCCTGGATCCCGATCAGAACAGACTCTGGCGAGAGTTGGGCGTGGGGCCCACGGTGGCCAAGTCGACGCGACAGTTGATGAGCAGTTCCTCCGGGGGCATGTACTATATCGCAGTCAGCGGCGGGCCAGGCGAGTACAGCATCGAGTTGGCGTCGGAGAGCCAGGACGACGCCGCGTCTGGCGGCGACGCCGGGGACGGGGTGGCCGACGCCCTGGAGGTGGAGGTGGGACAGCCCTTCTCCGGGGAGATCGGCGACTTTGACAAGGAGGACTGGTACGCCTTTGAGGTGTCTGACGATCAGGTGCTGACGGTGGATTTCACCCCTGGCGACGACGCCGAGACGCTGAACGTTGAACTTTTGGACGCCGACCAAAACAGAATCTGGCGAGAGTTGGGTGTGGGGGCCACGGCGACTGCGTCTGTCGAGATCACTGAGGATGTGGAAGGGGCGTATTACGTCCGGGTCTCGGGCGGAAGTGGAAACTATGCCGTTGAGATCGAGTAGACTTAAAGTCTGCCAAACTCCCTTACTGTCCTGATATGGAGGGGACCATGGAATGGATCATGTTCACCAAACATCTGCAGGCCTACAGTGTGGAGCGGGCCGCGGATGTGATCGGGGAACTGGGATTGGACGGCCTGGACCTGACGGTACGGCCCGGGGGACACGTGGAGCCCTCCGACGCCGAGGCGCGGCTGCCCGGCATCTTGGAGATGGTGACGAAAAAAGGGCTCACGGTCCCCCTCCTGACCACGGCTATCACCTCTGCCGAGGATCCTTACGCGGAGACGATCTTTCGGCTGGCCGCCGAGGGCGGTGTGCGCTATATCAAACTCGGCTACTGGCGCTATGAGGGTTTCGGGGCCATGGTCCGCCAGATCGAGGAGATGAAAAGGGTCCTGGACGGCATCGAGGAGTTGGCCCTGCGCTATGGCGTGCCGGCGGCACTCCATACCCACTCGGGAGATTTCATGACCGCCAGCGGCCCCGTGGTCGCCGAGTTATTGCGCGATCGCGATCCCCAGGCCCTGGTGGCCTATGCGGACCCCCGCCATCTCTTTGCCGAGGGCGGGATTTCAGGCTGGAAGATGTCCCTCGATCTGCTGTCCCCCTGGATCCATCTGATAGCCGTCAAGGACATGTTCTGGGTCCCCCAGCCGGACAGGGAGTTGGGCAAGATGCGTTGGGTGGCCATGAACTGTCCCCTGAACGTGGGCGTGGTGCCCTGGCCCGAGGTCTTTGCCCGCCTGCAGGATATCGGCTTTGACGGCGTTGTGTCCTTGCATGCCGAGTATCAGGGGACACATTCCTGGCGCGATCTGAGTACACCTCAGGTTATCCAGCAGACGCGGGCCGATCTGGAGTATCTTGAGAGCGTCGTAGATAGAGGGTGAACGACGTGCCTTCTTTGGACAAAAGACCTCGTCCAAAGAAGGCACTTTTTTTCTTGCTATGAACTCTGGACCTTGGTGCGCTTGGGAACGGGGTGTTTGTCCAGCCGCGCATAGGGGGGGAGTGGAGGACCGATAAGGGGGCGGGCATAGTCTAGGAAGGCCTCTGTAACGAAATTTCCTTCCTCATCGATGAACTCGTCTGGCAGCAGGCGTTCCTTGTTGGCCACCTCGTCCAGATCAACCAGGTCCGTTTCGATCTCGTATTCGGGGCTGGGTTGGCGCACCAGCGCCACCATCTGGTCCGTCTCGCCCACCAGGGCTGCGCGGACGGCGGCGCGTCCTACGTTATATGCCTCCTCGCGATCGACCGGTGAGGCCAGTTCCCCAAAGGAACGCTGCAGATAGCCCGGCTTGTCAAAGCGGGGAAGCATGTCCAGATGTCGCTGGAGGGCACTGGTCAGCGTGGAGGCCACGCCTCCCTTGCGCTTGTGACCAAAGGCATCCGTCTCGAATGAATCCCCCAGGGTACCGAACTCTCGACCTTCCTCGTCCCTGAACCCCTCGCTGACGGCGATGACGCAGGTGCCATACTTCTCATAGGTCTCCTCCACGTCCTCGACGATCTGTTCCAGGGACCTTCCCCGCTCGGGCAGATAGATCAGGTGGGGAGGATCCTTGGGCTGCTGTTTTGCCAGGGCGGCCGAGGCGGTAAGCCATCCCGCGTTGCGTCCCATGATCTCCATCAGCTTGAGGGGACCGCTCTCGCCCATGGCCTCTGTGTCCCGTCCCGAATTGCGAATCGCCGAGGCCACAAATCGTGCGGCGCTGCCATAGCCGGGACAGTGGTCCGTCTTTACCAGGTCGTTGTCGATGGTTTTGGGCACGCCGATGGCCACGAGTTCATAGCCTTTTTTCTGGGCTGCCAGGTGGATCTTGTGTGTGGTGTCCATGGAATCGTTTCCGCCGATGTAGAAGAAATAGCGGATATTGTACGTCCGGAGAACCTCGATGAGCCGATCATAGTCCTCGTCCGTTACCCTGTAACGCACGGTGCCCAGCGCCGATGCTGGTGTGTGGCGCAGCCCCTGCAGCGTCTCCTCCGACTCTTGGCGCAGGTCGACGAAATTCTCATCGAGTACGCCCACGATGCCGTGTAGCATACCATAGATGCCATCGATCTCGTCGTATTTGAGCGCTTCGTGTATGATGCCCACGAGACTGTTATTGATGACGGCGGTCGGTCCTCCAGACTGACCGACGACAAGATTTCCTTTCATAATTTTATGTCTCCTTCCGTGTAGAAGACTCAACTCTACTATTGTACTCCAGGTCGGGTATTTGCCCAAATCCTTTACAGTGGATGGGTGCACGCAAAGTCTGTTAGGCTGACCCCACATACGAGAAAGAAGAGACTGG
>CAZMOW010000011.1:44163-48007 GCA_964567975.1 uncultured Anaerolineales bacterium | reverse complement strand
AACTGCCTGCGCGGACGAGCAACGGCTAATGATCTACAACATTTGCGTGCACCCCCTCCTCTCGGCGGCTGCGCACGGCGACGCTGCCACCGCGGTGACGGGCCACCGCGCGCTAAAAAAGGGGTGCCAGATTGTCCGTGATCGCCTTCTCATCGTCCACCAGCAAGATATGCTTCCGACTCTTTGAGCGTTGCATCAACTCGGCCTCCCTATCCTTTACAACGAGCGTTCTAAAGTGACAGGGAGGCGTCTCTAAGAGACGCCTCCCTGTAGCGATGCAGATGCAAGACGGATTATGAGATTACGAGGCGTCATCCTCGTCGGAGGACAGACGAGGGCGAAGGGCATCGATGTGCCGCGCGTCGTTCACCCAGCGCACCCATTTCCCCTCCGGTGTAGAGCGCAGGCAACTGGTGGAGGCCCAATCCAGTTCGAACCAGCAGGTACGCAGGCGAACCACGCCCCCGCCCAGAAACTGACGCAGCATGACGTTTATGGGGCCGGCATGAGAGACGACGGCCACGCGCTGTAGCTCCTCGTCGGTTACCATTTCCATCATCCGCTGCCAGCCGGCCTCCACCCTCTGCCACATGCGCTCGTTGCCGTGGGCAAAGTGGTCGCTCTCCCAACTAGCCAGATCCTCTTCCGGCAGTTCTCCGGAATAGTCCCCCAGGTGATCGAGACACACCTCGCGAAACTCTGACATCTCCATGCGCGGCAGATCCGGGAATCGTTCAGAGATAGCGTCCGCCGTCTCCTGCGCCCTGGGCATGGTGCTCACAAAGAGGTACTGCAGATCCCATTTCTCGCAGCGTTCCGCCAGGCGCTCGGCCATCTCGTGGCCCAGCGCCGTCAGGGGATTATGTGCGGTTATCTGGGCCGGAGGATCATAGTCGACGTGTGCATGACGAAAGAGATAGATGTCAACCATAGTTTTCAGACATGTAGTTGCCTACCCCTCCTCCAAATTGTGGCGAAAGGTTTGCGCCGCATAACAGCCCCGGCGTAACCCGCGCGGCGGCTGCGGCGCCACCGCCTGCGCCACGAACCGACCTGCCATGCGCGAACCACCACCGCTGTCTGCGGTGCTAGCCGCGTCGGGTTGACGCCATAGTTAGGCGGGAAGGCTCGCAAATTAACGTGTCACCCGGTTCACTCGGCAAACATCTCCACTAACGTCGCCAGAACTTTAACCTGCGTAGCCTTATCCAGACACCCTAACTCACGCACTAAGCGTCTCTTGTCCACCGTTCGAATTTGATCAAGTACAACTTGCCCTTGCTTACCCTGGAACTCGCAGTCTACTCTACTCGGATAAGATCGCCCTTTCGTTGTTATGGGAGCTACAATCACCGTGCAGCAGAGCGGCGTCAGGTGCAAGCGGATGTTAGATCGCCTCCATCTTTTAGACGTTCCGAGCCTTCAGCGCGCGTTGATCAACACGAACAGCGACAAAACACGCTGCCCGCGGTGTACATGGTCTTTCCGAAATAGTCCTTTTAACCGATAATCGTAACGGCCGGTCGCGGTTCGGGCGCATTGAGCGTCAGCCTGTCACCATTTCGCTCCACTGAGGAAGCGTTTTTCACCCACGCCGCTTTGTCAAAACCGAACCAGTGTACAGGTGACTTTTGCAGCCCGCTGCAGTCGATAGTGATCGGCTGCGCGCAAAAGATGCAGACCAGCGATGTACCGTCCGCCAATCGCGAGCAGTACGCGCCGTTATCAGGAGACTCGACGATCGCTTCCTGCTCGGGGTGCGCATCCCAGAGCGGGAACCGGTCCAACACAGCCCTGGCGGCGCGCAGATGTTTTTGTGCGAGTTCATCCAGGCCGATACCTCCAGGAGGACGATGGAAACGGGCGGTAGCAGCGCCGCCAAGCAGATTGCGCCAGAAGCGCTCAATACCATCCTGACGACTGCCCAGGGCGGCATCACCGCCATAGATCTTGACGCACGTTAACGGCCGCTGGGTGTCTGAGGCCAGATTCTTGTTTCGCACCCACTCGAGGGTGCGCCAGTGGTTGCTGCCCCGCTGGCCGTTGTGGTTGGAGATCTCAATGAAATCAAAGGCCTCGGGATGCGCAAGGGTGACTTTCACGTTGGCCCTGCCCAGATAGGGGTGGTCGGACGGTTGCTGATAGATATGACTATCGAGTTCGCCGAGCTCGCCCACCGACGGGTCCCAATTATCCCACATCTCTGTCGTCAGGATTTTCTTCCCCTGCTCTTTCGCCCGGCTCCTGACAAAACTGTTCCAGTAAAAAGACCAGGCGGGATCGGCGTTGGTTTCATTGTCCATGCAATAGAGGACATGATCGTAGTTGAAAGAAATCGCGAGCAGCTTATCGACAAATCGCTCCTGCCGTGCGAGAAGCGGCTTATTGTCCGCAATTGCCGGGACTGTTTCGAAGAACGGATTGATTTTCGTCCACGCTTTGAACGGCCATTCTTCCTTGAGCCCCGATGACTCTTCTGTATACGTACAGTTGTTGCGGGGATTCCACGGATTGTCGGACCATGCCGTGTAAAAGTCGTAGGTGGCCCAGATCTCTATTTGGACGACTATCTCACGTTTGCGTGTCTCGCGCAGGAATGTGTCAAGACGATTGAAATACACCTCGTTCCACGCATCCAGATCGTAGGGGCCGCCGGCATCGTCTCGGACGAACGGCCAGACATCACCCTCGTCGCGCCCCGACATCGTGCATCGAACATAGTTGCCGCCGACGCTGCGCAGCAGATCAAGGTGTTCTTCGAGATCCGCAACTTGAAAGAGATTGTCTTCTTTGCTGCCGCCGATCAATACCGTTGGTTTGCCGTTCAGTGCAAAAAACCTTTTATTGGCCGTGCAAATCTCAATCAGTCCGACTCTACCGCTTTGGTTTGACATTGACTTCTCCTTCTCGACTTTTATCGCTGCTCCTAACTAAGATTCTGCCGCGATTCTTCTGCAAGAAGTGTTACATACGCAGCCGCCTACCCATTTCTCAACAGCGGAAGGGTCGGCTCCCCCTCCAGGTAACCCAACGAGGCTAGGAACCGATCCAATCGGTACAGGGTGCGCTCGAACCAGGGAGAATGGTTAAAGAAGCCATGTCCCTCCCCCGACGCGACATGGAGTTCGGCGCGGTTGCCCGCCTCCTCCATCAACTGCACAAAGGTCTCGGACTGCGCCACCGGCACCACGGCATCGTCTTGCCCATGAAAGACCACGGCCGGGGGAAGCCCTTCTTCAATATAAAGATTGGGAGAGAGCGCCCTGGCCAACTCTGTGGAGCCAAATCGCTCCACGATGCCGGGAAGGTCCTGGGACAGATCCAGAGCGGGATTGAAAAGGGCCAGGGCATTGGGGACAGAGGAGACCGTCTCGTCCTCCCCCTCCGCCTCAAAGCCCTCGATGGTGGCCGTGCAGGCCGCCAGATGACCACCGGCCGATCCACCAGCGGCCATCAAACGCTGGGGATCGAGCCCCAATTCGTCAGCGTGGCCGCGCATCCAGCGGACGGCGCTCTTGGCATCCTCCACACAGCTATCCGGCAGCACGTTTTGGCGCGATCTGACGCGATAGGCAGCGCAGGCCGCCACCATGCCCCTTTCGGCCAGATATTGCGCCTGGCGCCGGAAATGGTTCGCCGTGCCCTGCCGCCAGCCGCCCCCGAAAAAGAAGACTATGCCTGCACGCTGGTCGCTCCCCTTCCAGTCCGACGGCAGATACATATACAGGAACAGCCTGGCTTGATCCGTCGTCTTGTAAATATACGCTCTCTGCGCATCGATCATCGTCTCACCTCACGCTCCTATCATCGTAGATATCTAGTGGTGGAACAGGCGAACGCCCGT
>CAZMOW010000011.1:0-44063 GCA_964567975.1 uncultured Anaerolineales bacterium | reverse complement strand
TACTTGAGGGCCACGGAGGCCACGATGAGATCACGGAGCCCCGAAGCGGGGAGATTCTCGTTCTCCGTCACGATATTCTCGAAATACTCTTCGGAAAGCATGACGTCGTTGCGCGGCTGCTCCAACGTCAGACCAAAGAGGGTGCGCTGCTCCATCTCGGGCGGCTCATAATCAGGATCGATCCGTAAGATGCGATAGCCGCCGTTACGCTTTTCCTTCAAAATCTCCAAGGCATCCGGCTCATAGCCAGGGGCAATAATGCCATCCGATACCTCGCGGCGCACGACGCGGGCGGTGGGCACGTCGCAGGGGTCGCTCAGAGAGATCCAATCGCCAAAGGACGACATGCGATCGGCGCCTCGAGCCCGGGCATAGGCCATGGCCAATGGCGAAAGCTCCAGATCTTCCACAAAGCAGGCCTTTTTCTCCGCCTCGCTCAGGGGCATAGCCACGGCGGCCCCCGCCGGGCTGACGTGCTTGAAAGAGACGGCTGCTGGCTGCCCCAGGAGCGCCTTCAACTCGCTCACTAACTGCCAACCGTTCAGGGCGTCCAACAGGTTGATATAGCCCGGCCTTCCATTCAAGGCCTCAAAGGGCAGGTCACCCTCCTCCACAAAGACACGGGCCGGTTTCTGATGGGGGTTCACACCGTAGCGCAAACTCATCTCGCTGGACATAGATCCCTCCCTTGTTATCAAAGATTCTTTTTGCGTGGGACACACTGGCTTATTGTACGAGGGGTAGAGAGCATTGACAAGTGCACCCAATCAATCCAACATCGTACCTATCCTGTCCAAGAACCGGGATCAATTTATGCCCACCCTGCCTCCAGGTCTCCATGGCGTTTTACGATCCACCATGTTATAATGGCCGCGTATCAGATCATCAGCAGAAGGAGAGACATGGGTGAGGAAAGCGAAAAGCCGAATCGTGCAAGTCCCGTCATCCGTTGGGTGGCGCGTGTCTGGAGTATCGTCAGCCTGGGCTTCACGCTACTGATGGTGGGCGGCGAGCTCGCCTCTCCAACGGCCCCCTTCCCGACAGCGGCCCGTGACCTCCTGGCCATGGCCCTTTTCCCGCTGGGGGCATGTGCAGGCCTCGTGGTGGCGTGGTGGCGCGAGGGGCTGGGGGGCGCCGTGACGGTGGGCAGCCTACTGGCTTTCTACATCATCCTTTGGGCCTTTGACGGCCGTTTTCCACGGGGTCCCCACTTTGCGCTGGTGGCCGCACCGGGCGTCCTGTTTCTTCTGCTGTGGAGCATCGCTCGCACGAAGAGCCGGGACAGGCCCTCTCACAATACAACGTAGAGCGGCTCGCCGATCTCCTCTATGGGGAGGCGGAAACGGGCTCCCAAACGAGTTCCTCCGCCCGCATCAGGTACACCTGGCCCACGAGGTCGCCCAAAGCCACCAGGACCCGCTCCTCCCCCTCTATGCTGACGTCCAGGTCGGTGAAACGCTCCTCCAGATCCCGCCCGGCAAAGGGCGGCTCCTGGGCTCGATTCCACGTCTCGCCCTCATCC
This sequence comes from uncultured Anaerolineales bacterium, assembly GCA_964567975.1. Lineage (GTDB taxonomy): Bacteria > Chloroflexota > Anaerolineae > UBA1429 > UBA1429 > JAWLEV01. The sequence goes on along the minus strand of CAZMOW010000011.1, from coordinate 42,541 downwards.
GTCGAACGATAGAGACCCAGAGAAGAAAGTACGTAAACGGTGTCATCCTGGTCATGGAAAGGAGACCGTTCCTGGGCCACCACGAACTCCCCCGGCGGCAAAGAGAAAACGGTCCGCTCGGGGTCATCCCCCCGCGTGAGTATGCGGCTCCCTTTAGCCGCCCGAAGCGTCGTATCCTCCGATTCCTCACCTAACAGCGCCTCCGCCTGGGGAAGATCCTCTCCCTCAGTGATCTGAGCCACCAGTTCCCACGTCTCACCCCGATCCACAGAGCGGAACACGGATCGCCCCGCCTCTTGGGAGTAAAGATCGCGGTAGCGACAGCGGGCCAAAAGCGTGCCGTCGGCACCGTACTCCCGCGAAAGGACGATCTTCTCCACCTGTAGGTGCGTCAGTCCACGCCACATGGGCTGCCAGTTATCGCCTTCGTCGAGGGAACGCCATACGCCAAAGCCCTGTCCATCGCCATCCCATCCCCCCGCAAAGAGGGTCCCATCGTCCTCGTACGCGGGAGACACAGCCAGCACCAGATGAGCCTCCGTGCCATACAGCGCTTGAGGTAACCCGCCCTCAAGCCGCACCCAGTCACGCCCATCCGTGCGGGAACGGTAGAGGGTGTTTTCGCTCACGGCGAACAGGACCTTATCCACGTCATAACGCGGGGAAAGATGTAGATGTGATATGCCCCCTTCTAAAGCAGCTTGCTGCGGTGCGGCGGGGGCAACAAAGTCTCCCCCATCGGGCCGCAGCACCACCAATCGGGAGCCCTCCAGGGCGAAAAATAGCCCAAGGTCCTCATCGTAGCTATGCACATCATGGCGCGGTATATATCCCAGCGGCGTCCACGTCTCCGTATCCAGCATCAGCCAGCGGTCGCCGCGCGGTACAAAGCCCTGGGCGCCGTCCGGGGAGAGCATCTCCAAAAGGAGGCCATCGCGCCAGGATATGACCTCGCCACTGCCAAGATCACGTACGAACAGGTTCGCGTGTGAGGCGTCGCGTATGTAGCGCATATTCTCATAAACGCGCCCATCTGCCGGGGGAAGCAACATCTCCTCCCCATCCAGGCCGGCCAGGACGCTGACGGTATGGGTCACGGGCGTCAGCGTATCAAGGGAAAAGAGTCTCGGCAGGGGAATCACACCCGGACCTTTGCCCCCCGTCGTCGTACCCATGTGCAGGGTCAACACGCCCAGGGCGGGCTGCACCTCCAGATCGCGCACGAACTGACTTCCCGTGCAGCCACGGCAGTCTTGGGCGTCAATATCGGGGGTCAGGGAACCGATCTGCTCCAGGCTCTCCCCATCGTACACGTACGCCCCATATGCAGCGACGTATATCTCGTCTCGCAGGGCATTATAGGCGGGCACGCCTCCCTGGGGGATGACGTCGACACGCTCGCCCCGCATCAGATTCCAAACCTGGATTCCATCCACGTCGGATCGATACACGTCATCCCCCGAGCCGATGATGGCCCGTGCTTGGCGGGTGTCCAGGGCGATGCGATCCCCACCCGTGATAACGTGGGATACCTGAAAATCACGCACATCGATGACGCTGACCTGCGAACCATCGCCCCGCGCCACAAGCAAGAGGTCGTTCTGATGATCCAGAACCATCTGGCCTCCCCCTGCCGATACCGAACGATCCAGCCCAATGATCCCCTCCTGCAGATGGGCGATATCCACCTCATACACGACACTGCTCGTGTCATTCACGTACAGGATCTCTCTATCATGAGCCACGATCAGGTCATGCAGTTCGACGCCCAGTTGTATCGATTTTTCGGTATCCAGCGTGATGCTGTCAATGGCGATAACTCTATTTCCCGGCCGGTCCAGAACGTGAAGGCGCGAATCCCCCGACTCATCGATCAGCACACCGCTCCCGAATCGCCGCACCTCGCCCGTCCCCTCCCCTGTCATATCGGTGCCCCACAGGTGCAGGAGATGGGACTGGAGGGACGGATAGGTGGTACGAGCAAAGACGAGACGCTCAGACAAAGCGTCGCCCCACATCAGTTCCCCTTTCTGATCGGCAACGAGTACAAGTTCCTCCTGCAAAGTGCCCTCACCCAAACTGTAAGAGAGCACCTCAGACGCGCTCTGCTCCCCCTGCGTCGATGAGGGGCCCTGGACCATCAAAAACTCGCCGCTCGCTTCCACGACCAGGGCTCGCACGGTCTCCAGCGGCGTCTCCACATCCCAGAGAGGGGTCATCTCTGGCAGCCCATAGGCATAAACGGCATTCGAGAGAGAAATGAGCAGTACATCCATATCCTCTGTAAAGACCACGTGCCGTTCAACAGCCTTGAAAGGGTATCCGAAATTGCCTATTATGTCAAGGTTATGCCCGTCTCGGACCTGCAGTCGATCGGGCAGGGACAGATACAGGCGTTCCCGTTGGGCATCCACCCACATCCCATCCACATATCCAACGGAACGGAGATCGATATCATATACCTGGCGACCATCGGCGGCGTCCAGGGCGAGGAGATACTCCCCATCTTTCCGCTCACAGACGAGGTAGACCCATCCCCCTCCAGCGGCCAGGGGACCCGTTGGCGTCCCGGGCAAGGACCAGATATCCTGCACAGTGCCCGCATCAAGATCTATGACCGCTACACAGGCGCTCTCGGCCTCGGGGGTCCCATAGCGACGACAGAGAACGTAGGCTGTATCGCCATCCACGGCCAGCGCCGTGGGCTCGTAGGCATTGCCCACCGCTGGCCCCAGATCCAGTTCGGCAAGGACGGAAGGCAGGGATCCCTGGGACGTAGGAGATGGCGCGGGAGACATGGTGGGAGTTGCCGTTGGAGAGGTGACGGTCGGCGTCCCCCACGCCTCCCCGACACAGCCCGTGATCAGGATCAGAAAGACACATAGCACACATATTTTACACCACCACAAGGATCGCTGCACGTCCTCTCCCACCCTAGATCTGCGATATCCCGCAAACTATTTCCTGGTCAAGAGCGAAAAAGTCTTTATGACAGATCCTCCAGCACCTGCTCATTGCGACAGGCGATGCCCTCTTCATCCTCGCCCGGATGGCAGAGATCACAGCGCACGCAGGCGACCTCTTCGATGAGCCCCTGTTCCATCTTGTGCACGAGATCGGGCTCGGCGATCAGGGGGCGACACAGACTGATCATCTGTACAAGACCGCTGTTCAACACAGCCTCCATGCATCGACGTGTGCGAAAGCCATAGACCAGACTGAGGGGATAGTCGGGTCCCACAGCCTCGCGCACGGCCTCGGCCAGGGGACGCAGGGGCGCTTCGACGGTGAGATCCATCCATTCTGGCCGACCGAGGGCAAAGCTTATCTCCACGCAGTCGATGCCATAGGTAGCGCACCGGGCAGCTATCCTGGCCCCCTCCTCCATATCCAGCCCACTGCTTTCACGTCCGGCCACGCCGAGCTTGACCCACACAGGGTAATCGGGCCCCACCTGACGCCGCACCTCGGCAACGACGGCTTTCAGGAAGGCGCTCCTGCGCTCCTCGTCCCCTCCCCAGCGATCGTCCCGCAGGTTCGTCTCCGGCGTCAGAAACTGGGTAACGAGATAACCATGTGCGCCGTGTATCTGCACTCCGTCAAAACCCGCCTCCCGCGCGCGGCAAGCGGCCTCACCGAAATTCGCTATGACTTTGCCAATCTCCTCCTCGGACATGGCCCGTGGTTTCACGAGATCGTTGGTCGCCACTCCAGAAGGGGAGAGAGGATGGGGCGTCACCTCCGGGTCCACGTTCGCCCCCGCGTGGTTGATCTGCATCATCACCCGCCCGCCGGTCTCCTGGGCCGGACGAATGACCTCCCGCCAAGGAGATATGAGATCATCGCTGGCCATGGCAGCCATACGCGCATGCGCGCGACCGGAAAAGGAGACACAGGCATGTCCCGTCACGATCAACCCCACCTCTACCGTGGCCAGTTCGCGGTATATATGAGCCATCTCTGGCGTGGGGGCTCCCGTCTCCCTATCTGCCAGGAATTCGGCCGTCGCCGAGCGCATGACGCGATTCCGAAGATGCAAATTACCTACGGTAAGGGGGTCAAACAGGGTCACCACAAAAAATCCTCCTTCAGAGTACGATATGTCATGATCATGGCTATCCGAACCGAATCGAAAGGTACCATCTAACTCGTCTGTTGCACGCCCTCCAGCAGCCCCTTCACATAGCCCACGGCAAAGAGTCGCCCCTTGATATGCCATTCCCTCGGCTCCTCGCCCTCCATGGCCGGATAGTGATCGGGACGCATGGGGCCATCAAAACCGACGTCACAGTAGGCCTTTAGGGCGGCAAACATGTCCGTATCGCCCTCATCGTGAAAGGTTTCATAAAAACTGGGAACCACACCCCTGATATTCCGAAAATGTGCAAAAAAGATCTTATCCTGTTCGCCAAAATGCCGGATGGTCTCGGGTAGATCCACCCCCATCTCGGAAAAGCACCCCTGACAGAAGGTGATCCCGTTATTGGGGCTGGGCACCAGATCGATCAACTTTTGAAAAGCCTCGGGCGTGCTCATAATGCGCGCCATGCCCCGCATGGGCGAGATGGGCGGATCGTTGGGATGCATGGCCAGTCTGACGCCGGCCTCCTCGGCCACCGGCACGACGATCTCCAGGAAATGGGCCAGGCTCTCCCACAACTGTTCCGCGCTGACCTCCCCCGCCCCGGTAAGGGGGGCATTCTCCAGCAGATGGTGCTCATAGGCCGTCGTCCGGGCGCCGCCCCTCACCCGCTTGGTGCGGGACGTCCGCAGCACGTTAAGCGTGGGCGCCCATCCGTAGCAGAGGATGGGTATGCCGGCCGCGCCCATACGTAGGATGGATTGACAGAAGGCCTGAATATCCTCGTCGCGCCCGGGCTGCCCCAGCATGGCCCTGTCGGAGAGACGGATGCTCTCGATCACCGAGAGGGTGAGCCCGTGGCTCTCGATCTTTCGCCGCAACCTCTCCCAATCCTCCACCGTGGGCAACTGGCCCGACTCTACACGCGGAGGGCCGGACACGATGTCGCTCAGTCCCATCTGCCTGGCCAATCTCAATTTGGAGTCGGTAGGCTCCCCGATATGTGTCGCGATTCTCATCTTCCCCCACCTTTCATCGTCATCTTGTGCATATCGTAATAGGCAAGGCCCTCTGCGTCAAGGGGCCACCTGCGGTGGCCTCGAAGAATTGCTGCGCAATTCTTCACTGCCTCTTTCATTTCGGTAATCTGTTGCGCCCGCTAAACCAGGCTTTTTGAGTCTTAAGACTTTGCGCTATGGTCAGATCACGTATCTTAGGGCTTTCATCGTAGCGCAGGGCATTTGCACCTGCGTGCGGGAGGAAGTAGTAGAGAATCGCTTAACCACCCCCGCCTGTTCACGGCGGGGCACGGTCCAATCTTAAGAGAAACGAAAACGCCATGGCAAGCATCCGAGAGATGCTCACCCATGGCGTCGCCGAACAGTTTTTCCCTCAAAAGATCGCACTAGTATTTTCACTGAGGAAAAATACTAGACGTTCAGTTGCGTGGCACTTTTATGAGAACCTACAGTAGAAAAGCATACTCTGCATATGACAAAAGCAAGTTGCTAGAGATCAACCATCAAGTGCCACGCAACTCATCGGGCTTCTTTCAGTAAATCCGCTATTAATCCTCCAGCCCACCAAGATCCGCACTACGATGCATGGTCGAGGGGCTCGCAAAGCCGCTGGAGGTGACCTTACCGCTGCCGCCGAAGAGGCGGATCTTGTGCCGCACCACCTCTTTGACATTCTCGCGGGCGTAGGCCAAGAACTTGCGGGGATCCACGTTATCGGGCATCTCGGCCATGCTCTCCTCAAGCCCTCGTACAAAGCCCTGATTGAGCATGGTGGCCACGTTGATCTTGGCGATACCGTGCTGGATGGCCGCCACCTCGCTCTCCTCCTTTACGCCAGAGGAGCCGTGCAGGACGAGGGGGATATCCACCTTCTCGCGGATCGCCTTGAGTCGCTCGATATTCAACTCCGCCTCGGCCTCCTTCATAGCATGCACCGAGCCTATGGCCACCGCCAGGGAATCACAGCCGGTGCGGGCTACAAAATCCACCGCCTGATCGGGATCAGTCATGGCCGCCTCCACTTCCTCCGGGGTGACATCGTCCTCCGACTGCAGCACGCGCCCCAGCTCGGCCTCCACTGGAATGTCGATGATGTGTGCTATCTCGGCCACTCGGGCCGTAGTAGCGACATTCTCCTCATAGGGCAGTTTCGAACCGTCGAACATCAGGGAGGTAAAGCCCGCCCGCAGGCAGCGAACGTTCTGGGCAAAGTCCGTGCCGTGGTCCAGATGCAACGCCACGGGAACGTCTGCCCTTCCACCGATCACCTGCACCAATGCAGCTGCGGTCTCCAGGCCCGCGTAGCGGATGGCGCCCTGGCTTACCTGCAGGATCACCGGCGCGCGCTCCTCCACAGCGGCCTCCACGATGGCCTGCACCTGCTCCATATTGTTGGCATTGAACGCCCCGACGGCAAAGCGACCTTCCAAAGCCGCGCGAAGCATCTCCTTGGTCGATACGAGGGTCATATTGTCAACTCCTTTCATATGTCTCACTATAAGCACTCCGCATAATGAGAGGAAAAACGCTTTTTCACAGGGGGGACGGGATATAGAAATGGGGTTGCCGCCTCATCACATCGGCGGGCAACCCCGTCCCCCATTCGTATGGTGAAAAACGCTTTTCCCTGCTTGCCAAGAGATACCTTCTAAAGTATCATCATGCCGAAGGTGGGATTCGAACCCACACGGAGTTGCCTCCAGTGGTTTTTGAGACCACCGCGTATTCCGTTCCGCCACTTCGGCTGGATTCAACCAAGAGTATAGATAGATTGGACTGCCCCGTCAAATCCCTGGGCATCCGGACTGCCAGCCGTCATATGCTCAAGCAACTGCCAACAACGGAAAGTCATGGACGAGAAGGAAATCATCAAGACGGCTCAACAGGGCGACGTGGAAGCATTCAACCAACTCGTGCGTTCCTATGAGCAACTCGCCTACAACGTCGCCTATCGCATTCTTGGCGACTATGACAGGGCCATGGACGCCACGCAGGATGCCTTTCTGCGTGGCTATCGCGCCCTGGACCAATTCCGGGGCGGCTCCTTCAAATCCTGGCTCTTGCGCATCACGACCAACTGCTGCTACGACATATTACGCGACAAGCAGCGCCATCCCAGCACCCCCGTCGACGATCTCGTGGAGAACCCGGAACACAGCACGATCCTGGAGGATCACACCGAGTCCGCCGAGAATGGTCTCGTGCGCGAGGAACTGGGGCTGGGCATTCAGCAGGGACTAAACACCCTGCCCTACGACCAGCGCGTGGCGGTGATTATGGCCGACATACAGGATATGAGTTATGAGGAAATCGCCCAGGTCACGTCCGTACCTCTTGGGACGGTCAAATCGCGCATCAATCGCGGCAGAAAAAAACTCCGGGATTATCTTTTCGAACACAGGGAACTTTTGCCCGAGAAATTCCGTCCAGTATATGAATCGGAAGACAGCAGCCAGACAGGATAGCAGAAGATGGGCTTTCGCCTCGACCACAGGTTTACACAAAAGAATCTGTCCGCTTACCTGGATGGACAGTTGACAACCAGAGAAAGAGAGCGCATGGAGCGCCATCTCGCCGAATGCTCCCGTTGTCAGGAGGAACTGGCGACGCTTGGCAGTGCGGTAGAGCTGCTGCATACGGTACCCTCCGTCCCGCTGCCCCGTTCCTTCGAGTTGTCGGCCTCGGCCGAGGAGGAGCGAGAGCGCTACCGCTTCTGGAGCAGGATGCACACGACACTCCGAACGGCCACGGCTGTGGCGTCCCTGCTGCTGGTACTGCTCCTCTCGGGCGACCTGGCAATCAGTCAGGGATTCATCCCTCTATCCGGACGAATCGCAAAAGAAGCACCGCGAGATATTGAGGCAGCGGCGGAGCTGGCCGAGGCTCCCCAGGTGGAAGAGGGTCACGTCCCATCGCCCTCCCCCACCGCCCCACTCTGGGATGAAACAGAGGAACCGGCAGGAGAAAAAGAGGCGCCTGCAGCCGTGGAGCCTGCAACGAAGGAGGTCAGCCCGGAGAGGGCAACCGAACCGGAAGTCGGAATCCTGGAGAGGGAACCAGCGCCAGACACAGCGAAGACGCCGAGCGCTCCTGCCACTGCCACGTCCCAGACGATCACGGCAACGCCACCCAGGCCCCCCGAACCCACGGCCACGATGGCACCCCCTCCACCGAGGGACCATCCACCTGCGGAACCGGACCAGCCCCCCGTGTGGAGGATATGGAAGTGGCTACGTACGGGATGGACCGCCCTCTCGGGCCTGCTCCTGGTGTTGGTCGCTGGCCTGCTCTGGACATGGCAGAAACGCCGCCTCCGTTGATTTACTTCACTACCGGATGAAATTGAAAGAGGGAACAACGATTTGTCCCCGACGGATAGTCGGTATATATTCTTATATGTATCTTTCCGTTAGCGATTGATTTGAGGAATTGTCGGAAAGCGAACCTCGAGGAGGAGGCGGTCCCAGCACAGGTTATGCACTAGTACGCTTCTGATAAGTAAGAAGGCGATTGTGTCCTGGGTCTGCGTGAGCCCGGGCACTTTTTCTTGGAGGTAAGAATGTCCGATTATGCAAAAGAGGTTTTAGACATCCTGGCCGACGGCTCGTGTGAACCCCATATCGCGATACACGAACTGCTGCTCGATGTCGACCCCACCATCGCCCGGGCGCTGGAAGGCGAAAGGAGGCGAGAAGAGGAGACCATCAACCTCATCGCCTCCGAGAACTATGCCAGTGAGGCCGTGCGCACGGCCCAGGGTACCCTGTTCACGAACAAGTATGCCGAAGGATATCCTGGACGACGTTACTATGGGGGATGCCAGTATGTGGATGCCATTGAGGAACTGGCCATCCAGCGGGCCAAACAACTGTTCGACGCGGATCACGTGAATGTGCAGCCCCACTCGGGCTCTCAGGCCAACGCGGCGGCTTATATGGCCATTCTCGATCCTGGTGACCGGGTCCTGGCCATGAGCCTGGCCCACGGGGGCCATCTGACCCATGGCCACAAGTTGAGTTTTTCCGGCCAACTGTATGAATTCGCCCACTATGGCGTGCGGCGCGACACGGAACGCATCGACTATGACGACCTGGCCTCTCAAGCTCGACGCTTTCAACCCAAATTGATCGTGGCCGGCGCCAGCGCCTATCCGCGCATCATCGATTTTTATCGCCTGCGGGAGATCGCCGACGACGTGGAATCCTATCTCATGGTTGACATGGCCCACATCGCCGGGTTGATCGCCGCTGGGGTCCATCCCAGTCCCATACCCTTTGCGGATATCGTGACGGCGACGACCCACAAAACCCTACGCGGTCCTCGCGGTGGATTGATCCTCTGCAAAGAGAAACTGGCCAGGGCCATCGATAGGGCCGTCTTCCCGGGCACACAGGGTGGCCCTCTGATGCACGTGATAGCGGCCAAGGCGGTGGCCTTTGGCGAGGCCCTGAAGCCAGAATTCGACCGCTATCAGCGCCAGATCATGCGCAACGCCAAGACACTGGCCGGGGCCCTGTCGGAAGAAGGGCTGCGCCTGGTTTCCGGGGGCACGGACAACCACCTCATGCTGGTCGACCTGGCCCCCCACGACCTGACGGGACGCAAAGTCCAGAACGTACTGGAGGGAACCAACATCATCTGTAACAAGAACCGCATCCCCTTTGATCCCCTGCCCGCTCGGGTAACGAGCGGCATCCGCCTGGGAACGCCGGCCGTCACCACCCGCGGCTTTGGTGAGGGGGAGACGGAGGAAGTAGCGGATCTCATCGTCAGGGCCATACATCATACGGATGACCCAGCAACGCTGCACAGCGTGGGCAAGCGGGCGCTGGAACTTTGCCGCGCCTTTCCCCTCCCCTAAGAGGGGGCGTCAGCCGCTCACCTTCACGAATAGAGGAGCTGTCGCAGCCGGGCCGGATGGTCCGTGATGATGCCATCGACGCCAAGGGCGATCATCTCACGCATTCTCTCCGCCTCGTCGACCGTCCAGACGTTGATGCGATAACCGCCATCGTGCGCCCAGCGCACGTATTTCTCATCCACCACGCTGTGATGGGGATGCAGGGCCCGAGGCTTGACAAAACGCCGCCATATGCGGGGAGAAGAGCGCAAGGAGCCGGGAGTGTAGAGTAACCCCCGTTGAAGCTCTGGGGCGACATTTCTCAGGCGCATGAGAACGAGGGGGTTGAAAGAAGAGAGGAGCACCGCCTCCTCATATCCGTGGGCGCGAATCATGTCGGCGATCTGCTCCTCCAGCCCCTCGCTGCGGAGCCTTTGGCTCTTGATCTCTATGTTCAACTTGATGCCCCGCTCCACAAAGGCCAACACCTCTTCCAGTGTGGGAATGCGCTGCCCTGCGTACTCGGGGCCAAACCAGGAACCCGCATCCAGCATATGAAGGTTATCCCTGGAAATGGTGCGCACCAACCCGGAACCGTCCGTCGTGCGGTCCACCGTATCATCGTGCACGACCATCAACTCCCCGCTACGACAGCGAATCACGTCCAGTTCTATACCATCGGCCCCCGCCTCCATGGCCGCCCGAAACGCCGCCAGAGTATTCTCTGGCGCCACGGCGCTGGCGCCGCGATGGGCGATGATCAGCGGTCTTTCAATATAAAATGCGTTCATGGCAGGCATATTCCTCCAAGGATCCTCATCGTGGGAAAGGGCGCTCCGTCCACTGGCCAGGATCGACGGCCACCCCCCCCACACGCAGCTCCCAGTGCAGATGCGACCCCGTGGACAATCCGGTCGATCCAATATCTCCCAGTACATCCCCCTGCTCCACCCATTGTCCCACCTCCGCACCGACGCTGTCAAGGTGGTAGAATCCACTGAGCACGCCCGCGCCGTGATCGAGGATCACCGCTCCCCCGCGCACCTTTAGCATCTCGGCCAGGACCACCACACCCGGCGCGGGGGCGTAAAAGGGATCGCCGGTCGCCCCACGCATATCGATGCCCGCATGATAGGACTGGATCTCGCCGCCGTAATGACGCCTGGTGCCAAAATGAGATGTGACAGTTCCCTCACAGGGCCAGGCAAAAGGATCTTCCCAATGGATCTGCGGGGTGAATGTCGCATATATCTCTGTCAAGCGCAGTAACTCGGGACGCGTGTATTTGGGATCCAACAGTTCGCTCACTTTTGGTGTAAAGTGGATCGCCTCGCGCCCATAGTTCCCAGCCACCACGTGCAACGACGTCTCAAGGGTCACCTGCCGGCCATCCTCAGCCTGGGCCACCACCTTCAGGGGATGGGGGCCCAACTGGTCCAGGGCCTGCATCCCCACAAGGCAATAATGCTCCAGGTCACTCGTGGAGACGAATCGAAGAGCACGGTCATCGACACTTCCCCATACGTGACTGGGAAGGTTCGTCCGTACCCACACGACGGTGGTGCGCCCCTGCATCACCTCGGACTGCTCCAGATCCACCTCCGCCTGCAGGGGCAATGCCGTGGGGGTGGGTGTCTCTGTGGGGGTGGGCGAGGGGGTGGGCGTCGCCGTCGGCGTAAGAGAGGGCGTAACCGTAGGGGTCGGCGACAGCGTGGCGGTTGGCGTCGCGAAAGGTGCCGGGCGTATTGGGGCGATGGGGCCTGCACAGGCACAAGCCACGGTCAGAACAAGGAGCAGGAACAAGCACGAGCCGCCCCTGGCCCCTTTGAGAAAATCCTGGAAAACGATCACAGACCCTCTCCCTATCTGACGAAAATCTTATCGCGACGCCTCACCCTGCACCGCCATATTTTCTACACCTCAGGAGGCGGCCATTCCAGCCATGCGGGGCGCCGCTCCTCCGCCTCCTCGGCTCCCGATACCATGGGCTCGTAGATATCCTCCAGATCCAGATCGCACAGGCGTTTGCGCGTCGGCCGTCCGGTATCCGGATCCCATCCCAGATGCCGGTAATACTCCTCCCTTACGGGCTCTATCTTTTCGCGATCCAGGGCATATTTTTCGCCGAGAACGGGGTTCTCCCAGTTCTCCTCATAGGTAAAGGAGGGCAGGACGCTGTCGTCCATGGCGCGGTCGCGTCCCCAGTGACGAACGCACAGGGCACGCTCCAACGTGTAGATGCGTTCTGCCGCCCGCTCGAACTCCTCCTCGTCCCACTCAGTGCCCGTCCCCAGGCGGAACAGATGATAGTCCACAGAGGGGCCCTCCACCTCACCGACGCGGAAAAAGCGATCCTCGGTCGTGACGCTATAAATGAGAGGGAAGACCTGGTCATCGGTGGGCACGCAATCCTTCATCACGGATCGCTTGTCATGATAGTAGGCGGGATAGGCCTTTTCCCTGTAGCCGCTCCTGGAATCCAGGGCCTCGGGGCTGCCATAGACGCGCTCGCTGATGCCCCGAATGTGATCCCAGGTCACCTCCACGTCGCGCCGGCGTGTGGCAAAGGGCGCCCAGCGCATAATGTTCTGCACGTAACCATGGCTGCTGCTGTAGGGGTCGCGCGTATCCGTGGACCACTGTAACGTGGACACGAGCCAGTAGGGGAAGACGAGACAGTTCAACCAGCAGGCGTGGGCGTCCCAATGGCCGCCGTAACCCCAGCCAGTGTAGTAACGCCGCGCAAAACCCTGTCCCATGCCCAATTCCTCCGAGGCACGCAGGCCGCCCTCGGCCAGTGCGTCGCCCATCCCCTCACGATAGGCGATGGCGCGCAGGAACTCGGCCCAGAATTCGGGGTCCTGCCAATCCATGGGCATACCGTTCATCTCGTCGACAAGGCCAGCGTTCTGGCAGCGCTCCAGCCAGGGCACCATGCTCACGATGAGATCCCACTGGTTCAACCCATAGCGATTGCTGAGCACGTTCATCTCGAAACCACCATAGAGACCCAGTTTCCAATCATAGAGTCCGCCGTGGGATATGGGCCCATCCTCCGATTGCCCTGGGAAGCAACTACCCACGCAGGCCATATGCCCCTCATAAGTGCGCTCCGGATGAGCCACGCCGGGCATATTGGTATAGTAGCGATTGCAGGGCGTGGGACAGGAGGCCGTGCAGGCATAGTGACGCACGCGCCCGCCCCGGTCCGATTCCAGTTTTTCATTCATGGATCCCAGATCGCGCAACGGGCGATTGGGACGCAGCTCATCGCGCACAGCGCCGACAAAATCGCGAAATTCTTCCCCATGAGCCACCGACACGCGCCCGCTTCCCACCACAGAGATTGCTTTCAGTTTTTTGGAGCCCATGACGGCGCCAAAGCCCCCCTGCCCCGCCGCCGAGGAGGTAGCCGCATGTATCGTGGCGATGCGGCTGAGGCGCTCGCCTGCGGGGCCGATGATCAGGGGTTTGACGCGGGGATCCACCTCATCCTCAAGGGCCTCCATGGTCTCGTAGGTATCGAGGCCCCACAGGTGATCGGCCGGCGCGATACGCACCTCGTCATCGCGAATCACGATCTGCACCGGCGTGTCGCTGGCGCCGGTGACGATGATGCCATCGTAGCCGGCCTTTTTCAGCTCGGCGCCCCATTGGGCGCCGATGTTGGCCCGCGTGAACCAATTGTACGGATAGGCCTGGGGGCTAAAGCCACATACGGCCGCGCGACCAGAATAGGGGGACACCGTCCCCGTGAGAGCCCCCGCTATGACCATAAGGGGATTCTCGGGAGCCAGGGCGTCCACGGGCTCGGGATACTCTTCCCACACTATGCGCGCGGCCAGACCACGACCGCCAAGATAGTCGGGGACATATGGCTCGACCGGCTCCACCTCTATGGACCCATCGGAGAGATCGACGCGCAGGATACGATTGACCCAACCATGTAACGGTGCAAAGCGCTCCACGTTTGCTGTTATCTCTTTCATTCTGCTCCTATTTCAACACCATATTTGCCGAGACACGCCCCATTATATGCACAGACGGCGAACCCGACAAAGAAACCCCATGTGAGACGTGGAGGCGGGTTGGGCTCTATGCTCTTCCCGACCGCTGTACCCGTCATACAGAAACAGATCGCCCGCAGCACGGATTTTGGGAGGACGGGACCCTGCATTATACTATCTGACCGTCGATTCAGTAGAGTGCTCTTGCAGATGAGGATTCCATGTGGCAACGGCTAACGGATGGCGTGCGGGCGACGTTGCCCCTGGCCCTGGGCGTGGCACCCTTTGGCATCGCCTATGGCACAGTGGCCGGCAAAAGCATGATGCCCTGGCAGGCCTCGCTCATGTCCGTCACCGTATTTGCGGGGACGGCTCAGTTCGTCACCGCCAGCATGCTAAGCCAGGACGCGAGCCATCTCGCCGTGCTAATCACGGGGCTGCTGATCAATATGCGCATGGTGCTCATGAGCGCCAGTCTGGCCGCGCATCTGGACGACGTACCTCGCGCCCTCTACATCCCCGTGGCCCATCTGCTCACGGATGAGAGCTTTGCCGTGAGTATCGCTGCTTTTGAGAAACGAACGGGCGACCCCCTCTTTGTCGTGGGCTCTGGCCTGACGATCTTTTGCACGTGGCAGATCACCACAGCCGTGGGGCTGGGATTTGGCACCCAAATTCCCACCGCCCTGGGTCTGGAATATGCCCTGCCGGCCAGCCTAATCTGCCTCCTGTTCCTGCTCATCAAAGACCACTTCAGCGTCGCCATCTCTGGTCTCGCCGCCCTGCTGAGCCTGGCCGCCCTGCCCATTTTGCCAAGCACCTGGAGCCCCCTTGTGGCCACACTGATTGCCGTCACCCTAGGAGTTATGTGGAACCAATGGCAACCACGTGGTTGATCCTGGCCCTGGCCCTGGGCACCTTTGCCTGGCGCTTTGTCCCCTTTGCCATACTGACACGGATGGAACTGCCCGATTGGGCCAAGGAGTGGCTGCGCCTGGTACCTGGGGCCATCCTGGCCGCCTCCCTGACCCAGACTCTGCTGGTACAGGAAAACCGCACCAATCTATCCTGGACAAATGTCGAACTCTTGGCCGCCCTGCCTGCCTTTCTCGTGGCCTGGCGCACCAGGAGTATGATACTGACCATGCTCTCCGGCATGCTCAGCTACGCCCTGCTCCAACACCTCCTCGCCTAGGACCAGCAAATATGACGCCCCCTACTCCAGAGGAACGGCGTGCTCCTCCACATAGTCCTCGGCTCTGGACATCTGCGAGGGGCCGACATGGAAAAAGGCCTCCGCGTATTCCAGCCCGTACCGCTGACCCAGATCACGATAGGGATCTAAGCAGAAAAGCTCTATGTAGGCGCGATCTGCCTCCTCGTCGGTATCGCCGAGTTCCGGCAGACGCAGGCCCCGCGCTGCCAGCCGCTCCTTGAGACGAGAGCCCTGGGATCCAGCCGGCCCCTGGGACTTGTTTACGCTCATGGCGTGTATCTTTTGATCCATCACGTTCGAGATGTCCACTATGCGATTGTAGGGCTGGCCGGGCCGCGCCACCCAGTAATACTTTTCCCGCACGGCATGGGGCTCCAGCCCCGCCGCGAAATGTTCCGCATAGTCCTTGTCCATGCCCGCCATCCAACAGGCCGCCTCTACGGCCTGGGCCGTGACATAGTGATCGGGATTCTCCTCCTCATGCCCCCAGGGATTAAAGGTGAAAACAGTGTCCACTTGGAGCAGGCGAAAGAGAAAGATCAGCCGCGCCCGCAGTTCCAGGGGCGAGACGGAATCCAGGCGATGGTTGCGGTATTCCAGATTAAAGACCTCATCGAAACCCAACGTCTCGGCCAGGGCTTCCACCTCCCTCTCGTTGCTCAACATTGTCTTTCCTATGCTCGTCGTCGGACCGCATTTCTCATCGTTCGTGGTCTGGATGAGGTGCGCTGTATAGCCCTCGGCGACCAGTTTGGCGATGGTTCCGGCACAAAAGAAGGGGATATCGTCCGCATGGGCCTGTACCGCCGCCAGCACCTTGCCACGATGGGGCTCGCCCTCGCGCATCGCCTCGACGAAAACGCTTTTCTCATCTCCACGGGTCATCTCATGTACGAACACGTTGACCACTCCTTTTCTCTATCACTTTGCATGCAATTATAGCACGCAATGCAACTTGTATGAACAGAACGTTTGTGCTATCATAGGTCTGGAATGAGGCATCTGTAGACAGGCCCCCTTGTGGGACGGCAAAAGGCCTCCGAAGGGAGGGAAAGATGGACAGAGACAAAAAGATAGAGATACTCGGGCACGCCGCCCAGTACGATATCTGTCGGGGATGTGGGACGGATGCCTCCCGCCGCCGTAGCGAGATGGATCGCTGGATCTATCCTGCCGTGAGGCCGGACGGCAGGCGCGTGTCCATGCTCAAGGTGTTACAGACCAACGCCTGCGCCAACGACTGTGCCTACTGTGTCAACCGCAGTCGGCGGGGTACACGGCGCATCAGTTTTTCGCCAGATGCGCTGGCGCGCACCTTTGACGAAATGGCCAGGGCAAACCTGGTGGAGGGGCTGTTCCTAAGTTCCGGTATATGGGGCGACGCGTCGCAGGCCATGGAACGTATGCTGGCCACAGTGGAGATGGTTCGCAAAAAGTACGACTTTCGGGGCTATGTGCACCTCAAAATCCTGCCCGGCGCCGACGACGCCAGCATCGAGGCGGCGGTCAGGATGGCAAACCGCGTCTCGGTCAATCTGGAAGCGCCCAATGCACAACGCATCGGCGCTCTGAGCAAGAGGAAGGATTTCCGCAAGGAGCTTCTTGCTCCCCTCAAAAAAGCGGATGAGCTCCGTCGTCAGCAGGATCGCCGGGTAAGCATGACCACCCAATTCGTGGTGGGTGCCGCGGATGAGTCGGATCAAGAACTTGTCACCAGTGCCGCCTGGCTGTATCGCAACCTGCATCTGGCCAGAGCGTACTATAGCGCCTTTCAACCTATCAGGGACACTCCCCTCGAAAACCACCCGGCAACGCCCACCTGGCGCGAGCACCGCCTGTACCAGGCCGATTTTTTGCTGCGCCAGTATGGCTTTGATACCGAGGAACTTGTCTTTGATGAGAAGGGACATCTGCCCCAAGAGGCCGACCCCAAACTCCTCTGGGCCCGTCATCATCCTGAGGCATATCCCATAGAGGTCAACATGGCCAGCCGCGAGCGGCTCCTGCGCATCCCAGGGATCGGCCCCACATCGGCCAACAGGATCCTGAAACGTCGCCAAGAAGGAACGCTGCAAGGGTTCGATCATACAGGTATCTCTGAGGCGCTGGCCCGACGCGCCGCGCCCTTTGTCCTGTTCGACGGCAAGCGCCCCTCCTTCCAGCTTTCCATTTGGGATCACCGAGATCAGGAATCCGTAGAACTGTCCCGCTCCTCTTCTGAGGACGTAGGATAGAGCGAGGCGCGCCCGATGGCATTGGGGCCAAACTTGTTGCGGATATCGTCCAGGGCACGATTGAGACGCGCGCGCCGCTGGTCCGAATGATCGAATAACCGAAGCTGGTACCCGCTTCCCCTGATCAAGTTGCTCACCCCCACGCCCAGCAGCCTGAGAAGACGAGACCGCTGCCAGTTCTCGTCCAGCAATTGTCTGGCAACATCGTCAATCACGTCGGCCCGATCCGTGGGATGCTCGAGGGTCAACTGGCGGGTAAAGGTCGTAAAATCCCCATAGCGCATCTTGATCCAGACAGTCTGAGCCACCAATCCCTCACGTCGCAGGCACCAGGCGACCTTTTCGCTCATGGCAAGCATCCTATGATGTAAAAGGGAGATGTCCCCCGTGTCCTGGACAAAGGTCACCTCCTGGCTGATGGACCGTCGCCTGTGGTGGACCTGTACCTCGCTGTTGTCGATGCCTCGTGCCGCCCAATAGAGCCGATGTCCCACCTTTCCAAAGGTATCGACGAGCTGCTCCTCCGTCCAGGCCGTCAGATCGCCGATGGTCTCCACACCCAGTCCCTCCAGCCTGGCCGCCATCACCTCCCCCACGCCCCAGAGTTCCCCGATAGGAAGAGGGGCGAGAAACTCCTGCTCTTCCCCAGGTTCTACAACCAAGAGCCCTCGTGGCTTGCCCTGGTCACAGGCTATTTTGGCCACCAGCTTGCTCGTGGCGATACCCAACGATATGGGAAGGTGCTCCCGCTCCGCAACCCGGGTCTGAATGTGCTTCCCCAATGCCTCCGGGGAATCCCAATGATTCATACACGCGCTGACGTCGAGAAAGGCCTCATCGATGGAAAGCTTTTCCACCATGGGCGTGATGCTATGCAGGATATCCATGATACGAGAGGAAATGCGCGCATACTCGTCGTGGCGAGCGGGGACCACGATGGCATGGGGACACAGGCGCAAGGCCTGGGCCACGGGCATGGCTGACCGCACCCCATAGGCACGAGCGGGGTAAGAGGCAGCTGCCACGACGCCCCGATGTCGAGGATCGCCTCCCACAATCAGGGGCTTTTCCCGCAGTGCGGGATGGAGCAGCTGCTCCACGGAAGCAAAAAAAGCGTCTAGGTCGGCATGTATGATCCAGCGCTGAACCATGGGTGACAAGAGAGAATACAGGATAGAATAATATAAAGTGCGCGGGACGCCCTGAGAGGCGAGACGGAGCTACTCCCCCTCGGAGACCACCATGCGCACGCCCAAGCGAGAAAAGATGCCCTCGGGCATATCCTCGGCAGGCAGATAATCCACCTCCTCCACGATCACCTTTACTTTCAACGATAGGGTTTCCAAGGGGAAGGTGAGCCCGGTCTCTGCGACGATCAGATCTCCCTTGGTATCGAGTTCCTCGCGCAGCGACTCGTCCTCAAAGGCATACGGGCTGACCAGGATTTTGGAGACGGTGCGGATATCGCCCTTGTCAAACAGCCACACCTCAAAGGCATCCACCCGCTGGGCGTCCTGTATATCCATAATATCGCTGACACTCAGGCCACACTCGCCCAGGAACTCGCCCTCCTGCGACTCGATGCTGAAGGAACGATCAAAATCGTCGTCACCAAAGATATAGGTGGTCTCAAAAGCGTCAAGGGCTCCAGGGGGAGGCTCAATATCAGGAGATGCTTCGGGCGTCGTGGGCAATGCCTGGGCCATCCAGTCGTCTTCCTGGAGGGTAACCGTTGCGTCCTCCTCCGCAGGCGATAAAGGCGCCGCCCCAACGGAGGGAGGTTGCACAACCTCCCCCTCTTCGCCTGCCTCCGAACCTAAAGGAGACGGTTCCATATCTGCCTCCTCCCCCGTATCCTCATCTTCCCAGGGAGGGGGAACGGCTTCTTCCTCTGGCTGCTCCGGGACCTCCGCAGCTTCCTCAGGACCTTCAAAGACGGGCACCTCCTCTTGGGAGGGAGGGCGCCTCCCACGCATGCGCATCACCGACCATATCACGATACCCAAAGCACAAAGAAAGGTGACCACCCCCAGGGACATGAGAACCCAACGGGGCGACGAGGCCACGCGTTTTTCGGGCGACGTAAAGGGCGTTTCCTCAACCGAGGGCATATCCAAGGCTTCCGCCAGGCGACGAACCCGCAGTGCTGTCGCGCTGTCGCCGGCCTCTTCCCGACTTTCCACCACGCGATACACCAGACTGACCACCTGGGGCCACGCCGTATCCTGATCCGTCAATTCCAGGAGCCGGTCCCTGGCGGCCTGCAGATCTCCCGTCACCGCCAGTGAATCGGCGGCCATGGCGATATAGTCCATCTGGTGCTCCACGCGCAGATCCGACGGATCTGTGTTATACCACTCTACGGGCCATACCTGCCAACCCAACACGAGCCCCATCCCAACCCCCGCCAAAAAGGCAACCATTATCAGGGGCCACGTCAGCTTGCGGCTTCTCTCCATCCCCCTCCCCTCCAAGAAACACCTCTCCTTGTTTTGAACAGGCCCATTGTATCATGAAGGCGACGGCCCTTCAAGGAAAATATGCCCAAGCCAGAGCTTAACATAGCGTTAACCACAGACATCTATAGCGGGGCGAATTCTATTTGCCCGAAGGCTCCTGTACGGCTATAATATGTTATGTATGTGATGGGAAACCAACCTTAGCAGCATCAACGAGAGAACTCGAGTTCAGTCGCCGAGAAGGAGGATAGATCATGACTTCCCAGAAAATCGCTTCAGAACAGTCGGGAAAGAAAAAGCAGCGTGTGGTTGAACTGGAGATAAAACTGCCCAAGATCACAGCAAAACCCCTGAAAGACGCTGCCAAAGCCACGTTGCTGACGGGTATCGGAGTAGGCGCTCTGAGCGTGCGAGGCGTAAAGAACGCCGTCAAGGCGGCCCACAAGGCCGGTACTGAGGTGGCCGAGAAGCCGGATCCCGCCACCAGATTCCTGTTGCGCGTCGTGGGCAAAGAGGAAACAGCAAAAGTGGAGACGCCGCCCATTGAGGCCTATGATACGTTGGCCGTGACGGACATCCTGGAGCACCTGGATGACCTGAATTCCGAGGAACTGTGCGCCTTGCGCACTTATGAAAGTGAAAACAAAGGGCGCGTGACCGTGCTCAGGGCCATCGATCAGCGTCTGGGAGAGGAACAGCCCTCGCAGGAGTAGTGAGTTATCGCTCCAAAACCGAGCATGGATCGTAACGTGTACAATCTCCCTCTGAGACGCGATTTGTGTACCCGCACCATCCATTGTATACTTGAGGTGTGCGGGGCGTAGCGCAGTTCGGGAGCGCGCACGGATCGGGACCGTGAGGTCGGAGGTTCGAATCCTCTCGCCCCGACAACAAAAAGAACCACTTGCCTCATGGCGAGTGGTTCTTTTCATGTCCAAGAATGAGAAAAAGGGACAGGAGGGCTATCTACAATTCAATCGTACCACACACATTCGCGGCAGGTCTCCACGAAGCACAAACAACTCTCATAGCGGATGCTGGACGAAATGGAATGATCTGAAGCAAAGATCAGGCGTGCGCCCCCGCAGCAGATTTTCCACAACGCGCCAGGACTCGCTCACGACTCTGCTTCCCCTCTCCCATCACCAAACAACCAGGAGAGCAACGTCATGGCCACCGCGGCCAATCCAAGACCGGCCACAAAGGCTCCTGCCACGTCCCGCTGATACACCTCCAGAAGACGTTCCGCATTCTCGTGACGCTGTTCCGCGCGTTCCTTCTCCAAGGCCTTCTGCTGCGCCGCCTGGCGCCTGATGCGCTCCGCCAATTCCACAACATCCTCGTCCTCGGGCGCAAGGGCAAGTGCCTCGGCCACACTTTCCTTAGCCTCCGTCCATACACCCTGCCTGGCGTATACCTTGGCCAACAGAACATAGGCCGGAGGGAAATCCTCCCGAAAGCCAAGGGCCATCAGTGCCTGATCCCGCGCCTTGTCCAGCTCTCCCTGCCGGGCAAGGTTGAGGGCCTTGTTGTAGTGGATTTCGTGAGCATGCTCGATCCTGGCCAATGCGGACAGATCCTCGTGGCAATCGGGACACACCGTGGTATCCTGGGGCACACTACCGCCACAATATGGACAAGTCATCAAGGAAACATTCATCATTCAGTATTCCTTTCACAGGCTGCAAATTGGAAAAGCGCCGCACAAGCCACCTAACCCTCCTGAGATTCCTCAACCACCGTGGCGTCATCCGCAACGGCTTCCTCTTCCTCTCCGACGTCCTGATCCGAGGGTCCTTTTTCGCTAACCACCACCTTTGCCCTTCGTAAGAGCCCCCCGGGCCACGTATATCCTATCTGTGCCTCGCGCAGGACGACGTTCTCGGACATATCCGAGCGTACCTCAGTACCCACCACATCGCTCGTCGCGGGATCCAGGGGCTCCCCCAAAGTATCGATGGGCTTCACACGATGACGCTCCAGAATGGCCAGCAATTTTCTCCCAAACCCCACCACACTTCCTATCAGGGAGGCCTCCTGCGCCTTGGTCGTAACCCCCCACTTTTCGATGATCTCCCCCACAGCATCATACAGAGACAACACGTCAAGCAAAAGCTCTTTGGCATCATCTCTGGCCTGTGCACGCTGTTCCTCCAGCGACTGCTCCAAGCGGCTGACGCGATAAAAAAGCTCCCGCATCGTGGCAGCAGGGTCCGCATCAGCAGCCGTTGGGGGCACAGGATAGAACTCTTCCTCAAACTGGAATTCGTCGCTCATGACTTTCCTCACCTATCCTACCTGGCCCGAACCGAACTGAGGCCATAATAACCTAACCGCTCGACGCTGTCAAGCGAAAAATGGGGATATTGCCACCCCTGGCGAGAACATCAATCCCCAAGAGGACAGCAACGCTCCCGCTCCGACGACAAAGGGCCTTTTCGCCGTCCATCCCGTTACCGCTGTACCGCGCCCCGGCTTGCTCGATCGCGGATAAAGGTGATCACATCCTCGCGCGTGATCATGCCCTTTAATTCGCCATCATCCAGTACGGGTAACTGATTCACTCCCTCCGAAGTCATCTCCTCAAGGGCCTCCCACAGAGGTGTCAGGGGATCCACCGTGCGTAGCTGTTCCAGGGGCATGAGCACATCCTCCACATGGGTGAAGGGCCAATCCACGCGAGGGACCTCACGGATATTATGTAGGGTGAGCATCCCCAAGCTCGTCTCGCCCCTGGTGACGACGAAGCAGCGTCCAGCGCTGCCCATCAGATGGTGTTCCACCAGCATATCCAAACTGAGTTGCGGCGACACCGTATGACAGTCGCGACTCATGACCTGCTGCACAGCCTGCCCACGCAAAAGCTCCCGTGCGGAAAGACGCGCGTACGCGGTACGCGAGGCGTTGTCCAAAAAGAAACCGATCATCGCGATCCACAGTCCATTGATCCAGTACCCCGAAAAGGCGCGCAAGATGCCCACGACAACAAACGCATAGGCCACCATCTGCCCCACACGGGAGGCCCACTTGGTCGCCCAACGGAAATCCTTCCGCAAACGCCAGAGCAGGGCTCGCAGTACGCGCCCTCCGTCCAGGGGAAAGCCCGGAATCAAGTTAAAGCCCCCCAAACTGAGGTTAATACCACCCAAAAAGAGGGATAGAGCGGCCATCGGCTGTTCTTTGTTCCCCCATAACAAATAGATGAGGGCGAAAAGCCCGCTCAATACCAGGCTCACCAAGGGGCCCGCAATAGCCATCACGAACTCGTTAAAGGGCGTACTTGGCTCATCCGATATCTGTGCCGCCCCCCCAAAGATGAAAAGAGTTATACTCTCAACGGGCACTCCCTGGGCCCGGGCCACAAAAGAATGACCCAACTCATGCAGGAGGACCGAACCAAAAAAGAGGAGGCTGGTCAGCACTCCTATCCCCCACACTGTAGTTCTTGTCCACGAGGGATAACGCTCGGGAAAGTAACCCCCCGCCAGACTCAACGTAACCCAGAAAAAGATCAACAACCAACTCACATCGACGTAAAGAGGGATGCCCAGAACCTTGCCTAAACTCAACCGCGTCTTGAACACAATCCATCTCCCTTTTCCCGCTCAGCCAGCGTGCGCATTCTACAGCAGTTGCCACCTTTTGCCAATCGAAAGGCACAACGACAGTTCGAGAAGGCATCCTCACACACTAAAACGATCAGGGTTCGTGATGCGCGAAGGCGGGAATGCCCCCGACCATCTTCACACCACTTGAAAGCAAAAAGAGGAACTCTATGTTCTTGGTCACGAGCTCCCCGTATCCCAATTACAGATTGTTGAATGCTTTTCAGATCATTAGGAGTCGGTCACAACGGCATCCCCGTCTTTTTCCTTGACTTGAGCAAGACGGGCTAAAAGCACCCCTATCTCATAGAGGAGGTAAAGAGGGATCATGACGATCATCATGTTGATGGGATCCGGCGTGGGCGTGACGGCAGCGGCTATTATCGAGATCAATAGAATGGCATATTTGCGAAACTGTCCCAGACTCTTGGATGTCACCAGGCCAAGCTTGGCTAACAGAAACATGAGCAGGGGCGTTTGAAAGACTATGCCCATCCAGAACAACACACGGGTGACGAAAGCGATATAATTATCCAGCGTCCAGCGATTCTCGACAATCGCGTCCAGAAACCCCTGCATAAAGTTTATGGCCGCCGGCAACATAAGCAGGGCAGCAAAAGCTACCCCTCCCATGAAGCATAGTGTGACCCCTGGCAATAGAAAAAACAGATATCGCTTCTCATGAGGCATAAGACCGGGCAGGATAAAACGTATGACCTGATAGATGATCACGGGCATGGAAAGCGCTGCCCCGCCGATAAGGGCGACCCTAAAATAGACCACAATAGACTCGGTAGGATGAATCGTCTGGGGAACGTTACCCTCCAGGGGCAGCAACAATATCTTTAGCCCCTTTTCAGCAAAGAGGGCACTAATCAGCGTAGCAACGACAAAAGCTATAGCCACCTTTACCATCCGCGACCGGAGCTCATCCAGATGCTCCCAAATTGTCATCTCCACATCGGTCGCCATAGATCCTACCCTTCTTCCTCCTCAGTATCTTGACCTTCTCCATCCAGAATCAGGACGGGCTCCTCTATCACGATCGGTTCCACATCCTCATCTTTGGGTACCGGCTCGCCCACGACGATGAGCACGGGTTTGTCGTCATCTTCCTCTTCCGAAGGAGATGAAAAAGTCTCCCTTTCTCCATCGATAAAGGCACGACTAGCACCCACAGATAACTTTTTGACGGCCTCTTCCTCTTCGCCCGCCCCTTCCATCTGTTCCGCAGGCATCTCTTCTTCTACGGAGGTCAAATCTCCTGTTCCGTCCCCTTGGGCTTCCGACGTTCCTTTGGCATCTCCCGTTTCAGCCTCTCGTGCCTCTTCCGCTCCAGGCTCCATGGACAACGCCTCGCGGAATTCTTCGGTAACGCCATCCGTCTCCTGACGGAATTTGGCCAGGAGCTGCCCCATATCCCTGGCAAAAGAGACCATCTGTTCTGGTCCGACCACCAACGTGGCAATGACCAGAATTAAGAGTATCTCTCCCGTTCCTATCCCTAACATCTATATCTATCCTCTCCTCGAATTTCACGCTATAGCTCACACTCAACAGCCTCATCGCTCGAGACGGCATCCGCCCCCACCAACTCATCCAGGGAAGTGGCGAATTCGTCCTTCTTCGCAAAGAGCGTACCAAGCACGCCGTTCACAAACCGACTCGAGCTTTCGCCCCCAAATAACTTGGCCAATTCCACCGCCTCGTTGATGGCCACCTTGGGAGGGACATCATCATCCGCAAGGATCTCAAAGGCCGCCAGGCGAAGGATATTGCGATCCACCACTGCTATCTGATCGATGGGCCACTCTGGTGCGATGCGCTGTATCACGGCGTCAAAGGCTTTTTCATAACGCAAAACCCCCTCCAGAAGGCGCTTCGCAAAATTCACACCGGCGCGAGGGAGGAAGACATCTTTCAAACGTCGCTGCAGAGAGGAAGCGGGGACGTGTTCCACAAGATCGACTTCGAAGAGCGTCTGAAAGACTACTATTCTGGCGCGTCGCCTGACCTTCAAAGTCTCTCTCCAATAAAAGGAGGGTCAGTTGCTATCACGCTGGGTCACCTGGACATTTTCCACATGAACGTTCACAGCCAGGACGGGCATCCCGACCATATCCTTGATGGCCCGAGCCACCTGTGACTGAATGGTGCGTCCCAGCTTGTAGAGATCGACGTTTTGGGCAGCGATGATATGGATATCCACAGATACGGCATCGTCCACTACCTCGATGCGCACGCCCTCCCCTCCTCCCTTGCCTAAAAAGCGGTCCATCCCTCTGGAGAAATCACGGGACATGCGCACCACTCCATTTATGGAAAGCGTGCTGAGCCGCGCAATGGTAGCCAGAACCTGGGGAGAGATACGAACTGTTCCAAGATTTTCCTCCATCTAACGTGACCCCCTACATATACATCAGACGCCCGTTACAGTGTAAAGCAGATATCAAACCTCATACACTATCCGCTCTCTCCCCCCAAGGAAAGGGCTATGCTTCGTCCTCTACTTCGACGACCGCCTCTCCACGATAGGTCCCGCAAGAAGGACATACATGATGAGGCAAACGCATGTTATGACAGGACGGACACTCGACCAAATTGGCGGCCCGCAAAGCGTCGTGACTACGACGACGATGTTTCCGCCCTTTTGATGGTTTCTGTTTCGGTAAAGCTCCCATATCCTATATTCCTTTCAATAAACTTATGTCTTTTTCTCTTCCAGCAACTGTCCCAGAACAGCCATGCGAGGGTCGATAAAGGACGTATCGCAATTGCAGGACTCCTCATTCAGATTGACCCCACAAATGGGACATAATCCCTTACAATCTGGATCCCCAACTACCGGTAGCGAACTGGTCATCACCGTGTACTGCCGGAGAATCTCTCCTAGATCTAATACACCGTCCGGCCCGATGACCAGATCCGTATCATGCGTCTCCTCAATGGGCAAACTGGCACCCGTCTCCACATCGACCGAGGGGACAAATTCCTCTTCAAAAGCGAACTCTATCCTATCCTCAAAGGGTTCAAGGCATCGGCGACATGTCCGCGTCATCACGAGATGCACCTCCCCCCTGGCCAGAACGCCTTTTACCGTACGGACGAATTGAACCTCGCCCGCAAGGGGCGTGAGACCTGCGTTGTTCTCATCCACATCCACCAGGTGCCCCTCGACCTCACAACGGTAGGATATACCAATGTTCTGTTCGAGTAATCGACTAACGTCGTAAATCATCTTCTTCATTGAAAGCCAGTGACATTCGATAACATTATAAGCAAGCTGACATCATGTGTCAAAAGAACAACATCGTCAGAAACAGGTGGGGCACTCAACATGCCTGGCGGTTTTGTTACGATTCCTACCAGAAAGACCGATTTCAAGCGCACCGAAAACCGGTTCATGTGCATGATGCATATCGTCTAATAACCTCAATCTCTCGGCCATTTCCCCATCCTCTAAACCGTTTTTGACAGCATAGGCGACCTATGGTATTATTTAGGCATACTAGGAGGCGTGGTGTAGTGGTCCAACATGTCGGCCTGTCAAGCCGGAGATCGCGGGTTCGAATCCCGTCGCTTCCGTACGCTGGGGGAGCTGAGAGTCACTCAGCTCCTTTTTCTTTTCTCACGAATATTCCGATTCGGCCGGCGCTTACCCTTCCATACTTCCCCCCCTTCCGATTACGGGCTTTGCACTTACATACCATAAAGGGCCTCCGGTAACTTGCTTTGGCGGCACAAAGCATATATGATTTAGATCAGAGAGGGCCAAGTGCCTTTTGATAGCAAGGGAAAACATGAGCAACGAGAAGGAAAGGAGCACGAAGATGAAGATTGTCGTACTGGACGGCTACACGCTGAACCCCGGCGATCTATCCTGGGATGGGCTGAGAGAGCGGGGAGACTGTGACATCCATGATCGCACCCCTCCTGAACAGGTCGTTGAGAGGGCAAAGGATGCAGACGCCATCCTCATAAACAAGGTGGAGATCGATGGTGACATCATGGATCAACTGTCCAACTTGAAATACATCGGCGTTCTGGCCACGGGATATGATGTGGTGGACGTGGAAGCTGCGCGGGAACGGGATATCCCTGTGACGAACGTGCCCACCTATGGTACACCTTCCGTAGCCCAGATGGCCTTCGCACATCTGCTCAATCTGACCCAGCGCGTCGCCCATCATTCGAGGACGGTCAAAGAAGAGAAGCGTTGGTCCAAGGGCGAGGAATGGTGCTACTGGGACTATCCTCTCATCGAGCTAAAGGACCTGACCATGGGCATCATCGGTCTGGGACGTATAGGACGCACTGTGGCCGATCTGGCCCAGGCCTTTGGCATGCACGTGATCGCCCATGATCCCTATGTCAAGGACTCTGAGGTCCCCAAAATCGCCATGGTCGACCTGGATACGCTCTTTACCCAGAGCGACGTGGTGACGATCCACTGTCCCTTGACCCCTGAAACGGAGGGGTTGGTGGACGCCAGGCGGTTGTCCATGATGAAGGAGACCGCTTTCCTCCTTAACAACGGCAGGGGGCCCGTCATCGACAACGAGGCTCTGGCCGAGGCCCTAAACAATGGAACCATAGCTGGCGCAGGGCTGGATGTGCTGGAAAATGAACCGCCAGCACTGGACAACCCCTTGTTGGACGCCAAGAACTGCTACATCACCCCCCATATCTCCTGGGCCACCCGGGCCTCGCGCTCGCGCTTGATGAACACGGCGGTAGAAAATGTCAAGGCATGGATGCAGGATAATCCCCAGAACGTGGTGAACTGACATCCCTTTTCATGCTGAAAAATAAGCACGGTGGGAAGGCACCTTCCCACCGTGCTTTTGT
This sequence comes from uncultured Anaerolineales bacterium, assembly GCA_964567975.1. Taxonomy (GTDB): domain Bacteria; phylum Chloroflexota; class Anaerolineae; order UBA1429; family UBA1429; genus JAWLEV01. The sequence continues at coordinate 14,232 of CAZMOW010000011.1, read as the reverse complement.
ACTGACCCGTACTTTTGCATCGACGATATTTTTGTCCTTTGGGTCAGCATCAGTATAATGAGTCTGTTATCATTCCTATGATGGAAATCGGAGGCCAGTGTGCTTGGAAACACCAAGGGACTGAAGACGAGCCTTACAAAGAGCCGGCAATCGTTCTTTGGCAGGATAGGAGGGCTTTTTCACGGCGGCCAGGTTACCAAAGAGACCTGGGAAGAATTGGAGGCCCTGCTCATCCAGGCGGACGTGGGCGTCAGAACCACCCTCGACCTTATAGAGGATCTACAAAAAAACGCGGGGGGGCTGAGCGCCACGCGTGTCGAGGCGCTTTTGAGAGAGCGCCTGGTAGAGATTCTGGAAGAGGTAAAACGCCCCTATCTACCTGGCGAGAGGATGCTCAACGTCGTACTCGTGGTCGGCGTCAACGGGTCGGGCAAGACGACGTGCATCGCCAAACTAGCCAAATATCACCAGGACCGGGGCGAAAAGGTAGTACTGGCCGCAGCGGATACCTTCAGGGCTGCCGCCATAGATCAGCTCGGGATCTGGGGGGAGCGCCTGGGGGTAGAGGTCGTGGCACACCAGCCCGATGCGGATCCGGGGGCCGTCGTCTTTGACGCCATCCGGGCAAGTCAGTCCCGTCAGGCGGACGTGCTCTTCATAGACACTGCCGGCCGCCTACACAGTAAATACAATCTGATGCAAGAGCTGCAAAAGATCAGCAGCGTAGCCAGAAAGCAGGTGCACCAGGCGCCGCACGAGACGATGTTGGTACTGGATGCCACCACGGGACAGAATGCCTTGAGCCAGGCAAAGGTCTTCCAGGAGATGACGGGCGTGAACAGCGCCATCCTCTCCAAGCTCGACAGCACCTCCAAGGGCGGCATGGCTTTTGCCGTGGCCGGCGAGCTAAAGCTGCCCATACTCTTTGTCACCACAGGGGAATCCCTATCCGACCTCACCGAATTCGATCCGCGGTCCTTTGTCGAAGGACTGTTCGCAGATAATTGATTTGCGAGATGCCCTCGCATTGTCTAGACAGGAGCGGAAAAATGAAAATCGACGATCTGGAAGCAAAGCTAAACCGCATGCAAGAGGACGTACACAGCATCCTGGAGCACCTTTGACCTGGCTGAAAGGGAAGAAAGGATAGCTGAGCTGCGCGAACGCTCTGCGGAGAGTGACTTTTGGGATAACCCGGAAAAGGCACAGGCTATGATGCAGGAACTCTCCGACCTGGAAAGAGAGGTCGACTCCTGGAAGACGCTCAGAACGCGTATCGAGGAACTGGGGGAGCTCTTTGCTCTAGCAGAGGAGGAAGAGGAAGCGTCCCTGATAACAGAGATCGCCGCCGAGGCGACAGAGGCGCAGAACGAGCTGGAAGAGATGCGCCTGGCGCTTTTGCTATCGAGGGAACACGACGAAAAAGACGCCATCCTCTCCATCCACGCCGGGGCAGGAGGCACGGAATCCCAGGACTGGAGCCAGATGCTGCTACGCATGTACCTGCGCTGGGCGGAACAGCGAAACTATAAGACAGAGATCCTCGATCAGACGCCGGGAGAAGAGGCAGGACTCAAGAGCGTCACCGTGGAAATCAAGGGGAAAAACGCCTACGGGTATCTCCGCTCGGAACGGGGGGTGCATCGCCTGGTGCGTATATCTCCTTTTGACAGCGCGCATCGTCGGCATACCTCCTTTGCCCTGGTCGAAGTTTTGCCCGACATCGGGGAGACCGTCGAAGTGGATTTGAACCCCAACGAGATAGAGATGGAAACCTTTCTCGCCTCGGGGCACGGGGGGCAGAGCGTGCAAAAGAACGCCACGGCGGTCAGGCTGAGACATGTACCGACGGGTATTGTGGTCGCCTGCCAACAGGAACGCTCCCAGATACAGAACCGCAGACGCGCCACAGAACTCCTCAAGTCACGCCTTTATGATATACGGCAGCAAAAACTTGAGGACGAGAAGGACCGACTCAGGGGGGAACACGTGAGCGCCGCATGGGGTAATCAGATTCGTTCTTACGTGCTGCATCCCTATCGCATGATAAAGGACCTGCGAACAGATTGGCAGACAGGAAACGTCTCCGCCGTGCTGGACGGCGACCTGGATAGCCTTATCCAGGCTTATCTGCGACATATCGTAGAAGAGGACTGAAAAACCACAAGACAGAAGGGGGGCAACGTACCCCTTCTGTCTTCGCTCTCAGCGCACGTCGCCATCAAAGGTAAAGGGATCCTCCGATGGCACCGGACGTTCCGTCACCTCACCAGAAAGGGATGCAGTTTCCGTGGACGACTTTAGCTCCTCCTCGTACTCTTTTAGGGATCGTACGTTATCCGTTTCGCTGACGGGAACGATAAGCGCCTCTGCAAACAGCTGCACGATATACCCCTCATCATCTATTTCCATGGGAATTTCATGGGTCAGGGCACCCAACAACCCCCTCTTGGCCGCCTCTTTGCTCAACGCGGCCTCCGGGTTGGTGGATAGCAAGAGATCCCGTATCATCTTGACCAAGGAGCGCCGCAGGCCCGACAACTCTTTTTCTCTTTTTCGACGATATCTCTCGATCCACTCTGCGACCTGCGGGATGATCCAGCGCTTCTCCACCGCCCGGCCGGGGCACGATTTGGTCGCGAAATCCCGATGAAAGCTCAGTTCCTGAATATCCAGGCCCAGGCGCTCGTGCAATATACCCAACGCGGCGATGGTGCTTTCAAGGGTAGCGCCAGAAGGCAGTTGCTCGTCATAGTTTCCCACCATCTCAATGTGACGCGAGCGATAATTATGACCATAGACGCCAACGCCATCGTAGCGCAGATCGCTAAAGAGCCATATACCGTCATCGGCGATGAACAGATGAGGCCCTGCCGTCCACCCCTCATGCAATTGCCCATCGCTATCCTGCCAGATCTGCCGCTCGTAATAGGCTTTCATGGCCATGATGGAATCCCGGCCACGCCAAGTTTCCTGGGTGGGCTTCCACGTATGATGTAAAAATATGCGCGAGGGCAAAGGATAAAAACTCAGCCCTTCCACATATTTGACAAACTCCTTTTGCGTCATCACCCGGCCGTCGATCTCCATGGGCGGCTCTTTGATGATCTCGGACATGCTTTCCTCCCCCTCAGGACGAACCCCTTCCCGCTGACGCACCTTTTGTAAAAAAGCCTTCCAGAATGCCCCAAACATTTCCACTGCCCCCACCTCAATCTAATGGTACCAGCGATGCTCGTGCTGTAACGCCCCCCGAAAATCGTTTATCACACCGTGCTTCCCCTGAATATACCAGATATCACCAGCATGGCGCTCCCAACGGTAGAGAATGAGGGAACGAATCTTTTGGTGGGTGACGTCGCCGTTCCAACGCTCGATCTCCGCATAGGCCTCCTGAACCCAGCCGTCATTCACATCGACCCAGGCGATATTCTGATCCGTCTCTGTAATATAGACGGGCATATGCTGCAACGCTTGGGGAATGGCCTCCATGAAATCGATATAGGTGCGAAACATCTTGCGTCGGTGATCGAAAGGGGGATCCATACACACCTCGCTGACGACGTGGGCGGGATCCGCGTCGCGTCCATACGTGTGCACGGCTATCCCATCCAGTTCCCCCCTTAGCGTCTGCAACACATCCTGGAAGTAGATGATCCAGTCACCACTGGGGTTAGCCTCGTAGTTTGTCTGGATGTTCCAGGGGCCGACGGCGGCGGTGACGACCTGGTCATTGCGATGACCAGATCTGCTGCGTATCTCCTCACGACAGGCGCGAAAGGCTGACGCGTACTTTTGAGGGGTTATGAACTCTCCATGGCGAGGTCCGCCGGGCCTTTCCACTGCCAGATTCGGCTCGTTGCCGATGATCCAGATATGACAGCCCGTGGACTGTTCCACAAAGTTCCCGCACCGCTTTGCGAAATCCTCATAGCGGGAGGATTGGGGTAGCGTGCCCTTTTCTCCATAGCCATGGTTCAATCGCACTATCACGCCAAAGCCATCGTCAGCAAGATCGGTGTATCCTTTGCTGCTCCAATCATTGGGCTTCGCCCCCAATTCCTCCGTACACAGCACCCAGCCCTTCCGTCCTGCCCATGCCATATAGTGTTCCCCCCCGCGATCGTGAATGCCAAAGATATAGGGGGATTCGCCCTTGGGCAAAGGTTCCGAGGGCCCAGCTTCGGGAATCCGCAGTTCCTGTCCCACATGAATGAGGTTGGGATCGGCGATGTCGTTAAAGGCCGCTATCACCGCCGCCTTGTCCCCGTCGTCGTAGAAACGATCGGCGATCCTGCTCAGGGTATCGCCCGGTTGGACGATATAGGTGGCAAACTCGAGCCCCCAGTCTCCCAACCAGCCCTTCAATTCCTGTTCTATGACTTGTGACAGATCCTGTCCCAGATAAGACGCTCGGGCCGCGAGGCGCCGGGCCAGATGTTCATCAACTGAGAACTTTATCTCGCGACGGGACATGATATCCCTTTCCTCCATCGATGCTATCAGCGACCGTCATCCTACAGAAGGATCATATGCGCAAAATGCGAACATCCCCCAAACGCTTGGTGGCCCCCTCACGATCCATACTCTCCAGAAACCCCAAAGCATATCGCCGACTGCTATCAAACATATCACGGACCTCGGCCACCGTGACACTCTCGTGCTCCTGAAGATAGGCGATCAGGCGCCTCTTCATCTCGGCATAGGCCTCTGTGTGAAAGGCGACAGAATCGCTCACCTTGATCAGCTCTCCCCTGTCAACTAGGTACTGAAGCAGTTCCGGGCCCAGGGTATCCTCGACCTGATTGAGCGAAGGGGGAGCAAAGGGCTGCTCCTCAAACGCAGCCAGGACCTTTTTCACCTCCTCCCTCTGTTGCGGCGAAAGGATGACCTGATGGTCGGGCAAGCGCACCGTCGTGGCGGTGGTCGCCACCTCCTGCTCCTCGGCCACGCGACCCAAAAAGTCGTCAAAAGCCACCTCAGCAAGATGCAGCCGACTTTTGAGCTCTTCCCGGGACATACCCAATCGGAGAGGAAAACGGTCGTGATAGCGCTCCAGTACGTTTTTAAGACGGGCCAGCAGATTCTCCCATCTCTCCCGCGTCATGAGTAGGTTCTCAGAAGACAGGGATTCTACCTTTGACCCCTCGGCAGATAGATCAAGCATACGTCCGTCAGCAAGAAGGCGTGACAGGCCAGTGGCGGCCTGCTCTTTTGGCAGGCGACTCCTTCGAAAAAGCTCCCCCACTCTGCAGACGGTATTCTGTCGCAACAGATAGAACAGGATATCCTCGTAGTCCCCCTCATAGAGGGCCGCAAATTGTGTCCGCCTGTCAGGCTGAAACCGGCGATAGCGCCTGTCAGGCTGGGTTAGCAGGACCTTGCCACCCCCCAGGGTCAGGCTCGGTGAGGGGGAGCGCAGGATATAGCGATCCCCCCGCAGCACAGCCACTGGCTCAGAGAGGCGGAATTGTACCCATCCCTCCTCTCCAGGTGACAGAAGGTCACTATCCAGCAGGCGAACGTGACATTGAACGCGGGCGGCACCGCTGTAAAAATCCGCTATATCATCGTGCTCGAGGGACCACGGCGCGTTCGGTAACAATCTGAGGTAGGCATCAAGGAGCCTGGTCGAATCGAGCCATCCCGGATAAGCGAGGCCCTGTCCCCGGGATAGCGCCTCCGCCGAGATCCCGCTGAGATTGACGGCCACCCGCGTGCCGGGCAGCGCCTCTTCGATATCCACCTTATGGGTCTGCAATCCCCGCACACGAGCGGAGAGCTCGCCGGGCATGATCTCGACCTGGTCGTCCACTCGCAGTCGCCCATCGAGCAACGTCCCCGTGACGATGGCCCCAAAACCGGAGATTGTAAAGGCGCGGTCGATGGACAACCTCGGTTCCCCGATATCCCGGGGAGGATCGGCATTCTCAAGAAGACGATCCAGCTCCGCCGCCAGTTCCGGTAGGCCCTCTTTGGTCACGCTCGATACGGGGATGATCGCCACATCGGCAAACACTGTACCCCGCAACTCCCCGCGCACGTCCTCTCGCACCAACTCCAGCCACTCGGGATCATCGACGAGGTCAATTTTGGTGAGGGCCACAACCCCCTGTGAGACGCCCAGCAGATCCAAAATGGCAAGATGCTCCCGCGTCTGTGGCATAACCGATTCGTCGGACGCCACCACGAGGAGGGCCACATCGATCCCCCCCACGCCCGCAAGCATGTTCTTGACAAAATCCTCATGGCCCGGGACATCCACAATGCTCGTCTCTCGCCCGCTGGGCAGGGTGAACCAGGCGAATCCCAGGTCGATGCTCATCTCCCGTTCATGCTCTTCCTCTAAACGGTCGGGATCCATTCCCGTCAAGGCACGCACCAGCATGGACTTGCCGTGGTCAACGTGACCCGCCGTCCCGATAACGTACACGCCCTAGTCTCCCCCCGCCTCAAAGGACGCGCCGGCTTCCCTAAAGAACTCTTGCATAGATTCGCCAAATCTATGCCATGTCTGCTGTTGGACCTCCCTCATCTCGCGGGCATCCGCGGCAAGTTCCTCGTATAATCGATCAAGCTGATCGCCAAGGGATTCCAGACGATCGGCCACCTCCTGTTGTCGCCCTTTCAACGCATTCAAACGGCCTTCCTGCGCCTCCTCCCGCGAGGCATGTTCTTGCACAATCTTTTCACGATGCTCCATCTCGCGCGTCCAACGTCTGTCGTTTTCACTCTTCCATTCGCGAAACTCTTGGCGCAATTGTTCCTCAAAGATGCGCTGATGTTGTCGCAGCCGGTCCTGTTGCTGACTCATATCCTGGACCAATTCCTGTATCTCGCGCAGGAACTGGCGATTCTTCTCATTCTGATCAGCAAAATAACGCAGCTGATCGGCCCATACCTCGATCTGATGTTCATAGCCTTCCAGTTCGCGCTCCCACTGCGTAAGCTTTTGTACACTATCCCGGTTGCTGCGCCTCTGCCTTTCCAGCCATTCCTCCTGCTGTTCCGTCAACTCTCGCCGCATATGCTGAAGATTGGCAATCTGCTGTTTGAGTTTGGGCAGGGCATCCTCAAGCATGTCCAGACGCGGCGGCAGACTCTTCTGGGCTTCTTCCAGTTCTTCCTGCCCATCGGCGATCTTTTCCAGATCTATCCTGTTCTTGCTGATGGAATCCTCCAATGTCCTCCTGGCATCCCCTTCCCGCGAGAGGTTGCTGGCCACATCCTCGATTTCATCCTGTAAACGCAGCAAAGCTTTGTGCAACCTCTGCTCCTCAGTTTTGCGGGCCGAGACCGATTCCTCCAGAGGATCCAGGCGTTCCAGTTCCTGCCGGATCTCCTGTAGGACGCGGACCTCCTGCTCATGTTCCGCCTGACGATTGCTCAAGAACTCTGCGTGACGCTTCTGTTGTTCCTGACGCAGGTCGGATATCAGCGATGCAAGATCGTCGCGTGTGTGCTGCAGGGCCTCCTCCACCTCGGGAATACGCAGGAGCTGTCCCTGCAACTTGGCCAGGCGATCCTCCAACATACTGATGCGCGTGGCCTGGTCTTTCAATGTGACCTCTTGTTCGTCGATTGTCTCCCGAAGCTCCGCAACGGTGGCTTTTTCCTTGCGCAGCTCCTCATCAAGCCAACTGACGTTGGGACCACTTTCGGCAATCGATGTCATGGACCAGCCCTCTCTATCCTAGCAACAAGAAAACGATCGAATTTCCCCCATACGCATACATTGTGCATTCGAGAATATATTTCCGATCACGGTTCGATCAACACCACGGTCCCCACCTCTGCCCAATCGTAGAGGAACTCGGCGTCGGGTGTATTAAGCACGATACAGCCATACGAGCAAGCCGTCCCAAGGGCATTGCGCCATAGCGTCGTTCCGCTACGGGTTTCCGGCAGTGCATGGAAGCCATTTTGGGATCCCCCGGCCCAATAAATCCCCAGCCACAGTGGCATATAGATATCCCACTTGGAGGCATAGGCCGTGGGTAACTTGTTCTGAACCTCATAGCGCCCGGGCAGCGTGGGCGCAGTGGCACGGCCTGTACAGACGATAAAAGAGCGCAACTCTTTGTGCTCCTCGTAAACCGTCACCCGTTTTTCGGAGAGGTCCACTTCTATGCGATCAGGCGGGATAAGGATACTCATGACCTCCTGGCGGTGCGCCTCGGCATCCTCCACATCGGGCACAAGCTCCATGGCCCTTTCATAAGCCTCCAACGCCTCATCCCATACTTCTGCCTCCTGGCTCTCGAGGCCAGATTCATAGTGGGATTTGGCCAGCATGACCTCCACATCGCGGAAATCCGGATCCACTTTGTACACGCTGTTCAGTTCCTCGATGGCACGATCCCAATCCCGTTCCCAATAGGCCTCCAGGCCGGCCATGTATCTGCCGAGATACCGCCGCGTCTTCTGAAGATCATCATTTTCTGCATCGAGTCGAATGGCCTGATCCAGATCCCTATGGGCTGCCTGGACATCGTTGCTCTCAATAAGCTGCATACCACGGTTATAGTAGGCCTCTGCCAGCCGGCTTCGCGCCTCTTTATTCTGGGGATCCACCGCGCGAATGCGCTCCAGCACCTCTATCACCTCATCCCACTCTTCCCTAGTCCAGGCGACATCCACCTGAATCCAAAGCGAGCGGGTACGCTGTTCAACGCTGGGCGTCGCCGTAGGATCGAGAACGAGCGTCGGTAGTTCGAGGGCCTGGGCCATCCGGTCTTCCTGACGGGCCCTGGAGATACCCAGCCATACGAGAGCCACCACGCCAACAATCACCAACAACGACAAGAGAGGGGGGCCAAATCTACGCAGGGGGGCAACATCGATCTCTGGCAAACGCAAACCAGAGATCCACGCCCTAGCCCTCTCAAAGGCAAGTTTTCCCCCTTCCACGGCCCTCTCAGCGGCATGATCCACACCAGAAAAAGAGGACTCTTGCTCAACAGCCTCCGGAGACTCTACCCTGACCTCTTGAGGGGGATCCCCCTCTTCCTCGGTCAGTTCCTTCTCCACCCAACGGAGCCCCTTCTCGATACGTTCACTATGGGGCAGGATGACCCTGGCCTCCTGCAAAATACGAAGGCTCTCGCTTCTCTCCTCTGCCACCCAGGCCAACCAAAGCCAGGCTTCCTCCTCGTCGGGTGTGCTGCGTATTATACGCCGAAAGATCTCTCTCGCCTCCCCTTGCTTTCCCTGGTCGGCAAGAGCGATCCCCTCCTCCAGAGGCGACTTGGCCTTACGAGGTCCGCCTTCACTTACAGAATTCTCATCCGACATCGGAAGATTCTCCTCACGCCCGGTACCGTCTGCTAAAAAAAGACTACACCATCTCTCGACTCAATGCCAAATGTCTTCTCAGTGTACAAATTCATTATAGCATCAAGATTCTGTCCTCGCAACGACAGGGGAAAAATCACCATCCATCATCCGAACACCGACGCCGACCATGATTTTACGACAGATGCTGAATCTCGGCTTCCCCCGTCTCCGTATCGTACAGCGCAAAACTGTGTGTCCCAAAGCGCCCCATAACCTCGCCGGGATTCAAGAGGAGCACCTCGCCTATCATGGTCTGCTCCTCCTCATGAGAATGACCGCAGCAGACCAGATCGTATCGCCCGCTCGACGCCAGCGCGTTGGCAATCTGGGGGTAATGGGTTATGGCAATGGAACGGCCATCCAGCACCACCTCCCCAAAAATACCATAAATGGTGACATCCCCGCTTTCAGGAATGCTCTCCGTGATGGTTACCTTGTCCCCATCGTTATTGCCCCACACCAGGTGAACGGGCCCATCGAAACCCGCTTCAATGGCTGTCATGGTAAAAGGCGCACACAGATCGCCAAGACAAAGCAGAGCCTCACAATCGTTCAGCGCATCCAGAACACCATTCAACGCCCATATATTGTCATGAATGTCCGATATGACCCCTACAAGCATCCTATCCCCCAAAAAAAAGTACCGACAATGATAGTGCAGATGATTCTAGCACGGCTGCGTTGGCGCGTCTAACCTGCAGTGACGATGCCGAGGCGAGGAGATACGGGCTGAACGAGTTGACGCCCTGACCAATCGACTGTAAGATTACAGTGATTCGAGAAGATACTTTTTCTCATACAAGGTAATTTGAACGCAACGCCACGGAAGAAAGACTATGATAGAGGACATCCTCTACAAGAATGTCATCGGCGCATCCAGATTCCCCAATATCCCACACCGCTACCGGGCTGCCAAGGGCCACATGGGGAGCTCTTTCCCTTTTTCCTGAACTGTTTCCACACCACCCGTCATCTTGGTCCATTCTTCCACTGTTTGGTTGATTCTAGAGCATATATTTAAGGAGCATCATGAACGAAAAAATCCTGGTTGGCGTTGCCTGGCCCTATGCTAATTCCGACCTACACCTTGGACAACTGGCGGGAGCCTATATTCCCCCCGATATCTTTGCCCGCTACCACCGCCTGCGCGGCAATGACGTGCTCATGGTCTCGGGCTCCGATACCCATGGCACGCCTATCACCATCAGGGCCGAGGAAGAGGGGATCACGCCAGGAGAGGTCGTGGAGCGCTACCACAAGAGTTTTATCGAGTCCCTCCAGGGACTGGGGATATCTTTCGATCTTTTTACCCACACGGACACGGAAAACCACTGGGAAGTCACCATAGATATATTCACACGTCTCCTGGAGAAGGGCTTTATCTTCAAAGAGGAGATGGAATCCTTTTACTGCCCTCACTGCGAGCGCTACCTGGCCGATCGCTATGTGGAAGGAACCTGTCCTTTTTGCAGCTTTGCAGAGGCGCGGGGAGATCAATGTGATAACTGTGGGAGACCCCTCGATGCTTTGGAACTGATCGAAGCTCGCTGCAAGTTCTGCGGCCATACGCCAGAGGTCCGAGAGACGGAACACTTTTTTCTCGATCTAGCCCAGTTCAACGAACCCCTGAAGGAATGGGTGGCCGATAAGGAACACTGGCGAAGCAACGTACTCAACTTTACAAAGAACCTTTTGGATCAGGGCCTGCACCCACGGGCGATCAGTCGCGACATCGACTGGGGCATCCCCGTGCCGGTGGAGGGATATTCCCACAAGCGGATCTATGTGTGGTTCGACGCCGTCATAGGCTATTACGCGGCCAGCATCGAGTGGGCCAAAAACCGCGCCACGCCGGATCTGTGGCACGAATGGTGGGACCTGGACAAGGACTGCAGGAGCTACTACTTTGTAGGAAAGGATAATATCTTTTTCCATACCCTCATCTGGCCCGCCATGCTGATGGGCTACGGTAATCGCCAGCTGCCCTACGACGTGCCGGCCAACGAGTATCTTACGCTGGAGGGCCGAAAGATATCTTCCAGCAGGAACTGGGCCATCTGGGCGCCCGATTATCTTTCGCGTTACGATCCGGATCCTCTGCGCTACTATCTGACGGTGCACGCCCCACAGACATCCGACGCCAACTTTTCGTGGCAAGAGTTCCTGGATCGCAACAACAACGAGCTTGTGGGCACCTGGGGCAACCTGGCGCATCGCATGTTGACCTTTGCCTTCCGCAACTTTGACGAAAAGGTACCCATACCCGGCGAGCTGGAGGAGATGGATCACGATATAATGGACAGGGTGGCGAACGCCTTCGAGAGTGTGGGACAGGAGATCGACGCATGCCGCTTCCGCTCGGCGATCGATGAGGCCATGGCGGCGGCGCGGGAGGCCAACGGATATCTGGAAAGGGCCGCCCCCTGGAAGCACCTGAAGGAGAACAGGGAACGCGCGGCCACGGTCACTTTTGTTGCCCTGAGCGTCATCGACTCGCTGAAGGTGCTTTTCTCACCCTTTTTGCCCTTTTCCTCGCAGCGGCTCCACGAATTCCTGGGATACGACACCGATCTGTTCGGGGAGCAGTACGTGGAAACGTTCCAGGAGCAAAATCGCGAGCACACGGGCCTCTGCTATCGCTACGATTACGATGGCGATCTCTGGAGGCCGAGCCAGCTTCAACCGCAGCAAAAACTGTGCCGCCCCAGCCCCCTCTTTGAGAAACTGGATGAGGAGATTGTGGAACAAGAGTTGGCGCGCCTGGGCTGAGGCAAGGGAACGACACCGAAAGCGGGGCACAATCCGGCTGTCGCCAGCATGTCGGATTGTGCCCCTTTCTAGCCGAATTGGACAGTAGATCTCAAGAGATGACAATACTTCTCAAGAACACAATTATAAAGCCCGCCACAGCCAGGGTCGCACTTATCATCATCTTGCTTATTTATGTCATCTTGGGAACCCTCTATACCATAGAGACACCGGCCTGGCAAGCCCCGGACGAGCCCGCACATTATAATTATGTACAATTTATCGCTGAGGAGGGGCGACTCCCCAAGTTACGCCCTGGTGATTATCCCGCCGCGTACCTGGAAGAGATCAAGGCACAGGGATTTCCCCGTTCCATGTCCATCGACTCCCTGCGGTATGAGTCCCACCAACCACCCCTCTACTATATTGTGGCTGCCGTCGTCTATCGCATGTCACACGTCCTGGGCGAGCCCCCCATGCCCCTGACGTTGCGGTTCTTCTCCCTCATTCTCGGAGTGCTTAATCTGGTGGTGACGTATCGGCTGATGCGGGCGGCGTTTCCCTCGTCCCCACTTCTAGCCCTCGGCACGACGGCCTTTGCCGGCCTGCTGCCCATGCACGTGGCCATGACGGCCGCCGTGAACAATGACGTACTGGCCGAATTGCTTCTGAACCTGTTGGCCTGGGACCTGATTCTCACCCGGCGGAAAGGGTGGACCCCCCGGGAAGGCCTCAAGATCGGTGTGCTGCTGGGGTTGGCCTTCCTGACCAAGATGCAGACCTATATCGCTTTCGGCCTCGTTGCCCTCGCCCTTCTCTGGGATACGTGGCAGGCCAAGGGGGAGAACGCCCTCTCCTTCAAAGAGGCGCTGCGGTATGGGGGGGTGGTATACGGTACTGCGCTGCTTATGGGGCTGCCATGGTTGCTTCGCAACGCCGCGCTATACGGTCCAGACGATCCTCTGGGAATGGTACGACACGACCAAGTGGTGATCGGCCAGCTTACCACAGCGCAATATCTGGCGCAAAGGAGTCTGTGGGATCTGCTGCGCGCTTTTGTGACCACGAGCTTTCAAAGCTTTTGGGGGCAGTTCGGCTGGATGGGCGTCGTCCTGCATCCACGCATTTACAGAACGCTGGCGCTGCTCAGCGCGATGGCCGTCCTGGGCCTGGGACACCTCTTCATCTCCTGGCCCCCCTCCAGCGAGCATATCTCTCCCCACGCCAGACGCAGCACCTTCCTGTTTACAGCGTGGGCCATACTCACAACACTGAGCTATATCTGGTACAACACAAAATACGTACAGCATCAGGGGCGGTACCTGTTCCCCGCCCTCATTCCCTGGGGCGTCGCCCTCACCATCGGTCTGTACCAGGTACTACACGACGCGTCGCGGCTCGCGGGCACCCTGCTCACGGCAAGCATCGTCATGCTCCTGGTGCACGGGGCCCTTGTAGGCAACGTGAGGGGCTTTGGCCTTGCTCTCCTTGTCACAGCCCTAGTAGCCACTTTTACGGGACAATGGCTTGAAAGACAGCAGCCAGGAGCGAGTTTCGTCCTTCTCTATGGCACACTGGCCATGCTGAACATAGTCTGTATCTACGGCTATATCGTGCCCCTGCTACACTGACTCAGAGAGCCTAAGCTATCTTTTTCCTGAAAGCAAAAACCCCTCTTTCAAAAGAGGGGTTTTTGCAAAATGCATCTCGATTCTAGTACATACCTTCGCCCGCGGGCATGGCCGGCTCGGGCTCGGGGATGTCGGTGATAAGGGCCTCGGTGCTCAGGATCATGGCCGCGATGGAGGCCGCGTTCTCCACAGCCGAACGGGTCACCTTGCAGGGATCGATGATGCCCGCCTCGAACATGGAGACGTAGTCGTTGCGCATGATATCATAGGCGAAAGATTCATCACCCGTCTCATCATGCTTGCGGCGGATATCGGCGATCACCACAGCACCGTCCATACCCGCGTTCTCCACGATACCCCGCAACGGCGCTTCCAAAGCCCGCCGCACAATCTCGACGCCCGTATTCTCGTCGGGGAATTCCAACTTTAGATCGTCCAGGGCAGAGATGGCATTGACCAGGGTCACGCCGCCGCCAGCCACGATGCCCTCTTCCACCGCTGCACGAGTGGCCGAAAG
>CAZMOW010000010.1:43279-48338 GCA_964567975.1 uncultured Anaerolineales bacterium | reverse complement strand
ATTGGAAAGAAGAAACTGACGGAGCAGCGGTAGCGTGAGCGCGGTCTTGAGCGCCGTCCAGATGCGTCGACGCAGGTCGACGCCCGGCGCGAAGCGCCTCCGCGCCCGAGTTCATTGGCCGTTGGCCACCGGCGCCCAGGTGGTGCATGGACTGAAGTCTCATTGCACAGGCCTACGGCCAATCGTCCGCCTGCGCGGACGATCAATGGCTAATAACCTACAACATTTGCGTGCACCCTGGTAGAATATAGTTGATTCGTATAGGGATCTTTGACATTTGGAATAGATAGGTTAGGAGTTCGATTAGGGCATTACGTCAGTACTATACGAAGGGCGAGTGCGGCATATTATATAAGACGCAGCGGAAGGTTGTGTGGAGTTAGTAGACATAATGTAGTAAAAATGGAGCAAGTTGATGTATGCGATAGGGGAACCGATATTCTTGAAGACAAGGGTTAATCTGAAATGTAACTCTCACCAGGAAGGCTTGGTGTGGCATCATAGCCCCTCAGATAAAAAGTGCCTCTGGGACTGATACACTCATGCTGGTGATGAAGCTTTAGTAGCTGGAGAGGCAAACGGAGAGCGCATCTGCTCATCACATGAACGTAAGACGCGGTCAGGGATGATGTGATGAGGGCCCAAAGCTCGGAACCCTGGTCCAAGTTCAATGGGCGTATCTTTAGCCCTGTGCAACGAGGGGTTAGAGGGAGAGCCGGTTTTGTAAGCACCAGAAGTCTGGAGATCATATCGCATGTGGGTCATTAACGGGCTTTCACATGCATTGGTATGAGATATGTGGGTTTGACAAAGAAGCGAGATGCGCTTATTATGGGCATGCACAAGGAATAATATTTATGAAATATTAAATCATATACTCTTTAACGGAGGCCCGTCATGAAACCTTTAGCGCACTCCCCCACCGGCGAAGATCTGCCTTCTCCCTCCTCCATAACGACGGTCAATCAGGCCGCCGATGCCATGCTGAGAGATCTAGAACTTAGTCCACTCACCAAACAGACGTATTTCTACGGCGTAAAGGCCTTTATCCGCTTCTTGCATCTCTCCGAAGGAGACGACGAGGCCGCAGAAGCCCTCGCGCCCTACCCCTTTGATCGCATCAACGAGGAGACATTATCTGCGTTTAACCGCTGGCTTCGTGAAGCCTATCCGGATCCGCGTGCAGAGGCCAAGGGAGAAAAGAGCGCCCGTGGGAGCCGCACCAGCCGTACGTATCTGGTGGCCGCCAAACACCTCATGAACTGGCTGGATCTACACGAACTTCTCCCCGAAGGCGTATCCTACGACCGCATGCTGCGCCGCATAAAAGGAACACGCGGAAGAAAGCGCCAGGGTTACAAACAGCGGAAGGTCGATCCCGATGTTATGGAGATATTGACGCATTACATGCAGAAACCCCTTCCCGAAGAGCGAGGCGTACAGCGCCTCATCCTCCTGCGAAATCGGGCCTTTGTGGCCTTTCTCTATGACACTGGTGCCCGCGTCAGCGAGGCTCTCGCCCTCACACGAGAGGACGTGCTCGATGGACGCGCCGATAAGGTACGCCTGACAGAGACAAAGAATGGCAAGCCCCGTGCTGTATTCCTCTCACAGGAAACGCGCCGATTGCTGCAAGAATATGTGCGCGAACGAAAAGACAGCGTGTATGCGCCCCTGTTCGTGTCCCATGGCCGCGATAAAGGTACGGCCATCACCCCAAGTCACGCCTGGCTGTTGGTCAAGAAAGCCGCTCGTGCCGAGGGACTATACGAGAATACCTCCCCCCACTCTTTACGTCACCGGCGGGCGCAGGACCTCCTGGATGAAGGTATGCCCTTGGAATGGGTTGCCGCCCTACTCGGGCATGAGCACCCCGACACCACGCGTACAGTCTATGCGTGGGAGACGGACGAGGAACGGCTAGCAGACATGGTGGAGACCTACGGGTTCGATCCCAGCGAAGCGAGTGGTAGATAAATTATGTAAACTGGATTATGGTTGTGTCCTCATTCGCTGAGAATTTGCCCCACATGGAGATGCTGAATCAGACTATCCTACCCTGAGTCCTCGTCTCTATGAACCTTAGCAGATGATGCTGTCGGCCAGTATTCTCAGCACACATGAATCCTCGTACTTCTAATATTATGTAATGTATATACTTTTCTTTGTTCTATTGACTAACCTGTGTTTTGGACTTTTTCAAAGGCATGTTATAATTCTTTGGAGGTGTACTCAAGTTTCTAACACAATCGATTTCAAGACGACAGGATGATTGGCATCATGATGAACAGCAACGGTGATATAGAAAAGGACGGCCTCGGATTCTGGCGCGTCTTACTCATTCTCCTCATTCTCGCCTCCCTGCTGCTGGCTGGCTTTGGTGGTGGCTTGGCCTCCATGTGGTTCTTTGGTCCCGAGATCCGTCAGTTTGTGAGAAGTGCGATACCACCCAACGCACAACAGGAGACAGACGTATCTCTCAAAGAACAGGGGCAAATACTCTGGGAGGCATGGGATATTCTCGAGCGCGAGTATGTGAGTCCTCAAGCACTCGAGGCGCAGGAGGCAATATGGGGCGCTGCAGAGGGGCTCGTCTCCTCTGTGGGAGATCGCAACACGCGCTTTGTGAAGCCCCTGGAGGCCAAGATCATCAGCGAGGACATGCAGGGCTCGTTTGAGGGGATTGGAGCCACTGTCGAGATGCGCGACGGAGAACTTGTTGTCGTTCGTCCCCTGCCCGAGAGTCCGGCATTGAGGGCCGGATTACAGGCGGGAGACACGATCCTTTCCGTGGACGGCGAGTCCCTGGAGGGCAAGGATATCCTGGAGGCTATCAGCTTGATTCGCGGCCCCAAGGGGACTACCGTCGAACTGCTCGTCAAAAGAGAGGGAGAACCGGAGCCGTTCGTCGTGCGTGTAAAGCGGGAAAAGGTCGATCTCCCCACTGTCGAGTCTCGCATGGTAGAGGATGTGGTCTATCTACGGCTGACCGAGTTCAACGCGGCCTCCAAGGAACGTATGCATGATGCCCTGGAAAATCTTTTGCAGCGGGACCCCGTGGGACTGGTGCTCGATTTGCGCGGCAATCCCGGTGGCTATCTGAACGAGGCGGTCGACGTGGCCAGCGAATTTCTACCGGAGGGCACCCTGTTGCTCACGGAACGACAGCGGGGAAAAGATGAAAAGGAGTACCGTGTAAAGCAGCCGGGGATAGCAACGGAGATTCCTCTCATCGTCCTTATCGACGAAGCCAGCGCCAGCGCCGCCGAGATCGTAGCGGGCAGCATTCGCGATGGCGACAGGGGCATCCTGATCGGCCAACAGACATTTGGAAAAGGCTCCGTGCAGAACACACATACTTTGCAGGATGGTTCGAGCGTTCGCGTCACGGTGGCCAGATGGTACTTGCCAGACGGTCAGAACCTGGACGGTGAAGGAATCATGCCCGATATCCAGGTGCCGTTGACCGCTGAGGACGCTGCCGAGGAAAGGGATCCCCAACTCGACCGCGCTGTAGAGTACTTGATGGAGGGAGAGGATTCATAGATGGCAAGAAAGCACAAGGGAATTCGCGTCATCTCTCACAATCGCAAGGCATTTCACGACTATTTCGTCGAAGACACGTTAGAAGCCGGGCTTGTATTAAAGGGTTCGGAGATAAAATCTGTCCGTGCAGGGCGCGTGAGCTTGCGCGATGCCTATGTCACGATCCGCAATGGAGAAGCCTGGTTGGTGGGCAGCCATATCGCCGGGTATGATCAGGCCAGTTATGAGAACCACGATCCGAAGCGTGATAGAAAACTGCTCCTGCACAAGCGAGAGATCGACCGCTGGCTCGGAAGTGCAGAGCGCAAAGGATATACCATCGTTCCTCTGAAGCTTTATCTGAAGAACGATATAGCCAAGGTCGAGATCGGCCTGGCCAAGGGCAAGCGAGCGTATGACAAACGAGAAGCCATCCGCGAGCGAGATTCGAAGCGGGCCATAGAACGCGCCATCAGGCGCGCAGAACGGGAAGGAAGATACTGAACGGACGTACAATTGACGATGGTATATGAAAGAGGGGGTATGAAGATGCCCCCTCTTTGCGCTCTCAATCCAAATACTTTCCAAGGAGGAGATCGAGGGTTTCCTTTCTCTTTTCCCGTATGGCATCTGGACTGGTGATGATGGCTTTCTCCAGGGCCCGGTCGCACTCACAATCTCGATCCGCCTCGGCGATGCGAGGAATCACCGCCCTCACAATCGCCCTGCTGGCCTCCACATTGGCCTCGAGATTTTCTACGACCATATCCACGGTTACGGCCTCCTCCGACTCGTGCCAGCAGTCATAATCGGTTATCATGGCCAGGGTGCAGTAGCATATCTCTGCCTCCCGGGCCAGTTTGGCCTCGGGTAGGGCTGTCATACCGATGATGTCCCCCCCGATTTGCCGATAGAAATTGGATTCGGCCTTGGTCGAAAACTGCGGCCCCTCCATGACGATCATGGTACCTCCTTTGTGGGCTGTGGCGACCCCCAACTCGGCAGCCATATCGTATACGATGTCACAGAGTTCCGGACAATATGGTTCGGCGAAGGCGATGTGCGCCACAAGCCCATCCCCAAAGAACGTGGCAGGACGTATACCTTTGGTGCGATCCAGAATCTGGTCGGGGATGACGACATCGCGGGGGGCGAGTTTCTCGCGCAGACTGCCCACGGCGCTTACGGAAAGCAGGTGTGTTACTCCCAACGACTTCATCGCCCACACGTTGGCCCGGGCCGGCAGTTCGCTGGGACTGATGTGGTGTCCCTCACCATGTCGGGGAAGAAAGGCAGTGGGCACACCATCGAGATCGCCCACGATGACATTATCACTGGGGGGACCAAAGGGAGTATTCAGGGTCATCCTCTCCATATTGCCCAGCCCCTCCATAGCGTACAGACCACTACCCCCTATGATTCCTACCTTTATATCTCGCATGATACCTATACCTCCTCAAGTATAATTTGTCCCTCTGATTATAGTTCGAGGCGTTCATGGATGAAAACGGGGAAACCACAAAGGGGCTTCCCC
>CAZMOW010000010.1:18043-43179 GCA_964567975.1 uncultured Anaerolineales bacterium | reverse complement strand
TTGGGGATGACAGGATTCGACAGAAAGGGCTGGTTAGGGACTGCAGGTCGAGGTGCCTCATCCTCGTAAATCAGAGGCAAACTTTTAAGTGCCGAAGACACTTATACTCCGGCTTACGCTCTAGCTGCGTAGCAACAGTTAAAGCAAAAGCCTGATCGGCCAAGAAGCGTCGATCACGTCCTTACTTTTCCTTAGCCCGAGAGGGAAGTAACGGGCGACGGCTAAATCGGGATGCGGTCAGGGAGACGCCGATATCGCTGACCAAAGACTCTTTGTCGGCTGGTAGATTACGGGTTTTGTCGAGCAAAATCGGATCTATGAGATAATGTGGATCGACTAAGCCTGTAGATGTCTCTGGCTGAACTTTTTGGACGCGGGTTCGATTCCCGCCATCTCCACAGGATTAAAGGGCCCGGCTGCTGACTTGCAGCCGGGCCCTTTTTTTGCGGCGTTGACTCTTGTCCCATTTTCGACACATGGCGTCTATACCGATTGAATTGGCGGGGCCGTGGCGTTGAATCCGTGGTTAACGCCCGTATCGTTTCCTCACGGTTTGAGGGTCAAGGGGAGATATATAGGGACAACTATCTTTGTTTGGGCATGGCGTTCAAGGCTGTCCCCCTCTATAGTGATATACGCCGTCCCCGTGATCGTCGTGTTTGGCCTTACGTCCTCCTTGACCTGGACACATAATTCGCCACCAAAGCGAGCGTCCGCATCGAGCGAGCCACTCCATGTCCATTCGCCATCATGCCATTCCCCTCCGCTATGTGACACGTACGCTGTCTCCGTGGGCAAGGGAAATACAAAACTCGCCTCCGGCATGGGATCAGCCGTGGTGTTGTCCACCACCAGCTGATAGTATATCTTCCCTCCTGTAAAGGCTATCTCGTCTGCCATGAGCTGAGAAGCGCCACCCTTTTCAATGGTGACCTCACCCTGGGCGACCGCCGTATGCCCCAAAATGTCAGTTGCCTCCACCGCCACAGTATATGTGCCATACTCGTCCCACATATGGGCAATACTGGAGCTCTCACTATTCACTGTAGTCTTTGTCCCATCCTCCTTCTCAATGCGCCAGCGATAGGAGCGAATCTGGCTGTGGGAAGAAGTGGCGTGGCAGGTGATAGTCGTGGGCACATTCACAGCACCAGCCGTATCCGCGAGCTGCACTGTGACCTCATCCAGCAGCCAATCCAGGGATCTTTGTAAAAAGTCTACCCTGCTGGTCATGTCGGGTGCATTGTTGACACCCTCGAAGCCAAAGGAATAGTAAAGGGAGCGATAGGGAAGGGAAGGGATAAAACCGTCGAGATCCGGATCGTCTCCCTTGGCCAGGCCTATGTAGCCCGCTTCCATCGGTTGTGCCTGAAGGGCCATGAGCACGGGATCGACCAAATCCAGATCTGAGCCGTCGCGCATACCACCGGACGCTATCTCATCTATCGACGTCTGATTGCCAGCACCGTCACCAGTGGGGCCCAGGTGTAGTGTGGTGCCCGCCAGAAAGGAATCGGCAAGTCCTACGGCTGCCGGGCCATCCTCTGGAGGCAATGCTCCGTCGAACAGATCCTCCTGTAGCCAATGAGCGCCCAAATATCCATGATAGAAATCGGCGCGTCCCCACGTAGGATCGTCCTCTTTTTCATTGATGTCGCTGGCCTGCGCCAGATTCTGGCCCATGGCCAACAATCGCCCACCTCCGTCCAGATAGGCAGCGAGGGTGTGCATGTCCACCGCGGTAAGGGGGACGGACACGGCATAGTAGGTGTCCGGATGGACGTTGTCCCCCGTCAGCCAGATCACAGCATCGTAGCGCTGCAGATGCTCGATATCCGGGATCGTCTGTGGGTTGTCGAAATGTGCATCCGCGTTCCATACCTCGTAGGATAGGGGTATCTGATCCAGAGCCTCGATGACGTATGAGGCATAGTCCGCATATTGCTCAAAGAAGGAGAAATCGTTATCGATCAACAGGACATCGGCCCCCTTGAGCGCTGGAGCCACATGAAGCCAAATGGGAAGACCGGCCCTTTCTCCTGCTCCCGCGTAGGACAGATCCAGGCCATGTTCCCCCAACGCACAATCCTCCCCTACAACGACCGTCATCTGTATCTCTTTATCCGCGCCGGGCGTTATGGTCACCTCGGTGGGAGCGGTCACTGTGATCCCCGGACGCTGTGTGACGGAGAGCGTGTAGGTACGGGCAGCTCCTCTCGCACGGCTATCCCGCAGAGTGAGGGACGGGGAAAAAGTCTCACCGGGTCTGAGGTCCGCTATAGAAATAGCAGAGGGGGAGAAAAGGAGGGACGCCTCTGCGGCCTCTGCTGATCTCACAAGGCCGGCCCCCCGATCCAGAACACCGGCCTGCTCAAGGTGCGAATCGTCAAGATAGAGGTCGAACGGATTGGCCGTGGACATGAGAGCGGCTTTGACCTCGTCATGCTCCCACTCTGGATGCGCCTGACGCAACAGAGCGGCGATACCCGCCACATGTGCACCGGCCACGCTGCTGCCACTTGCTTGCACGTATGGTACCCCTCCATCATCGGTCGTTCCGTGATCGGCCGAGAGCACAGAAACGCCGGGGGCCACGAGGTCGGGCTTGAGATAGCGAAGATAGGCAGGCCCACGACCACTGATCGCGGGCACCACGTTTGCCGTCGCGGAGATGATCCGACCGTGTGGATCGATGCGTATGGTCGTGTCGGGATAGTCTTCCAGGCGAGCAAGCAGGGCCTCGCCAAAGGAACGCGTAACCATGAGGGCGGGGATAGTGATCTCTCCCGAATCACAGTGCTCCCCACCACAGGCCATCTCCTCTATGCTATCGTCTTTGTTGTATATCAGGACCACTTGGGCGCCGGCTTGCTCTGCATGATATACTTTGTCGGCAAAAGTGCATGCGCCCCGCGAGATGAGGACAGCGTGATCGGTCAAGGAGTCTTTGGGAAGGCTGTCACATGCCAGTGGGCTCTGCGAGGGATCCACTTGGCGCACATCTTTGTAGGGCAAAGGCCCTATAGGAGCATCGATGGAAGGGCCAAAGAGGGCGCGGGCGAAAGGATTCTGTACGAGTTCCTGGGGAACGGGAGAGGGGCCCGTGACGTCAACGAAATCGCGGGCCAGAACGCGGTCCTTGCTGAGACTGCCCACCGTGATGGCACGTTCTATTCCGCCTGGGATACGGCTGGCGGAGCCGTGTCCCGGGCCCTCGTTGCCCACGGGAGCCACAACGACACATCCGGCTTCCATGGCTGCCTCTAGAGCCTGTGTTTCGGGGCAGGCAAACGGGGCCCGCGGGGCCACGCTGGACCAGCCATTGTAGAGAACATCGGCTCCGTCCATCACCGCGTCCTCAATGGCCGCCAGGATCTCTGTCGTGTACGCGACTTCACGCTCAGTTTTTTCACTGGGATAAAGGATACGATAGTTGAGCAACTGTGCTGCCGGCGCCACGCCGGAAAGCTCCTGTTCCAACTCCCAGTGCGTGGCGGTGACCGTCTGGCCCGCGATGATGCCGGCCATGTAGGTGCCATGGCCAGAGCCAAGCGAACCGGGTGAGGGGGTCTCTTCGCCCGGTAGGGGAGGATCGTCAGGTCGAAAGTAGGCGCGAGCGACTATGACCTTGGGAGAAGTATGGCGTTCATCCCCCTTGGGAAAGCCCGAGGGGTAGGAAAAGGACGAGGCATCGAACATGGGATGATTTATGTCAATTCCGCTGTCCAGCACAGCAACCCGGATTCCTCTGCCTGCTTCCTTTTCCCCGCCGAGTACAGTCCACAACTCGTCAGCCTGCAGAAGGGGAACGCTGGCATACAAAGAGGGCTCGTAGGCCGTTTCCTCATACACGTAAGCCACGCCAGACAGCTGTCGTATCTTTGGCATGGCGATGTCCAGGGGTTCTGACATATGCACTGACAGGCCGTTGAACGTGATCTGATACCGTTGTTCTATCACAGCCCCGGGGAAAATCTCCTTCAGGGATCTAGCCAGGGCGTTTTGCGTCTCCTGCATTTCCTGCATCCGCTCCACGGCCGCGCCGCTCCCAAGGGCCTGAGAGGCTATCTTCTCTTCCTTCAGTGCCTCTATGAGGGAAGGGCCATCGAGGCCGACGATAAGGCGTTCGCCGCCTCTATCTGGCACGGAGGTTGGATCGCCGGCCTGAGCTGATACGGCAGGAAACAACAGCAAAACGACCAGGGCTACAAGAAGCAAAGCCCCCGTCACCGATCCCAAGTGATGAGCATATCGCCATTTTTTGTGCATCTATAAGATCCATCCTGCCACTAGCAGCGGCAAAACTATGAACTTATGAGCCGAGCCAGAATCCCGAATCGGTATCAAACCAGGAATCGTACTGACTCCATTGACGAATAAATGAAGGTTTCAACGCCGAGAAAGCCGAGATAACTCTTTGAACAATGGACTCGCGCTCGGCCAGCGTCAATCCCTTGCTCAGTTCTATGTAGGTGGCCGTCCTTCCGTGAAAAAGTGGAAGAAGGGATTTACCTATCCTATCCGGATCTCCATCACCCCGGTTATGGTTCATGGCAAATTCCATGACCACATTGGCCCACAGGGTCTCAGAAAAGAAAAAGTCCTCCATCTCCTGTGCAAGTAGATTCGTGACCCCCGCAAAGGTTTCAGGGGACAGAATCGCTTCCCAATCTTTTCCATATACCTCCCATCCCTCGCGCATACCACATAGAAGCTCATCGACGCAATCCCTGCAAGGAATCGTGACGTCAAGGTCCCTTGGGCGACGAAAGGGAAGATGACGATGGGGTGGCCCATTGCGCCAAAGCTCCTCATGCACCGTCTGGAGGCGGAATAGTGTGCCCACCGAATGCTCGACTCGAGTATCCAGGAGATCACCCGGAGCGCCGCTGGGGTCGCCCCGGAATCCCAAAGCGACCTGGGAGATATCCCACCCCCCCACCAGAGCCTGAATGGCGATCCAGACGTTCACGCCGAACTGTGCCACGTCAGTTTCCCATACGTCCCTGCCTGCCAGTTCTTCTCCCAGCTCTGTTCTGATGCAGAACTCGCTACACAGTGGCGCACGTAGATCAGCATTTAGAAAGACTCGTAAAAAGGGATAAAAGAGGTTGTCCTCCAGAGAGGCTGCATATGCGCTCTTGTCATAGCAGGCAAAGGCGATATCATCTCCGGCCAGCACGGGCTCGACGAGGAGGGGAAACCACTCGGGACAGATGCCTGGGGCACGGGCCTCGACCACCATACATGCTTTGGCCTCCAGACATGCGGCGGCTTCAAAGATGGAACGGATAGCCAGGCCTTTTCCCGATTTACCCTTGTAGACGGTGCATAACTTTTTCACGTTGGCAGATGTCTCTATCTCTTTTACTCTGCTGACCGTATTATCCGTCGAATCCCCATCTGCGTTCATCAGCACGACGCGTTTGTCAGGCAAATATGAGGCGATGCCCTCCGTCACCGCCTCCAGTACCTTCCCAATGGTGCGGCCGTTGCGATAGGTGGGAATCCCCACAAGGAGATCGGCCCAGCCGATCTCCTTGATGCGTTCCCTGGCGTCCTCATTCAGCGTCGTTTCGTAGCGTAGTATTCCGCTTTCAGCGCGCGCCATCGTCTCAACCCCCTATATGCTACGCATACTCCACGTTGACACTTGTTTCTCCATCTATACGATCTCTGTTCCTCCCTCTTCCAGCTTTTCCACAGTATGATCCAATCCCAGGCGCTTTATCTTTTCCCTTGTGGGAATACCCGTCTCCGTATCCCATCCCCGCAGGGCATAGAATGAACTCGCGAGTTCGGTCAAAGGTTCGCGCTCGGCGCGCTTTCGCTCTCCGAGGAGTGGGTTGGTATATTCTTCAAGGGTGTCGCAGAAAAAGTCCAGGACGCCGTCATCGGTCTCGCGTGTACGTCCAAAGTCGCGTAATTGCTCGAGGCGTTCCAGGGTGAGGGCCCTTTCCGCAGATAGTTCCAGTTCCTCGGGATCGATCTCGTGGCCGGTGACCAAGGCATAAAAACGGGCCTCAAAATCGGGGCCCTCCACCTCATCTACCCGGGGTAGTCCATCGTCGGTGAGGGAAGTGAAAAGACGAGGAAATGTACGGTCACAGAGAGGAAGGCTATCTTTGATCATGGAACGCCTGGCGTGCCACAGGGCAGGTTCGGCTTTCCCCTCATAGTCACTTTGGGGGTCCATGGCCGCCGAGGCGCCATAGATACGCTGACCCAGCTCCTGCAGTTGCTCCCAATCGAGCACATCCTGCCCAAAGGGGCTGACCCTGACCATATCCTGTACATACCCATGGGTGCTGCCCATGGGATCACGCGTATCGATCATCCACAAGAGGGCGCTCGCTAACCAGAAAGGATATGTTATCTTGTTTCCACGAGGCCCGCGTCCGTCCCAGTGATTGGCATAGCCCCACGCCGTGTAGAGCTGACGCGCCTCATCCGGTAGATATCCCGTGCGCGCGACGGCGCGCCTTCCTCCATCGCCCACTATTTCCGCTATGGGCCCCTCATGTGTGGCGATGGCCTTTAATATATCATACCAGAACTCGGGTTTATCCCGTTCTATGGGGCGCCCGCCTATCTCCTGCATCAAGCCAGCACGGTGGCACATGCCGATCCAGGGGAAAAGCCCTTTCATCAGGTCCCAGTGATTGATCCCCCATCTGTTGGCCACCATATTGAGCTCAAAGCCGGCCTCGAATCCCAAATCCCAGTAGTGATCCTCTGCACCGGAGAAGCGACCCGCCGTGCATTGCACAACACCGCTATATTCGGCGTTGGAGAAGACCGTTCCCGGCACGTCCTCATACTGGGTGCCGCAGCCCAGCAGACATCCGGCGCTGCAATGGTTTTGTTTGGCATTGTAGGTGCTGTGTGATGATCCCCGCTGGGGGCGATTGCGGCTGTCCTGCACATATTCCTGTGCCACCTTGCGTGCAAAGGCACGGAAACCCTCTTTATCAGCGATGGTGGGTCTCCCGGTACCATGCACCACCAGCGCCTTCAAATTCTTGGCGCCCATGACGGCCCCAAATCCACCCTGGCCCGCTGCCGAGCCCTCGTTGGTACCGATGGTCGCGATCCGAGATAGATTCTCCCCCGCGGCCCCGATGGTCGCGATCTGTACCTCAGACCCCCAGCGTTTCCGCAGAACGCGCTGGGCCTCCATGATATCCAGGCCCCAGATATCCTGTGCTTCGATGAGCTTTGCCCCATCGTCGGACAGAACAAAGAGGGCTGGAACCGCGGCCTTGCCCACAAAGACAAGCCCGTCATAGCCCGCGTACTTGAGATGATGGGCCAGATTGCCTCCCATACTCGCGCGCGAGAACCAGGAGTAAGGATATCCCTGGGGAGTCAGCGAGCATATCGTGGTGCGACCGGCGGCGGGTGCCGCAGTCCCGGCCAGGGGGCCGCTGATGAACATCAGGGGATTCTGGGGATCAAAGGGACCAATGCCCGGCTGCAACAACTCCCAGGCCAGGGCAGCCCCTATCCCCCGCCCACCTATATAGTCCAATGCATAGTCGAGAGTGTCGCGCTGTGCGAATTTCCCCGTCGTCAGGTTCACCTGCAGGATGCGACCGGTCCAGCCCCCATATTCTTTTACCATGTCTGTTAACCCTCCTCCATAAGCCAGGCCCCAACCTCAGCATTATAGTACGTCGGGAAGAGCGTTGATCAGCTAAATAGATCCTCTTGATCTTTTGTCTGAAGACGTTTACAATCCCTTCAAATACCTAATTATAACATATACAGGAGTAACCACCAATGGTCAAGATTGCCCGTTTCTCGACAACAGAGGGAGCAGTGCGATATGGCGTCCCGGATGGCAAAGGAAACTTTGAACTTTTAACGGGGGATATCTTTGGGGACTGGAACTTGACAGGGAACAAAGTAGAAGGGGAGCGTGTCACGCTTCTGTCTCCGGTCGATCCACCCAACGTGATCGCCATCGGCCTGAATTATACAGGCCATGCGGAGGAAAGTGGCATGGAGCTCCCCGAGCGGCCGGTCGTCTTTCTCAAGGCCACGACCGCCGTCTGCGGCCCTGAGGACGATATCGTGTTGCCCAGCATGGCGCCCGACGAAGTTGATTATGAGTGCGAGTTAGTCATCATCATGGGCAAAGAAGCCAAACATGTGAGCGAGGAAGAGGCTCTGGACTATGTCCTGGGCTACACGTGCGGTAACGATGTAAGCGCGCGCGACTGTCAGATTCGCCTGGACGTTCAATGGGCACGGGGCAAGTCCTTTGACACCTTTGCTCCCCTCGGTCCCTGGATTCAGACAGAGATGGACCCCGACAGCGCCGGCATCCGCACGCGCCTGAATGGCACAGTGATGCAGGAATCGAACACCAGTGATCTGATCTTTTCCTGCAGAGAACTCGTCGCTTACCTCTCCAATTGCATGACACTTTTGCCCGGTACCGCCATCATGACGGGGACGCCGTCGGGCGTGGGTTTTGCGCGCAAGCCTCCCGTGTTCGTCAAGTCCGGCGATGTGGTGGAGATAGAAATCGACGGCATCGGCGTGCTGAAAAACGACGTCGTCGCGGAATAGAGAGCTATCATCACTAACGATCCGTTTACTAGTTCGAAAGGAAAAGGGAGAACAAGCTGATGGCAGACAAACTGCGACAGGGATTCTTGAATCCCCCGCTGGATTTGAGAGGGGCTCCTTTCTGGTCCTGGAACGATAAATTGGAAGTGGAGGAACTCACCCGGCAGGTGCGGGATATGAAGGCCCATGGCATGGGCGGTTTCTTTATGCACTCTCGCGATGGACTGGAGACGGAGTACATGGGCCCCCACTGGAGGGAGTGTATAAGGGAAACGGTACAAGTAGCGGCCGAGGTCGGAGAATCGCAAAGCGATTCTCCGAAGGAACATGCTACGCATGTTCTACAGAGTATGGGTGCCTGGCTTTACGACGAGGATCGCTGGCCCTCGGGCGCGGCCGGCGGAAGGGTACCCGCCCGCGGCGGCGATGCCTTTCGTGCCAAGGTGCTGACCGTGGAGGAATCTCGCGAGTGGCCCGAGGAGGGAGAGGATATCCTGGCGGCCTTCAAGGTCGTTAGGGAAGGCGATAGGTTGACGTCATTGGAGCGCTTGGCCCTCGACCCACCGGGTGATCTGGCCCCAGGTGAGACGTACCTCATCTTCCGGCGCGAGATTTCGGGACCCAGCGAGTGGTTCAATAACGACGCTTATGCTGACAATCTGAACCCCGACGCCGTGGCTGCCTTTCTGGAGATTACCTATGAGGCCTACCGCGAGGAGGTGGGCGATAAATTTGGGAAAACGGTCCCGGGCATCTTTACCGACGAGCCCAACGTCTTTGCCGTCGAGGTGCGCTCGGGGCGACGCGCCCTCCCCTGGACCGACGAACTGCCGACCTATTTTCAGGAGCGTCGCGGCTATGATCTGCTGGATGTGGTTCCATGGCTCTTTTACGACGGTTGTGGAGACAGTGCTACGCATATTCCACAAGGGGCAGCCAAGGCGCGTCATGACTACTGGTACACCATCAGCGAGCGCTTTACCGAGGCCTATTCGAAACAATTGGGCGAGTGGTGTGGGGAGCACGATTTAGCGTTTACGGGGCACTATCTCTGTGAGAACGAGCTGGGGCGCGGGATCCTGCGTGGGGGCGCCATCATGCCCCACTATCGCTATCAGCATGTGCCCGGCATCGACATGCTCACGGAGCAGAACCACGAGTTCCTGACCATAAAGCAGTGTTCCAGTGTGGCCAACCAGATGGGCTGCGAACGGGTGCTCTCGGAAACGTACGGGTGTTCGAGCTGGGAGTTCACCTTCGAGGGGCAGAAATGGGTGGGCGACTGGCAGTACGCCTTGGGCGTGAACCTGCGCTGCCAGCATCTGGCCCTCTATACGCTGCGCGGATGCCGAAAGCGGGACTATCCTCCCTCTTTCAACTATAACACCACCTGGTGGAAGTATAACGACGTCGTCGAGGACTATTTCGCCCGCGTGGGCCATATGCTCACCCAGGGGGACGCCGTCCGCGACGTGCTGCTGCTGCATCCCATCACCACGGCTTGGTCCATGCTGCGCGAGGGCGAGGAGAGCGTACAGGAGGTGGACGCCTATGGCGAGGAACTGAACGATTTCGTGCGCGCTCTGCTGGCCACCCACTATGACTTTGATTTCGGCGACGAGCAGATCATGGCCTCGCAGGCTAGTGTGGAGGAGAATGCGCTTGCAGTGGGAGAGGCATCCTACAAGGTGGTGGTCATACCTCCTGAAACGAACACTATCCTCGAATCCACTCTCGATCTACTGGAGACCTTTCTGGAGGCGGGCGGCCGTGTCATCGGTTTTGATCCCCTGCCCACCATGGTGGAGGCCGAGCCCAGCAAGCGCCTGGGGAACGGGTGGGAGGCGTTGCGAGAAAAGGCGGGATCTAACCTGGTGGTTCTTTCCGAGGAGTCGGAACTGCAGAATGCCCTAGAAACCGCCCTGCCCCGCCGCATAAGCCTGCAGAATGTGCATGCACAGGAGGCAGCCCCGCTGCTCTATATGCAGCGGCAGTTCGATGGCAAGTTCACCTACTTTATCTTCAATGGGGATAGAAACAATGGATACGATATAGAGGTCTCCCTCCAGGGAAGCGGCCGCGTGGAGGAGTGGGATCCGCTGACAGGAGAGATACGGGGCATCCCCGCTGAGGAAGTGGAAGGCACCCTCTCCTTCGATATCCATTTCGGTCCTGCTGGCTCGCGCCTGTACGTCGTCGATCCTGAAGGCGAGAGCGTGGAGGCCACCGAAGGGACGGAAAAGTCCTTCCGGCAGATGCGGCGGGTGAGCGACGCCTATCTGATCGGTCCCAAGTGTCCCTTTACCCGTACAGATCCCAATCTCTTGACCCTAGACATGTGCCAGTACACCATGCAGGAAGACCATGCCTGGTCTGAAACACAGGAAGTCTGGCGGGCGCAGAGCGAGATCCGGGAGCGCCTGGACATGCGGCAGAACTATTACAATGGCCTGCCCCAGCGTTACAAGTGGGCTCTGGAGTCCCATCCGAACGATGGCACGCCAGTAGCCCTGCGCTTCTCCTTCGACGTGAAGGAGGTGCCCAAAGAGCCGGTCTATCTTCTGGTAGAGGGAGCCTCATGGTTTGATATCTCCCTTAACGGCGAGCGGGTATCCAACGAACCCGTTGGATGGTATCTGGACCGTAGCTTTCACAAGGTGGAATTGCCCTCCCTGCAACAGGGGGAGAATGTGCTGACCCTTCGCTGTGCCTACACCAACTATATGGAGTTGGAGGACTGCTACCTGCTGGGAGGCTTTGGCGTAAGTATCGACCGCGCTGTTATCGCTGAGCCCGACATCCTCCACTTTGGCGATTGGACCACCCAGGGCTATCCTCACTATGCTGGCAGCATGATGTATCATAGTGTGATAGAGCACACAGCAAAGGAGGGCGAGCGGGTGCGCGTTTACCTGGGCGACTATGAGGCCGTACACGTGGCCGTACATGTCAACGGGGAGTTGGCCGGACATATCCCCTGGATTTCGGCGAACGGCTTGGACATCACCGATCACCTGGCGCCCGGCGAGAACGCCCTGGCTATAGAGGTAGTGAGCAGCCCACGGAACATGTTGGGCCCCCTTCACCTGGCCACGGGGCGCGAACCGTGGACGGACTGGCGCTCCTTCCGGCGCACCGACGAGACCTACACCCCCGACTATGTGTTCAAATCTTGGGGACTCGTCGGACAGGTACGGGTGCAGTGTGAATAGGTTATTGTACCAGGGGGCGTCGCTCGCATCGATTGAGTGACGCCCAATTTTATTTTCTGGCAGATTGCCCGATAGAAAGGAGACCTCATGGCAAAAATCGTCATCATTGGAGCGGGAAGTATGGTTTTCTCCAGCCGGCTGACTACCGATATCCTCTGCGTGCCTGAACTAACTGACGGCACCATCACCTATGTGGACATCGACCGCGAGGCCGTGGAGCGGATAGAGGCCTTTGCTCAGCAGCTTGTGGATCAGGAGGGACTTCCCACCAGCATCGAGGCCACCACGGAGCGGCGCCAGGCATTGGAGGGCGCGGACTATGTGGTGACCACCTTCCGTGTAGGCGGCATGGAGGCCACAAGTCTGGATATCAACATCCCTCTCAAGTATGGTATCGACCAGGCCGTGGGCGACACGGTAGGACCCGGAGGCATCTTTTATGGGCAATGCCATATCCCCCTGATGGTCGATATCTGCCGCGACATGGAGGAACTCTGCCCCGATGCTCTCCTTCTTAACCACAGCAACCCCATGGCCATGCTCTGTTGGGCAGTGAACGAGGCCACGAGCATCCGCAACGTGGGCCTCTGTCACAGCGTGCAGGGCACGTCGGAGCGGCTGGCCCAGTATATGAATATCCCCTATGAGGAACTCTCCTACTGGGTGGCGGGCATCAATCACATGGCCTGGTTTCTGCGTTTGAAATGGAACGACGAGGATGCCTATCCCCTACTGTGTCAACGTCTGCAGGAATGGGACGCGGCGGGGGGCGACGAGCGCGAGAATCTTGCAGATCATGATCGACGCTCCTGGGCACGGGACACGGTGCGCCGCGAGATATTTCGCCGCTTTGGTTACTATGTGACCGAGTCCACCCATCATATGTCCGAGTATGCGCCCTATTTTCGGCGCACGCCCGAGTTGATGGAGACCTATGCCCTATCGCGCCGCGAGGAGCGGATGAAGGGACGTTCGGGCGCCAGCCGCAGGGCACGGCGCATGGAAGAGATCGCCCGAAAGGCTCGGGGAGAGGAAGCGATCCCCATGGAACGTAGCACCGAATACAGTTCGCGCATCATCGAGGCCTGTGAGACGAACCGCATGATACGTATCAACGGCAATGTACGCAATACGGGCCTGATCACCAATCTCCCGCCGGACTGTGTCGTGGAGGTGCCCTGCCTGGTCGACGCGCTGGGCATTCACCCCTGTCATGTGGGCGACCTGCCACCCCAACTCGCTGGATTGAACCGCACCAACATCAACGTACAAGAATTGGCAGTAAAGGCGGCGCTGGAGGGAGATCGTGAGGCCCTCTTCCAGGCCGTGGCCCTGGATCCGTTGACGGCCTCTACACTGTTTCTGGATGAGATCGAAAAGATGATGGATGAGATGTTTGAGGCCCTGCTGCCCTGGATGCCCCAATTCCAGGAATAGCAACAAAAAGGGCGTCGAAGGGATACCCAAGCCCGTCTCTGGTGCCTGGCATTGTTGTCAGAAATTTCGGCGTGCCAGGCACCTTGGTATACTTTATGCAAAATGTCTACTAAATCCCCACAAATGGGCGAGCAATATATATCCCCACTGAATCATCCCAACGCTCTCACGGTATGCATGATATCACAGCCCTAAATATAGAATTGCGAGTTACTTTACAAACAAGTACAATAATGGGGCCTGTATCTGGCATACGGCATCGTAGATGCAGTGATCTGATTTCGCCACAAGCAGACGGGAGAGAAGAGATGTTTGTCAAGCAATTTCGTGTAGGTGGGGATCGAAACTTTGGTTATCTCGTCGCTGACCCGGCCACGAAAAGGGCGGCACTGATCGATCCCTCCTATTCTCCGGAAAAGATCGTCACTTATGCTCGCGAGCACGACTATGATATCGTCTATGTCTTTAACACCCATGGGCATGCGGATCACGCCAATGGTAACGAGACGGTGGCCGCACTGACGGGCGTGGATGCTCTCCAATGGCAGGATCAAGATCCTCGTACGGGAAAAGAGGTCACGGACGGCGCCACATTTCCCCTGGGAGACCTGGAGATCGAGGTTCTTCACACGCCGGGGCATACCGCCGACTCTGTATGCCTGCACGTGGGGGATGCGGTTTTCACGGGCGATACTTTATTTGTGGGCAAAGTGGGAGGCACGGATTTCGGTCAGGGAGCGAGGGCCGAATATGCTTCCCTGCATGATCAACTGATGACCCTGCCTGAGGATACCCGAGTGTTCCCAGGACACGACTATGGCACTTCCCCCCAATCCACCATCGGGACGGAGAAGGAGACGAATCCGTTTATCCTTCGCCCCGACTTTTCATCGTTTGTCGATCTGAAAAGGAACTGGGATGCCTACAAACGGGAGCACGGTATAGCATGAGTCCGTGGTATGAGGAGAGCTTTGGGCTGCCGTACCTGCAGCTTTACGCTCACCGGGATGCAAAAGAGGCCAGGGCGAATGCCGAGAGGATCGTGAGACTTCTCAATCCCTCCAAAGACGAACCCTTTCTCGACCTGGGCTGTGGCGCCGGCCGCTATTTATGTGTCTTTCGCGATCTGCACTTCACAGAGCTCGTCGGGCTGGATCTCTCTGAGCCATTGCTAAAAGTGGCAGCAGAGAATATCGCGTCACATGAGGGAAAGAGTTGCCGAGGCGGCGTGGAGCTGGTGCGAGGGGATATGCGCTCCATCCCCTACAGAGAGCACTTTGCCACTGTGGTGTCGCTTTTCACCTCTTTTGGTTATTTTTCAGACGATGCAGAGAATGCTGCCGTGCTTTGCGAGGTGTATCGCGCCCTCAGGCCGGGGGGCAAGTTCCTTATCGATTATCTGAATCGCCATCGTGTCATCTGTCACCTTGTTGCCTGTGATGAGGATTGGTCCCAGGTGGGCTATGTCCGAAACGTGCGTTGCCTGGCTCAGCATGGACGGCGTGTGGAAAAGGAAACGCTCTTTGTAAACCGTAGCGGAAGACAGAACGTCTTTCACGAATCCGTCCGTCTATATTCTCCATCCAAGATGGTGGCCATGCTGCAGGACGCCGGATTTGCAGAGATCCACAGCTATGGATCCCTCAAGGGGGAAGCGTTTTCTGCCAGGAGCCCGCGACTGGTCATCACAGCGAAAAAGGAGGATGAGGCGTGATCGTCGACGTCGACTGGAAAGGGCTCCCCGAACGGCTCAGACGCAAATTCCATCTCGACTATCTGAGGGGAGAGGGAAGAGCCAGAACTTTTTTTATGCATGGGCCTGCAGATTTTGGGGATGCGCTCGAGACTCGGCGTCGGAACGCCTATCCACGTGCTGACCTCGTGGAACGATTGTTGCGCTACAATCGGCATCTCAAAGCCGGCGAGCGAGCGCTGGAGAGTATTCGCTCGCTAAAAAAGCCCTCCACATTTTGCGTGATAGCGGGCCAGCAGGTCGGTTTCTTGGGCGGTCCAATGTATACGACTTACAAGATCATCACCACGATCCGCCTGGCCGCCCGTCTGAACGAGATACTCTCCGTCGATGTCGTGCCCATGTTCTGGATGGCCACTGAGGATCATGATTTCGGCGAGATAAATCACGCACACTATTTTCAACCCGATGGAGAGGTGGGACAGGTAAGCTTTTCTTGGGACGATCAGGGGCGTCCCGTCGCCGATTTGGGAGTGACGGCGGAAGTAGAGGATGCCTTCCGGGCATATTTCGATAGGTTGGATAAAGGGGCACATTTCGTTGCCACGAAAGACCTTTTCTCTCCTCGCGAGAAAGGGGATTACTGTACCTGGCATGGTCGGTTATGGGCGGAGCTCTTTGCCGAGCAGGGCCTGATCATCGTCGAACCGACCATCCTGCGATCCCTTGGAGCCCGCATCTTTCAGTCTGCTCTGTGCGAGACACAGGAGATCACGTCGCGCTTGAAAGGCGTCGCCGGGGATTTGATCACTGCCGGATACGAGGCCATCCTGCCCGTCGAGGATGCTGGGCGTCCCTTCACTTTCGACGCCCAGGGCAATCGTGTGCGGGTGGAGGATCCCGCAGCGCACGTGGAGGAGGCAGGTTCCCATCCCGAGCGCTACTCCACCGATGCGGCCCTGCGGCCCCTCTTTGCCGATGCCATCCTGCCCATTGTGGCCAGCGTGTTAGGCCCCGGCGAGATAACGTATCATGCCATGCTCAAACCCGTTTACGAACTGTTCGATATCCCTCAACCCGTTTTCTTTCCGCGCAAGAGTTATACTCTCGTGCACGAGAGCGAGCGGGATGATATGGAATGCTACGGCATCACGCCAAAGCAACTCCTGACGCAAGAGCCCGATCCCAGCGATGTATTACACGGCTTTGCCTTCGAAAGCGGCGGAGATCTTTTTTCCACGGCCCGAGAGAAGGTGGAAAAGGCATTCGCCCCGCTGGGGCCGTACGTCAAAGGGATCGATCCCAGCATGACCAGGAGCTGGGAATGGGCGCTGAACAACGCACTGCGTGGCATCGACAAGCTGGAGGAGAGCAGCACACGCGCCCTTATGAGCCAAAGAGGTTTGTCCGAGGGAGAGGTACATATCCTGAAGAACATCGTGCTCCCCCGCGGCCGACTGCAGGAGCGCGTCATGCCCCTGCCCCACTTTTTGAATATCCACGGGTTTGGACTGCTCGACGAGCTCTTGACGGCCGGCGCTCTCGATGATTTTCGTCATCATATTGTCGTTTTGGAGGAAAGAGATGTCTGACGTTGACGTCATGGCCTTTGGCGCCCACCCCGACGATATCGAGCTGGGATGCGGAGGGACGTTGATGAAGTTGGTCTCCATGGGCTATTCCGTCGTTCTAGTGGATATGGTGCAGGGCGAGTTGGCCACCCGAGGTACGGTGGAAACGCGCCGGGCAGAGGCAGAAAAGGCACTGCAGATCATAGGAGGCGAGGCACGCGAGAATTTGAACATGGAGGATGGACACATTCATACCACAAAAGAGGCAAAGCACCGGGTGGCCCGCGTGGTGCGCAAGTACCGGCCAGAATTCGTGTTTCTGCCCTATTATGAGGACCGACATCCCGATCACTATCATACCAGCACCTTGGCCTACGAGGGCATCTTTTTAGCCGGGTTGGCAGAATACAAGACGGGGCAGGAGAGCTTTCGCCCCAGACGACTCGCATATTATATGGCCTGGTACGAGTTCGATCCCACATTCATCGTGGACATCAGCGAGCAGTATGAACAAAAGATGGAGGCTATATACGCCTACGCTACCCAGTTCAAACCAGAGGATAATTTCTATAACCAGACGCGCCTGACGTCCCGCGAGTATAACTGGTCCCTCAGGCATCGCATGGCGTATTATGGATCTCTAATCGGCGAAAAATATGGCGAGGGGTTTTTGATCCGGGGAACGTTGGAAGCCCCCGATCCCTTAAAGATGACGTTTTCTTCTTTTTGATATCTCGACTGCTGCTCATCATACGTTTTTCAATAGATCCGGTTTTGCATTGAAAGTAGGGAGAAAAGATGCGTATAGGTATGCTCTGTTATCCGACACATGGTGGCAGTGGCGTCGTGGCCACAGAGTTGGGCAAGCATCTGGCCGAAAAAGGACACGAGGTGGCCTTTATCAGCTATGCGGCGCCCTTGCGCCTTTCACAACCGCCTGCCGGTATCAGCTTTCACGAGGTAGAAGTGGTCGAGTATCCTCTGCTCCAAAACTTTCCCCATACGCTGGCGCTGGCATCCAAAATGGTCACTGTGGCGCGCATGAAAAAGTTACAACTCTTGCATGCACATTATGCCATTCCCTTTGCTCCGGCCGCCCTGTTGGTAAAACAGATCGCCTCGGAGCTTGATCTCAAGGTGGTGACCACGCTTCATGGCACCGACGTGACAGAAGTGGGCAACCATCCCGCCTTTCTTCCCGTCACAAAACTCGCTCTGCAACAATCGGACGCCGTCACCACCGTATCCCATTTCCTCAAGGGGGAGGCTCACCAGCAATTTCAGCTAGAAAGGGAGATTGAGGTCATTTACAATTTCGTGGACCTCGACAGGCATCAGGCGCGCCTCCCTTCATGTGTCCCTCCAACGGACTCACCCGAACAGCGTACCCTCATGCACATCTCTAACTTTCGCTCGGTGAAACGGGTGGTGGACGTGATCGAGGCCTTTTCATACGTGGTGGACGAGGTGGATGCCCGGTTGATCATGGTCGGTGATGGTCCCGATACCTGTCATGCACTGCAGAAAGCCCTGGAGTTGGGCATATCCGATCGCGTGCGTTTTACAGGCGTGACCGAGGAGGTCGAGTCCCTGTTGAGGACAGCTGACCTGTTCCTGTTACCAAGTCAGATGGAAGGTTTTGGCCTGGCAGCCCTGGAGGCCATGGCCAGCGGCGTGCCCGTCATCGCCAGCGACGTGGGGGGACTGCGGGAGGTCGTGCAACATGGGGAGACGGGGTTCCTGGAGAGTGTGGGCGATACAAAGGCCATGGCGGAGGATGCCATCGCTCTCCTGACCGATGACGCCCTGTATGAGAGGTTTTGTAGAGCAGCTCGGGAACGGGCATCGTACCTGTTCGATTACCACGACATCGTTCCCCAATATGAGGCCCTGTACAAGCGCCTTTTAGGAGAGAGCCCAACGGCTGATAACGGCCAATAGTCTCCCGCGGCACGTTCTCCTGTAGAACGCCTAAGGTCAAAAAGGGCGCATCGTAATTCTTACGATGCGCCCTTTTTATTTTTTTGAACGTTTCTCTATTGGGCGAGTGAGACGTTAGCTCATTCCTCTACCTGGAACTGTTCCAGGGGCTCGTACTGCTGACAATCATTGAGATTCGTATAGGGGCCCTCCACGGGTGCCGCCCAGCGGACAGCGTTGACCATCACCCTTTGCACCTCTTCCTGATAGTAGATGGGTAGCGTCTCGTGACCAGGACGGAAATAGAATATCTTGCCCTTGCCGCGATGATAGGCGGCCCCGCTGCGGAACACCTCGCCTCCCTGGAACCAGCTGATAAGGATCAGCGCATCGGGTTGTGGAATGTCAAAGAACTCGCCGTACATTTCCACGTGGGGAATCTCGAAATACTCGCCCACGCCCTGAACAATGGGATGAGCCGGATTCACCACCCACATCCGCTCCCGCTCCCCCACCTCCCGCCACTTGAGGCTGCAGTTGGTACCCATCAAGCGCTTGAATATCTTGGAAAAGTGGGCCGAGTGAAGAACGATCAGTCCCATACCGTCAAGCACCCGCTTTTGCACGCGGTCCACGATCCTGTCCTCGACCTCCCCGTGGGCCATATGGCCCCACCACGTCAGCACATCCGTGTTGTCCAGAACCTCTTTTGTCAGGCCATGTTCCGGTTCGTCCAGGGTAGCGGTATGCGTCTCGATATCCTCCTGTGCCCCAAGAAAGGCGGCAATCTGTCCATGAATGCCCTTGGGATATACGTCTGCTACTTCTTTATGCGTTTTCTCATGGCGATACTCGTTCCATACCGTGACGTGGATCTTTTTTGTCATGATCTCTGTCCCCTTTCAGGCCTTTTCAGTATTATGCGCTACGGCCACCAAGCCCGCATCCCTTCTAAAAAGAAGGGCGACCACTGCTGGCCGCCCCTATCATCTACTCTTCTTTCTCAGACCACCACGGCCCTTCAGCTCCGTTCTGAAGGTATCGATGTATGTCCTCTGCAGCCACGCGCCCGGCACCCATGGCGCTTATCACCGTGGCCGCCCCTGTCACGATGTCGCCACCGGCCCAAACGCGCT
Source organism: uncultured Anaerolineales bacterium (assembly GCA_964567975.1). GTDB lineage: Bacteria > Chloroflexota > Anaerolineae > UBA1429 > UBA1429 > JAWLEV01. Next base: position 23,633 of record CAZMOW010000010.1, on the reverse strand, counting down.
TCACCTTGGTGCGACCCGTCTCCTCGTCCGCGACGACCGTGCCCCAACGGGTACGTTCCAGATCCTCCGCATCGGTAAAGACCAGCGGATTGGGGCGTGTGCCTATGGCCATCACCACAGAATCCATCTCCATGTCGAACTCGGAGCCCTCGATGGGGATAGGCCGTGGGCGTCCGCTCTCGTCAGGCTCGCCCAGTTCCATGCGGACACAGCGCATCCCCGTCACCCAACCATCCTCGTCACCGTATATCTCGACAGGATTGGTTAAAAAGTCAAAGAGAATGCCCTCGGCCTCGGCGTTCTCTATCTCTTCCTCGCGAGCCGGCGCCTCGCTGCGAGAACGCCGATACACGATGTGTACCTCCTCGGCCCCCAGACGCAGGGAGCACCGGGCAGAGTCCATGGCCACGTTGCCCGCGCCGATGACGGCTACCTTATCCCCCACCTTGACCGGCGTGTCCCACTCGGGGAAGAGATAGCCCTTCATCAGGTTGGTGCGCGTAAGTAGCTCATTGGCCGAATACACCCCATTAAAGTTCTCGCCGGGCATATGTATTATGATGGGCAGACCGGCCCCTGTGGCCAAAAAGATAGCCTCGTATTCTTTCAGGAGTTCATCCAACGTATACAGTTTGCCCACCACCGTATCTGTCTTTATGTCAACACCTAAACTTTTAACGTAATCGATCTCGGCGGCCACGATATCCTTGGGTAATCTGAACTCGGGAATTCCATACACCAGAACCCCCCCCGGCTTGTGCAAGGACTCCAGGACGTCCACATCGTAGCCCCTCTTGGCCAGGTCGCCTCCGGCGGTAAGCCCCGCCGGGCCAGAACCGATGACAGCAATCCGCTGGCCGTTGGTTTCTCGCGATGAAAGCGTGCCGCTCTCAAGATGCTCACGCTCCCAGTCGGCCACAAAACGTTCCAATCGTCCGATGGCCACCGGTTCGCCCCGCCGTCCCAGCACGCACTCTTCTTCACACTGTGTCTCCTGTGGGCAAACGCGACCGCAGATGGCAGGCAGACTGTTGGTATCCTTTAGAATATCAGCGGCCTCCTCCATCTCCTCCTCGCGTAGCGCTTTTATGAACTCGGGTATTCGCACCTGCACGGGACAGCCCGTAACACAGGCTGGTCGCCTGCACTGGATGCAGCGGTTCGCCTCGGCGACGGCCAGGTCCATGGTGAAACCAAGGGGCACCTCATCAAAGTTGTTTATCCTCTCTTCTGGATCCTGCTTGGGCATTTCCTGACGCGGGATCCTCTTTTTATCGGCTTTTACCATACTTTATATCATCTCCTACGTGTGCACGTTGGCCAGTTCGCGTTCGTATTGTTCCAATGCTATCTCTTCCATATCCGTATATATCCGCTGGCGGCTCAAGAGCAGATCCCAATCCACCCTATGGCCATCGAACTCGGGGCCGTCCACACAGGCAAAGCGGGTGCGTCCCCCCACGGATACGCGGCAGGAGCCACACATTCCGGTACCATCGACCATGATAGAGTTCAGGCTCACTATCGTCTTGACGCCATATGGTTGCGTGGTGAGGGCCGCGAACTTCATCATAATCGCCGGGCCGATGGCCCAGATACGGTCAATCTCCCTATCGGACTCCATGAGTTCTTTCATGGGTACGGTTACCAGCGCTTCCCGACCATAGCTCCCGTCGTCGGTACAGACGATTAGCTCATCCGTTACACTATCCAGTTCCTCCTCCCAAAATAGTAGGTCGCCATTCCGCGCGCCGATGATGCCAACGACGGTATTGCCCGCCTCGCGCAGGGAGCGACAGATGGGATAGATAGGAGCGATGCCCAATCCTCCCCCAACGACAAGGACTGTGCCATAGTCCTTGATTTCTGTGGGGGTGCCCAGAGGGCCAGTAAAACTGGCCAGACTATCACCCTCTTCCAGCGTGCCCAGTAACTTGGTCGTCTTGCCAACTTCCTGGACGACGATGGTCACCGTGCCTTTCTCCCGGTCATAGTCCGCGATGGTGAGGGGAATACGCTCCCCCGGTTCATTGACGCGCAGAATCACAAAGTGCCCGGCCTGCGCCTTTTCGGCGATCTCTGGTGCTTCTACGGCGTACAGCTTGGCCACAGGCGTCAGGACCTCTTTTTTCAAAATGCGATACACAAAAACGCCTCCTAACAAACGAATCCTGTAGAACCATACTCCAGCATAAGATTATAGATAGAGCAGATTCTGTGTCAAATACCCTTGTGAAAAAAAGTACGATTTGCCTGCATAGATGCAACTCCCAACCATGGAGCAACATGATCTCATATGTCATTCTTTACCATCTTGCGGTCTGGAAAGCTTCTCGGCTTAAAGCTCGGCGATCTGCCTCACAAAGCCCAGGCCCGACCATACGAGGTGCATCATGTGTTTCGTGTCTATCTCCTCCCCCTCCTCAACCTCGTCGCCAACGCGGCGGCTATACAGCCAGCCTACCATCATGCCCAATATAGCACCTAGCGCAGCTCCCTCTACGATGTACCTTTTACTTCTCTGCAAAGCCAGCCTCCTTCTCTCTTTAGGTGGATTTCATCCGTGATAGAAACACCTTTAGCCCTTCACTCTTGCTTGCTATCCAAAGGAATGGCGCCCTTATATGGGCCAGAATGAGATGAATGCGAGAAGCAATACGGAACCATCCCGCCTTCATATCCTCGAAGGCATGGATCATCTGTGGTATGAAACTCCTAAGCCAGTGGGTTACATGCCAGAGGACGACAATGGGTAGCAGCAACATGATAAAGATCTCTACGCCCAGAAGCAGGATGGAACAGTCTCTCGCGATAGCCAGGATTCTGAATACCATACATCTCCTCTTTTATGTCGCCCCGATGCAAGGTCGGGTAGATTTAGAACAACTCGATCCGATAATCCAGCAGTACCAGATTAAATCTCTTACTATCCACAAAATCCACGATGCGTTGAAGCATCCCTTGGACGTATCCTCCGTCCGAGGCTACGCAGGCAAAGGCCAACGTGGCAAGTTGCCAGCTATCCTGGTGATCCACCTCGGCCGTAGACACATTGAACTCGTTGCCCACCCTGTCCAATACGGACTGCACGACCTGGCGCTTCTGTTTTAGCGACGCGCTACCATAGATCTGCATCTCTAACGTACATACGCCGATGACCATACGCTAATGTTCTGCTCCTCTTTCTATCTGCGCTCATAGTGAATGGCGCCCAGGGAATGGGCCATGGCGGCTTCCATCATCGCCTCGGGCACTGTGGGATGCGCATGAATGGTCTGGGCAATGTCCTCCGCCGTGGCCCCAAGGCGCATGGCGAGGGCGGCTTCGGCTATCAAATCGCCCGCGTGGGGTCCGATGATATGCACTCCTAGTACCTTTCCTCCGTGCCCCTCAGGGGTCTCCTCGCAGAGCATACGTATCTGGCCATAGGTTTGGCCTATGGCCAGCGCTCGCCCGTTGGCCCGAAAGGGAAAACGAGCCACGGTGTATGCTACTCCAGCCTCTTCCGCAGCAGTCTCGGTCATGCCTACGTCTGCAATCTCGGGCATGCTAAATATGCATGTGGGCACTATGTGATAATCTGTCCTGCGTCTCTCTCCCAGAATATTCTCCACGGCGACCTCTCCCTCGTAGGAGGCCACATGGGCAAACATATACCCCCCGTTGCAATCGCCGATGGCGTATATGTCCGGTACGCTGGTTTCCAGCCATTCATCCACCTCTATGGTTGGCCCGTTGGTATCGATCCCCACCTCCTCCAGCCCCAACGCCTCGGTATTGGGTTGGCGTCCCGTGGCCAGGAGGACGAGATCTCCTTCAGCGGACATCTCCTCGCCGTTGCGCTCATATTCCACCCGTAACGAACCGTCATCGTTAGCTTTGATCCCCTTGAAAGCAAGGCCAATGGTGACGGATATACCCTGCCGTATCATATGGGCGCGCAATCTTCTTGCGATCTGTGGTTCTGTGTCCTTGACAAAGCTTTTGCGTCCCAGCAGGACGACTTTTGTTCCCAGGGCCTGAAAGATACAGGCGAACTCGACGCCCACACTACTCCCTCCCACGATTACCAGGTGCTCGGGCAAGCTGTTGATACGCAGAAGTTCCCGCGAGGAAACGACGCCGGGCAGGTCGGCGCCAGGAATGGCCACCTGTAAGGGGGTAGATCCTGTGGCAATGATGATGGCGCGGCAAGACAGTGACTGTGTGCCCTCCTGTCCGTCAACCTCCACCAATCCCGGGCGCTTGATGCGGCCATAGCCGATAAATGTCTGTACGCCGTAGCTGTTCAGAAGCCGCTCGACGCCGCCGACGAGGGTATCCACAACCTCGCGCTTGCGCTCCATGAGGCGTGCGAAATTGAGACGGAACGGCCCCTCTGCATCCACACAATATGTTCCGGAAATGGCATCGCGATAGAGCTCTGCATCATGTACCAAGGCCTTTGTGGGAATGCAGCCATAGTTCAGGCAGGTGCCTCCTATGCCCTCTTTATCCACAAGAGCCACCTTTGCCCCCCGCTGAGCGGCGCGAATGGCGGCCACATATCCGCCCGGCCCTGCTCCGATGACGATGATATCATATGTTGAGGTCATCAGCTCTCCGACTTTACTGTATATTCGTAATCGATTTCGCTGTTGAGACTGGCTGTCACACCGCAATATTTTGTCTGTGACAGTTCGATGGAACGGGCCACGGCCCTCTCGGATACCCGGGACCCCCGAACGATGTAATGCAAGGTGATCCGCTCGTAGCGTTTGGGGTGCTCCTCAGCCCGGACTCCCTTGACCTTCACGCAAAAGTTGGTTATTTCCTGACGCTTTTTGCGCAGGATAGATATGACATCCATCCCGGTGCAACTGGCCAGACTGATAAGAAGACACTCCATAGGGCGGATTCCGCTTTGCAGTCCACCATGCTCTTTCACGCCGTCCAAAACCACAGCGATCCCGGATTGGGCACCTCGACCCACAAACTGCAGCCCCTGAACCAGCGTCACATCAGCTTCGTACACGTTATCCCCGGCCATTAGGTCCTATTTCCCCCCTATGGCAGATATACCCGAAAAGAGATCTGATAGGTTTCCACAATGTCAAGATATTTTTCGTTCCATCCTCCAATGGCGTAAAGGTAGGTGCCATCTTTGGAGTTGACGGTTGAGAGTCCCAACGTACGCCAATGATCAAGAATGGGACTCTCAAAGCGTGACCAGGCATTGTTCCCCACATCATAGCGTTCGTTGTACGTAAAAGAGCCTTGCAACCCGCCGCCGACGACATAGAGCCCCCCTTTAGATGCCGTCATGGCGTGCCCCGCCCGTCCAACGCTCATGGATGCGTGTTCCTGCCATGGATCGCGCCCCTCCTCAGCGAGCGAGGGATCATAGGAATGGCACGCGTTCAATTCCTGGGAACCGTCATAACCACCCACGAGATAGATGCGATCCTCTAGCAGGACAGCTGCGGCAAAGGCCTTTGCCGTCCCCATGGATTCCTCCTCATGCCAGCTACTGGAAGACACATCATAATAGTATACGGAAGAGAGATATGTTTCGCCATTCCAACCGCCAAAGAGATAGAAACCATCTTCC
>CAZMOW010000010.1:0-17943 GCA_964567975.1 uncultured Anaerolineales bacterium | reverse complement strand
CCCTATCGCGCGTGTCCTGAGCACTCCCTGGCCAAAGGGTGACGAAAAGGATAAAGAGAAACGACATCCCCAGAGCCAGATACTGGCCGACCTGCAAAGGCCGCCGCGTTTCGGATTCCCAATCTACCGGTTCCTCTGACGCGTCCTCTTCACGTGTTGAGGGAACACTCTCCTGCTCGACCTCGACCACCCCGTACTTTACGGCCCACAATGCCGCCTCCGTCCGTGACTCGACGGAAAGCTTGGTAAAGACGTTGCGGAGATGTGTTTTGACCGTGTTGACACTGATGGTCAACCTGGCAGCGATTTGCCGATTAGTCGCCCCCGTGGCGACTAGCTGCAATATCTCCTTTTCCCGCGCGCTCAGTGCATCTGGAGATTCGGCACTCATAATTCCCTCTCTATCTACCACCCTGCATTCTACCATACCTGCCTCGCGCCAACAAACAAATCGATCCCTTGAACTCAAATGCCTAATGGGCGACAAAGACAGGGAATCGACGGGACGCAGGAATGGCGATTGTAGATATGACCATATTCTGTTAAAATAGTTGTATCGCTGTGGACAGGGAATAGAAATGCCGCACATGAGCCTGGTAGAAGAACTTTTTAGGGTTCCCCTCTTTGGGCAGCTTTCGGAGCAGTATCTTGCGCTGGTTGCCAATGAGGGTGAAGAGCGTGTGATTCCGGCGGGGACTGTGTTAACGCGCCAAGCGGATTTGGGGAGCGTCTTTTTCCTCATCCGTGAGGGAGAGGCCGTCGCCCATCGCGTGGATGAGGACGGTCTCCAACGTCCAGTAGATATGATGCAGCGTGGTGATTACTTTGGTACCACTTCTCTCTTTTTGAGCGAGCCTCGGGATGCCACCATCACCGCCAAGACCGAGATGCATGTGTGGATGATAACGCGCCCCAGCTTTCAGAGACTGCTTTCGAAGCATGACGACCTGTACCGGCAGTTGACTATCCGGCCAGATATCAGAGAAAAACTAAAGGCTCCCCATTACACATGGTTAGCTCCCGGCGAAGTGATCACGTATCATACTTGTAGGCATTGGTTTGTGTTTGTGCGCTCCATAACTACGACTACCCTTGTCGTGCTCGTCTCTTTTGCGGCCTTGCTATGGTCGAGGACGTTGCTCACAGGCAGTCCGCGTCTTTTAATTCCCTCTTCCTTTCTGGCCGGTTTCTACGTCCTGAGTTTCCTATGGCACTGGATCGATTGGCGTAACGATTACTTTGCCGTCTCCACCCAGAGGGTCGTCCACCGCGAACAAGTTGCCTTTCTTTACGAATCGCGAGATGCGGCCCCCCTAGCGCGTATACAGGATTTTCGGATTTTGCGTGATTTCATGGGACAGATGATGGACTATGGCGACTTGGTCATCGAGACGGCCGCCGAAATTGGCACCATACGGTTCGATCATATTCCCAGACCCGAAGAAGGGAGGGATGCCATCTGGGAGCAGATGGCCCGCGCCCAGGCCACACGTCATGCCGAAGAGCGACAGGCCGTGCGCGATACCCTGGCGCGTCATCTGGACTTGGAAAGCGCCGGAGCCATGGCCGAAGGAGGTGATCTGAAAGAAAGCGGTTACGCCAATGGGTTCGCAGCGGTGCGAGTTGAGCCCGGGCCGGTCACACACTTTCTCACCTGGGTTGCGGAGCACGGTCTCATCCCCCGCACGCGAATGCAGACAGAAGACGCCACCACATGGAGAAAACACTGGATCTTTCTTATAAGCGAGACCATTGCTCCCCTCTTTTGGTGCTTTATCGCAAGTCTGGCTACGCTGCTGGGTTTCTTTGGTATTCCAGGGCCTCTGGTGACCAGGTTACATCCGTACTACCCGTTTGCATTGATTCCTGTCATCGTGTTTCTCCTGGGATTACTCTGGTGGAACATCAGCGATTGGGGTAATGATCTTTACATTGTGGAAGAGGATCGGATTGTGGATATTGAAAAACGTCCTCTTTTCATGTCGGAAGAGCGGCGTGAGGCCAGTTTGGGGATGATCCAGCATATCAACTTGGAGATCCCCAGCTTCATGGCAGCAGCCTTTGACTATGGAGATGTAGTTATACAGACCGCTGGCGCGGGGAGTTTCACCTTCGACAGGGTTCCAAACCCGCACGACGTACAGAACGAGATATTTCGCCGTATCGAAGCCTTTCGTGAAGCACAGCGGCAAAGAGAGGCTCAAAGGCGACAGACAGAACTGGCAGAATGGTTCAGTGTCTACGATGATCTGCGGAATGACAAAAGAAAAGGGACAATCCCTGAAGAAGGGGATGAGAGTTTTCCAGAGTCAAAACAGTATGAATCCTCAACATAAGAAGGAGAAGGTACGAATGCCTGAGAAACCGAATCTCATCTTTATCATGCCCGATCAGTTGCGTGCTGATTTTTTAAGTTGTTATGACGCTTCTTTCATCGATACGCCCCATATCGACAGCCTTGGGGAGAGGGGCGCTCTGTTCAGCAATGCCTATTCGCCACATCCCCTTTGCGTTCCCGCACGCGTCTCACTTTTGACCGGTATGAATGCGGCGAGGACGGGGGTTCTGAGCAACGGACAGTTTTTGCGCGCGAACTATCGCGAGTGCGGCCTCTCCACCTGGCCCGAGATATTGAGCCAGAACGGATACTATACGGCGGCCATAGGTAAAATGCACTTTTATCCCTGGGACCTGCGACTGGGGTTTCAGTACCGTGTCATCGCGGAGGATAAACGATGGATCCATATACGAGATGATTATTATCATTTTCTCAGGGCTCATGGCCATCGTAAACTACACGGGAAAGAACACGATGGTTATTTTGAGAATAAAGGGGCCATCGTGAACAAGATTCCCTGGGAGTATTCTGTGGATCACTTTGTGGGGCAGGAATCGTGCCACTTTATTCGAGAGTACGGCGACGAAGGACCCTTTGCCATGATGATAGGGTTCCCCGGGCCCCACTGTCCTTATGATCCATCTCCAGAGTTCCTGGACCCTTTTGATCCCCAGAATATGCCCGAGCCAGCCCCCGAAGTCGAAGAGGATGCTCCTCAACTCAGACAACAGAATATCGAGGGGAATCGTCTCCCCTGGAATGGTGTCGATTATTCCGCGTTCACCATGGCGCAGAAGAAAAAGATCCGCGCGCACTATGCGGGATTGGTCAAGCAAATAGATTATGAGATGGGACAGATCCTTGACGCGCTGCGAGAGAAGAATTTGCTCGATAATACGATCATTATCTTTTCCTCCGATCATGGCGACTATTTGGGAGATCACAATCTGATCGGCAAGGGGACTTTTTTTGAGGCGAGTTGCCACGTGCCCCTGCTCGTGTACCTTCCCTGGGCCGATGGTCCAGTGACGAATCAGGACCTCGTGACCCTTGGCGACGTTACCGCTACGATGCTCCAGCTTGCAGGCTGCCAGGTTCCCGATTACATAGATTCCGTGCCGCTTCCGAATCTTGGTATTGAGGATCGAGAACCTCGAGAGAGCATTATAGGCGTTCTTCAGGGAGGTTGGATGATATCCGATGGCGAGTGGCGGTTGGCCAAGTATGCCACAGGGGAAGAATTGCTTTTCAATCTTTACGATGATCCTAGAGAACAGGATAATCTGATAGACGATGGTCGCTGCAGACAGGTTCTTCGAAGACTCGAGATGGAGCTTGCCCAGGCTATGATGCATTCCATAAACGACGCTTTTCACGACCGACGCGTCTATACCAGCGATCTATCGCAGACGACGGCTTTTGGTCGAGAGGGGTGGCATCGCCCCTATCCTAGAAAAATCCAGGACCGATAATCGGAGAACATAGAACAGGGTAATTCCTCGTCTTTGACAATGGAAAAGAAGAGGTGCTAGAATGGGAGTGTTGAGTGTGGAGCCAGTGTGGGCAAGGAGATAATATATAAACATGAACCTTGTGGAGTTCATCGCCGACGTACCCGATTTCCCCATCGAGGGGGTACTTTTCAAGGATATCACCCCCCTACTTTTAGAGCCCGATGCTTTCAGAGAAGCCGTGGACTTGATCGTGGCGGAATTTGAGGATAGGGAGATCGCTCAGGTCGTGGCTATTGAATCTCGCGGCTTTATTTTTGGCGCCCCCATCGCTTACCAGTTGGGATGCGGTTTTGTGCCTATTCGCAAGCCAGAGAAACTGCCGCGGGAAAAGATCAGCGTCGAATATAGCCTCGAGTATGGAACGAATACCCTCGAGATGCATGCAGACGCTATAGGATCTGGAGAAAATGTATTGCTGGTTGACGATCTTTTGGCGACCGGTGGATCCGCAAAAGCGGCGGTCGATCTGATAGAGAGGTTGGGCGGTGAGGTGAAAGGAATCGCTTTCCTGATAGAGCTTGCCTTTCTCAGGGGACGGGAGAAGTTAGAAGATTACGATATCTTTTCCATTATGACTTTTGAGTGATGTGATATTCGGGCAGGTAGTCTGGAGTGTAGTGTCTCATTCACAACATCTCTGGATGGACGATACAATGATCTACTTCTATAAAACAAGAGGGAGGTATCAAGGATGAGCCAAATGATCGAGGTTCGCTGGCATGGGCGCGGAGGTCAGGGCGTAGTGACGGCGGGTGAACTTTTGGGCGAAGCAGCCATGCATACGGGCAAGTATTTCCAAGCCTTCCCAGAATATGGGGCGGAGCGTATGGGGGCTCCTATCAAAGCTTACACGCGCATCAACGATGAGCCCATAGAAGTTCATGCCCCCATTTTGGAGCCCGACGTGGTTATTGTAGTGAATCCCAATCTCATCGGGGCGGTGGATCTGACAGGGGGTATCAAATCGCATGGTACACTCATCATGAATACCGAGCAAAAGCCCGCAGAGATTCGCGAGACGTTGGACTTTGAGGAGGGCAGGGTTTGGTGTGTCGACGCGTCCAAGATTGCTATGGAGGAGATCAAGCGAGATATTCCGAGCACTATGATGATCTCGGTATTTGCCAAGGCGACGGGCGCTCTGGAGCTCGATAACATCATCGAAGTAGTACGCGAGACCCTGGGAGAGAGACTGCGCGAGGAAATCGTTGAGGCTAACGCGCGCGCCCTGCAACGTGCCTACGACGAGTGTGTAGAGGGATAGACATACTGATCGGTAGTCTCGATTCGCTGAAAAGATTGATACAAACGCTGGATATCGATTATTTGTAGGAGGTTATTGATGGTAAAGCAGACGGCTCCTCGTTTGGACCTTACGTGGAGGAAGGCAAATGAGGGCGGGGTTGTCTACGATAGTGGGAATTCCGTAACCTATAATACAGGTTCCTGGCGAAGCATGCGGCCTGTCTGGGATTCGGAACAGTGCGTACATTGTATGACGTGCTGGATCATGTGCCCTGACTCGGCCATTCTCGTGGAGGATGGGCAGATGCAGGGCATAGACTATGATCACTGTAAGGGTTGTGGCATCTGTTCCGAAGTGTGTCCCGTAAGTATCAAGGAACCCCATGCTTTTACAGGCGAACAGAGTGGTTCAGTCATCCATATGATTCCAGAGTCGAACTCTGAACAGGAATAGACCAGATAGCTGATACTTTTTGGGAGGGAAAATAACATGGTAGAAAGCACGTACATGCCTCTGGATGGGGCCGAATCGGTCTCCCGGGCAATGCTCCAGATAGATCCAGATGTGGTCGCCGCCTACCCGATCACGCCGCAGACGCCCGTGGTGCAGCAGTTCTCCGAGTACGTTGCCGACGGGCTTGTGCATACCGAGTTTGTTCCCGTGGAAAGCGAACACGCGGCCATGAGTGCCTGTGTCGGTGCCTCGGCTGGCGGGGCTCGTGTTATGACCGCCACAGCTGCTAATGGGTTGGCCCTGATGTGGGAAATGCTCTATATCGCCTCGGGAATGCGGTTGCCCATCGTCCTGTCGATCATCAACCGTTCACTTTCCAGCCCCCTGAATATCCACTGCGATCATTCGGACAGCATGGGTGCGCGTGAGGCGGGATGGATCCAGATGTATGCAGAGTCGGGACAGGAAGCGTACGATAATACGATCAAGGCCTTGCGCATCGCAGAGCACGAGGGTCTTCGCACGCCCGCGATGAGTTGTCAGGACGGTTTTATCACCGGACATGGTGTGGAAAGGGTGGGCATACTTCCGGATGAGGCGGTCAGGGAGTTCGTCGGAGGCTACGACCCCGACGTCTACCTTCTCGACATCGACAACCCAAAGACGATGGGGGCATGGGACTTTACTGATTACTACTTTGAGCACAAGCGCCAGCAGACCGAGGCGCTCAACAACGCCATGGAAACAATCGAGAGCGTCAGCAAAGAGTATGCGGAACTCTCGGGTCGTCCCCAACCCATCATCGATGCCTATGGAATGGATGATGCGGACTTTGCTATAATCGTTCTGAGTTCTACAGCGGGTACGGCACGCACCGTTGCGCGAGATCTTCGGGAAAAGGGAATGAAGGTGGGAGTTCTAAAGCCCCGCGTCTATCGCCCCTTCCCTGCAGAGTATATCGTAGAGGCTATCAAAGACTGCGAAGCGGTAGCTGTGCTCGACCGCTCCATCTCCTTTGGCACATTCCGTGGCATGGGGCCTCTATTTGGGGACATCACGTCGGCGCTTTTCAATGAGGGGATCTCGGATCTCAACATCGTGAACTATATCTATGGTCTTGGTGGACGTGACACCACGCCGCCGATGATAGAGTCTGTATACGACGATCTGCAGAGTATAGCCGCGGAAGATGATCGTGGGGACGTTGTGCGGTATTTGGGTTTGCGGGAATAGAATCAGCCTATCGATCGCTTCTTTTCTGAACAAGGCGATCTGGTGAGAATATAGAGCAAACAAGGAGAAAGATAATGGCCGAAAGGACAAGATTACGAGATATCGCCGGTGAAGAAGAAAAACTCGCACCGGGCCACCGTCTGTGTGCGGGATGCGCTGAACCGACGATTATCCGTCAGATGCTCCACGCAATCGATGACCCCGTCGTTCTCTCTACAGCGACTGGTTGTTTAGAGGTTTCCACCTCTATCTATCCTTATACATCATGGCGGGTGCCCTGGATTCATAGCGCCTTCGAGAATGCTTCCACTACTATTTCTGGTGTGGAGGCGGCTTATAAGGCGCTAAAGCGCACGGGCAAGATCCCGGAGGATCAAAAGATCAAGTTTGTGGCCATCGGCGGCGATGGTGCCAGTTACGATATAGGCCTACAGTTCATCTCTGGAGCTCTTGAGAGAGGCCATGACTTTGTCTACGTCTGCCTCAACAACGAGGCCTATATGAATACGGGTATCCAGCGTTCCAGTGCGACGCCTCGTGGCGCACACACCACGACGTCTCCTGCCGGGAGCGTGATTCCTGGCAAGGTACAATGGCGTAAACCGTGGACGCGTATCATGGCTGCGCACGATATCCGTTATGTGGCCCAGACGGCTCCCCACGACTATCGCGATTTGATGACGAAAGTGAAAAAAGCCGTCAACGGCGATGGTCCTGCTGTACTGAACGTGCTATCGCCGTGTCCCCGTGGTTGGCGCTATAGTAGTGAGAAGAGCATCGAAATCTCAGAATTGGCTGCTGACACGTGCTATTGGCCTCTATATGAAGTCGAAGACGGCGAGACACACATCACCTACAAGCCGCGGGAGAAAAAGCCCGTCGAGGAGTGGTTCGAAGCTCAGGGGCGCTTCCGTCACCTCTTCCGTCCGGCTAACAAATGGATCCTTGAGGAAATTCAGGACAAGGTGGATCAGGAATGGGATCAGTTGCTGAAAGAAGAAGCCAACTAGAGATAGGGCCGTCTGAAAAGTCGGAAGAATGGGATGGCATGTATGCCATCCCATTCTTCGTTTTGGATTTTGGGTGCTATAATCCTGCTTGCTGTGCTTATTGAAACGATGGTAGAGACAACCCTATGAGAATACCTTTCCTGCTCTTTCCCGCCGTGTTGGGGCTTTCCACTGCCTTGGTTGCACTTTTCACACCGTGGGCAATTCGATTGGGAGAGCGGTGGGGTATCGTGGATACGCCTGGCGGGCGCCGAAAACATAAAGGTCGTGTAGTTCGCCTTGGCGGTCTTTTTATCTATCCGGCCTTTCTTGTCACTGCACTCTTTCCCCTGCTTTTGGGCATTCCTCGCAACGATCCCCTGGAGGTTACACGTTTGATTGGTGTGTTGGCCGGGATGGGAATCGTTTGGTTGATGGGTCTTGTGGACGATTGCAGGGAACTGGGGTTCTGGCCCCAGCTCATAGGATTGCTTCTGGCTGCCTTGGTGGCTATCCGCTTCAAGGTCTTTATTGAGATCTTTAATAATCCCTTTACCGACGGTCGGATAAAGGTGGATTGGTACCTTATGGTACCAATCACAGTCCTGTGGCTCGTGGGAATGAGTGCCACGGTCAATATGCTCGATGGTCTGGATGGACTCGCGACAGGAGTGGTGGGTGTCTCGGCGTTTGTGCTCTTTGTACATATGCTTCGCCTGCGCCAATATAGCGTGTCGTTGTTGCCTCTAGCGCTCCTCGGCTGTTGTCTGGGCTTTATTCCCTACAATTTTGACCCCGCTCGTATTTTTCTAGGCGGTGGAGCACACATGCTGGGGTATGCCATCGGGGCACTGTCCATCGTCGCTGGTGCCAAGGTGGCTTCTGTGTTGCTGTTGCTCTGGCTTCCTATTCTAGATGTATTGTGGCAAATCTACTGTCGATGGAAGAGAGGCCACGCCATAGGAAGAGGAGATCGTGGACACCTGCATTTTCGTCTGCGGGATGCAGGGTATTCGCAGAGACAGATCGTGATTGGCTATTATATCGTTACCATCCTCCTTGGAACTATCGCCCTGCTGGCTCCCTCGCGCTTTTTGAAATTTATCGTCCTCGTTGGCATGGCGGGGATCATACTGACGCTCCTCATGCTGCTCACGCGCAAATCCCGCACTCCCCCCTCTTTCCATCAGTAGCAACGAGTAGTCTTCCCCTGACCGGGCATTTCGTTAGCAAGAGACACTCAGCTATTTTCCCTTCGTATAGTACATAAGGGTTACCGAATTTCAGAGAAAATGTCCCTCCGTTTATTGGACAGAGTGGTTTACTATACGAAGCCAGTATGCCGCAAATAACTCCGCCTACCCAATGACTCCCTTTTGCTCCAGCAGTTTCACAACCTTCTCGATTAGCTCAGGAGTGAAGGGGTCGCCGCCGGCACCCATCTCACCCTGATCGACCAAGGCGATCAATTCATCAGGAGAGGCGATCCGTTCGGTCGCATGTTCCCTGGAGGTAATCTCTATCTTGGCCTTGTCTTCTCTTTTGTACCCCTCAGTGATCACAAGATCGATATCGGAAGGCAATCGAGAAACAATATCATCCAATGGTAACTCACTTTCTCGACGCTCCATAAACGCCAGATTGGCCTCTCCAGAAATCACTACCACATCGCTCCCGGCCTGCGCATGCCTCCAGGTATCTGTACCCTCGCGATCGATATCAAAAGGACCTCGCGTATGCTTTATTGTGGCAATCCGGAGACCACGCCGTTTCAACGCGGCTACCAAGGCCACGATGAACGCTGTCTTTCCCACATCATGCCAGCCAACGACAGAAATCACAGGGATCATCTCGACGCCCCGACAACCGACGATTGAATCTCAAGAGCGTCAAAGAGTTCCAATTTCGGTATATGTATCACAAGTCCATCCTCCTCCACATTCACATCATACATGTCGCCATATACCAGGCTCTTCACCGAGACGGGTCCATCATACGAAAATGGAAGGAATACATCAATATTCTCCATGACGCTCGGAGCAAAAAAAGTGACCCCAAAGTGCCCTGAAGCATTGACCAGATGGAGGAGTTGACATTCCCCACCTTCCCTCTCCAGTAGAGTGACCTCCACCATGGACGAGATATCACCGCCAATGGGCATCAGCCCAGCCACTCCCTCCAACAAACCGTCGGCAAAATCGAACGTATTGGTATGTCCCTGCCGATAAAAGAGGCTCCCGGGTGTCCAGGGGATATAGATTCCTCTTCCCGCACCATAGTGATTGACGGTAAAGGCAGGGTGCTTCGTGACAACGGTATAGTAGCACCTCTCAGGAGGCCCAAAATCATGCGGAGGAATCAATCGCAAGCGTTTCTCCACACCCTCAACGTACTCCGCGTAGACATAGTATCCGTCCATATAGATCAGATCTGTCTCAGAAAGGCGATCGAATCCCTCCTTATCATCGAGTTTGAAATAGGAGGATCGCATATCGTCACGAACGGTTTTTATCTCCTTGATTCCCAAGCACTCTAGTGGAAACACGTCTTGTGGCTCATAGCATTCGTCACGGAAACCGCTCTTACCCACCGAGATGACCGTACCACCAGCCTGAACAAAGGTATCCAACGCACCTATCAGATCCATATCTAGGGGCTCGTAATCCGGTAGGATTATCGCATCATACTTGTCCCAGGGCACATCAAGGGCCGCGTCGATCATCAGCGTATCAAAAAGAAAATGGTTCTCGACGAGAAAACGGAACCAACCTCGGAACTCGAAGGCGTTACCATCCTTCCCTTTTAGCAGGGCGATGCTGGCTTTGGACTGTAGACCATCGTATTCCTCCTCATGGGCTGCATGATAGTGAAACATCTCCCTGACCGCCTCGTACCCCGAT
The DNA here is from genome assembly GCA_964567975.1 of uncultured Anaerolineales bacterium. Classification (GTDB taxonomy): domain Bacteria; phylum Chloroflexota; class Anaerolineae; order UBA1429; family UBA1429; genus JAWLEV01. The sequence goes on along the minus strand of CAZMOW010000010.1, from coordinate 7,270 downwards.
CTATCCTCGTGGTTGTCAAGGCGACCGATCAGATAGTAATCGAGCACACCGCCGTTAGCCAGATTCTGTGCCAGGCGCAGTTTCTGTTGGTGTGGCGAGACGGCCACGTGCCGATAGGGGAAATCGATGAAATCGACGGTCGTGGTGCTGGGAACCATGTCGGGATAGGAAGCGACGACCCACTTTGTATTGTCGGAAGCACTATACTGCCAGCGTGGCAGGGGACGATCCATGGCCGTATTCGCTTCCTGCCGCACGAACCCCCGCCCAGCCACGAGATGATGATTGGCGATACATACGTCGGGTCTCAGATCCTGTATGAACCGATAGACTCTCTCCTGGTATGCTCTGAGTGTGCGATCTTTGAATACCAGATACTTGTGAAATAGAGAATCGCTCATATCTTCCCCATCGGGTAGCGGGGCTCCAAACATCTCGGCAAAGGCCTCTCGACAGCTCTCACAGTGACAGATGCCATGATAATTGCCACTGTAATCCCTAACCTGATAGCCGGCCATATTAAAAAAGACACCGTCCACATCCAGGGTGGTCAGTATCTCCTCCATAATGTCAAAGGCATACTTTTGTTGATAGTCGCCGTTGATGCAGATGTGCACGTCGCCGTTATAGTCGACTATCTCCCCCTTTGGGCTCTTGTATGCCCATTCCGGGTGCATCTCGTATATCTCGCGGCGAACCTTGGAAAAGTCCGTCCGGGCAAGTACTTTCATATCCTCTGCGTGACAGGCAGCGATGATCTCCTGGAGGCTGTCCCCCTCTAGAAATGGACTCTGAAAGTGAAAGGGCACATCGGTCGGGTAACTGGCGATGATGCCCCCCGTGTTCAGGAGTACAACGGTGGCCTTGAAAACTTTTAGTTCCGCCACGAAACGTTGAGCATCTATATCCAGCATATCGATCTCACGTAAATTTGTCTGAATCAGGCGCCACGGATAATCGTGCCACCAATCCTTCAATTTACCACCTCCTCCTCCACGCCCTCTCGATAGGGATCAAATTCCCGAAAGGCGTCCAGCATGACGGTCTTTTTCCAGAGGGGCACACCGATCGCCTCACCATCCCCATAGTCCGACAGGATGAATCCCCCTTTTGGAGTGGCCCAATGGTCCAGAAGCAATCGGGCCTCCTGGCGAATCTCCTTTTTGTCCTCGAAGGGCAGCGTCGCCTGGATATCGCACAACGACTCGAAGCAGATACGCCCCGCATACCTATCGCCGATCTCATCAATACCCAGGGCGCGAGGCTGCTGCAGGTTTATGACATCCAGACCGATCTCGATAAGGGGATCGATGATCTCATTTACCCTACCACAGGTGTGCATCCACACATCCCAGCCCTGCGCATGTGCCCCCTCAAAGATTTTCGCATAGCGCGGCTGAAAGAAATCGCACCACATCTCGGGGCTGATAAAAGTCGCCTGCTCTGTCCCCCAGTCGTCAGTAAACGTGAACCCATCGATGCGCCCGGGAAAGCGCCGACCGATATTGCGAATAACAGCCAGATCAAAATCGACGATGCGGTCAGCCAGATACGCCATACGTCCCCGATCCGTGTGCAGCTCGGTGAGCACATTGGTCATCCCACGCAGGGCGTGCATGCGCTCAAAGAGCAACATAAAGATACCGGTCACCACGTATTTATCCTCAGCGCCGTCGAACCGCTCCTCCATACCGGCATAGTAGGCCGGGTCATCGGGATCGGGCCAGACATATTCCTTCAAAGCGTGCCAGTCCTCCAGAGGATGCCCCTTTACCTGTCCCATATTGCTGACCTCACTGCGCGTCCACAGACAATGCCACTCGTCATACGTCTCACGCTTGGTATGATCGCCTGTACCCACGGCGTTTGTAGATACACCATGGGTATCGTCGACGCCCAGTGCGGCGAATCGCATGGGTAAACGCTCGGGACTTTCAAAATGAATAGCCTTCTTTACTATCTCACGACATGTCACCATATCAAGCATCTACCCTTCAATCAGACAAACTCTTAGGATTACAACATGGACACCCTCAGAACTCAAGCCCATAATACGCCGCCCCCCACAGGGGCGCCTTGGGGGTCAGGATGACGTGCACGGGGACATTTTCCACCACGTATTCCATACGCCCCTTGTTCAAGAACCCCTCCATAAACGTATTCCCCTTCAGGGCGGGCAGAATCCGCGGCGGGATCCCTCCTCCCAGATAGACGCCCCCGCTGGCCATGAGCTTGAGGGCAAGATTGCCCACCTCGGCTCCCATAATTGAGACGAACATCTCCAACGCCGTCGAACAGAGAGCACACTCTTTTTCAGGATCCAAGGCTGTCTCAACGATAACCGGCGTCCTGTCCTCGACGCCCTCAAGCCCCTCGGCCATCCACGTAGGTTCGTCGGCATATTCGCTAGCCTTTAGATACCCGTAAATATTGGAGATACCCATACCAGAGCAGACCCTCTCATAGCTCACGTGACCGAACTGGTCACGCAGATGCGCAAGCAATCGCCTTTCCCGCGCGTTATTGGGTCCGAAATCGGTATGTCCTCCCTCCGAGGCATAGGCCCGGTAGCGGGAGCCGTCCCATACAAGAAACCCCTCCCCGAGCCCGGTGCCAGGGGCGACAACGCCTACGGGCCCATGAGATACAGGGCGCCCCGCATTCAGCGTCTCCACGTCCTCCCCTTTCAAAATAGGCACCGCATTGGCCGTCACTTCAAGGTCGTTCAGCACGCGAACCCAGGAGAGATCCAGCGTCTCCTTTACCTCCGACTCATCGATAGTCCAGGAGGGAAGATTGGTCCCCCGCGCGCGCCCCTCGATCACGGGACCGGCAACCCCGATACAGGCTCTCTCCACCGAGAGATCGACATCCCTCATAAAGTCCCTCACCACGGCCTCCAGCCCCTCATAATCCTCGCTGGAAAAAGAGGCCTCGGCCAAGGGACACCGTGGACCGGCCTCCTGAGAAAAGATCGCCAGATTGGTTTTCGTCGCTCCGATATCGGCCGCTAAAAGCATGTTCATCATCCCCTCGTGAACATAGATGAAAAAAGCACCATGCACAATGGGGGTATCCCATGGAAGAGGATACCCCCATTCGTAGGAAAATCCTTACAACTCGAACAGGTCAGCCATATTCTCGCCCAGCACCTGGGCCTTTTTTTCTTCTTGCAAATCCTGATATATCACCTGCCTGATGCCCCACTCGAAGCGCATGGGACAGAAGGGCGTGTCGCTGCCATAGCAGACGCGATCGGCACCCAAAATATCCACGGCCTCGATGATCTTACGGTAATCAGCCTCGGAATCGACGAGATACCACTGGGGATAGTGTTTGGCGAACTCGATGGTCGCATCGTGCAGGTCGGGCTGACCCGCGCCGCCCATGTGGATCACCATGATCGGGAGATCGGGATAGGCATCGGATACCTTGGCAATGCGGAAAGGGTGGGTCTTCTCAAAATCGTTGGATCCACAGTGGAACGCCAGCACGAGGCCGGCATCGGCGATCATCTGCACAAGCGGCAGGCTCAACTCGGGATCGTCGATATAGTAGCCATCCCGAGCGCCGTTGAGTTTCACTCCCTTGAAACCGTACACCTCTATGCATCGCCGCAATTCATCCTTGGCCTTGTCAAGACCGAGCAGAGGATTGACGCCCCCAAAGCCGATGATGCGTTCCGGATGCGCTTTCATCCCCTCATAGATGGCCTCGTTATCGGCCGCCATCTTGCGCGTATAGGAGACCATGGGCCAACAAACGGCCCTCTCCACTCCCACCTGATCCAATTGTAAAAGTAACTGATCAATACCTATACCGTTCCCATCCTCACGGCCGGAAATGTGACAATCTGCATCAATGTACATCGTTTCCCTCCATACGTGACTATGAATACTCGTATACCGTAGAGCGAGTCAGACAAAAAAACCCTCCCAGCCTAGAATCGCCCCACGCGGGGTTGTCCAGGATCTGTGGCCAACATCACCCTGTCAAAAAGCTGTTTCACCAACTGGCATCTCAGATCCTTGAACTCGTCATCCTCCCACAGATTGTAGAACTCTTGCGGATCCTCTTCAAGATCGTACAACTCGCCCACCCCATGGCCATGATAAACGACCAACTTGTACTGCCCATCAAACAGCATGTTGGCGTGGCTGGCATGGGGCCGTGCCAGGGCGTCGTGATACTCGCAGCGCACCATGTCGCGGTGAATCTCCGGATCCCGTTGTCCTACAAGGATGGGCAGCAGCGATGCGCCCCGGACATTGTCGGGGACGCTCATAGATAACGCTTCATAGAGGGTGGGCACAATATCCGTCAACTCCACAAGTGCCTCGCTCCGCAGGCCCTTCTCAAAGCGCCCCGGCCAGGAGATGACCAGGGGAACGTGCACCGCCGCCTCGTAGAAGCGACATCCCTTGAGCAACAAGCCGTGATCTCCCAGCATCTCACCGTGATCGCTCATAAAGATGACCACAGTATCCTGCCGCTGTCCGGACGCCTGCAGGGCATCCAGCATACGCCCCACCTGCTCGTCGACCAGCTCGATTTGAGCATAGTACGCCGCCACCATCAACCGCGCATCATAGTCATACGGAGAACGAGGCAGCTCTGTCTGATGATCGATCCCTTGAAAGTCGAGCTGAGTCTCCAGTTCCTCTGCCCGGAACAGGGGAAGGGGCATGGCCTCCACATCCATGCGCTCCAAATAGCCGGCAGGAGGATCAAAGGGGGGATGCGGATCGAAGGGATTCACGCTCATGAGCCAGGGCCCCTCCCTATCCTCCTGCATAAAGGCGATGGCCTCTTTGGTACACCATGTGGTCTGGTGATAGGCGGCATCTATGCCAGGCCTGTAGCTTCCCTGCAACGCCGAACCGTCCGGCGTCTCGCCCCCATAGGCTTCGTCCCAATCGATACCTTGCTCGGAAAGCCACTTCTGATAAGCATGTTCCTCCGTGGGCCAGTACGTCTCGGGCTTGGGATGATGACTCCAGTGAAAGACCCGGTATCCATCCTCCGGCCGCACCTCCACCCTGCCCTCGGCAGCCGAAAGATGCAGTTTCCCCGCCAGACCGCAATCATAGCCCGCGTCGGCCAGCCTCCTGGTAACCAGTTCCACATCCTCGGGAAAGTACGCATTGCCGTTGCGGTTCACGTGTACCGAGCTCGGGTACCTTCCCGTTAGGAACGACGCCCGGCTTGGTGTACAGACGGGGCTCTGGCAGTAGGCGTTTGTGAACGCCACACCCTCCCCAACCAGGCGATCCAGGTTGGGTGTGCGAATATGATCGTTCCCCAGAGCATGGATGGTATCATACCGCTGCTGATCGGTACAGATCCAGAGTATGTTCGGTCTCTTTTTGGCCACGAACCTCGCCCTCCAATATATCCCCACTTGCTCGACTATTCTAGCACGGAGAGGGACACGACGCAAGCATCCGCTGACAAGTCCAGTCCCTGGATGAGGCCCGAAACATCAACTCCAAAAACCAAAAAGGTATTGCGCATCTTATAATAAGGTGGTATACTTTGTATTGAAGGATAAAGTAACTGACATCGCATCTGTGGAGGGTCTTACGCATCTATAAGCATCAGAGCCTGCTGATAGGTGCCATCTCTACGATGTAGAAAGGAGAAGGAGATGAAAAGACAAAGAGTGGTACATATTCTGACCACAGTCGTGCTCGCGGGGGTGTTGCTCGTGGCACCGCTGAGCGTGCAGGCGGCCCCACCCGTCCCGCCAAGCGATAATGGGGATACGCCCGTTACCGTGGCGGCCCCGCCCATCGAGGGGACCCCAACAACGGTCAGGGCACCGTATGGCCTTCGCCTGCGAGAGGGTCCCAGTCTGAGCGACCGCATCATCCTGGTGCTGAGGAATGGGGAGACGGTCTATCCGGCGGGGGGACCTGTCTGGAGACAGGGCATCTCCTGGACGTTCATCCGCGTCGGCCGCTGGGGGTACACCTATGAGGGATTCTGTGCTTCCGCCTATCTGGCAAATTACGGCGGGCATCCTCCCATGGGCGAAAGCGGCGTGAAGGTGGTCGCCTCTTGGGGACTGCGGCTGCGATCCGGACCCAGCCTCGGGTACTATACGCGACGCATCGTACCCCATGGCACCGTCCTGCAGCCCACGGGCGCCACGCGATGGGGCAGCGGCCTACAATGGACTCAGGTCTCCATCGACGGCGTTTACCTTTGGGCGGCCACCAAGTACCTCGTCCGGGTGTAGCGACACAGAAAAAGCGTGGCTGGTCAGAGATTGCTCATGACCAGTCACGCTTTCGCTTCAGCACTATCTTTGTTTCTGCCTATCCCTTTATACCCGTCGTGGCGATACCTTGAATAAAATATCTCTGCGCGAAGAAGAAAAGTATCAGACAGGGCAGGGCGACCACGATACTGGCAGCCATCAGCAAATGATCTTTTGGGGGGCCCGCAGACAACTGTGCGCTCGTGGTACCTAAGGCAAAGTACCGCAATCCCAGTGTGGCCGTCATCTTTTCCGGATCATTCAGATAGATCAAGGGGCCCATGAAATTGCTCCAGGTAGAGATGAATCCCAGGGCCGCCACCGTCCCTATGGCCGGTTTGGAAAGGGGCAACATGACGGTGAGAAAGATACGCACCGGACCGGCCCCATCGATCTCTGCCGCCTCGTCCAAATCCAGGGGAATGCCCAGATAGAATTGGCGCAGCAAAAAGATGTTGAACGCACCACCCCCGAACCAAGCTGGCACCCAAAGTGGTTTAAAGGTGTCAATCCATCCGAACGCATGAAAGATAAGATAAGTGGGAACAAGTGTCACATAAAAGGGGATCATCATGGTGGAGAGCATGATGAAGAACCAGATATCCCGCCCCGGAAATTTGAAGCGGGCAAAGGCATAGGCCACAATCGAGGCCGAGATGACGGTGCCCAACAAGTTAAAGGCCGTCACCACCGTCGAGTTCCAGAGCCAGAGGAGAAAGGGATTTTCCATAAAAAGTTCAGTGTAGTTCTTGACGAAAAGCATCTCCCTGGGCCACCAGGTGGGAGGATAGGTGGCGATCTCCTGAGCGCTCTTCCCTGAACTGATAAGGGCCCACATAAAAGGAAACATAAAGATCGCACTGCCCAAAGCCACCACCACATAGAGAAGGATCCTGTCCACCCTGATCCTGTCGAGAGTGCTTGCCTCCGTCTCCTGGGACAAACTCTGTACCCTCTCCGCTTCCGCGATCATCCGGTCGCTGCCGAGACGCGCCGCCAACGCACGCA